>JBBAGE010000038.1:0-15992 GCA_041655055.1 Paracoccaceae bacterium
GCTGGCGGTGGGGCTTTTGCGGGGCGAAAGCTATCTGCGCCTGTTGATGGAAGGGCTGATGCCGCTTAACCACGAAGGCTGGCTCAAGCTCACGCGTCGGTTCATGGCGTTCTTTTTCGCGCTGGCGGCGGCGAATGAACTGGTCTGGCGGCTGATGTCCACCGATGTCTGGGTCAGTTTCAAGACCTTTGGCCTGCCGCTGGCGATCATGGCGTTCATGCTTAGCCAAGGCCGCCTGCTTTCGGCCTATGCGGCCGAAGAGGAAGGCGGCCCCGATAGCGCGGCTTAATTGCCGCCGGGCTTGATGCCGAACAGGATTTCCTGCGCCTTGCGATCATCCTGAATCGGGCGCGAGCGGGCATCGGCGGCCACGGCGCGGCCACGTTGCACCGCAGGGCGGGCCGCGACCTGATCGAGCCAGCGGGCCAGATGCGGCTTGTCATCCAGCGTCTGTTGCTGATTTTCCCAGATCGTCGCCCATGACCAGATCGCCATATCGGCAATCGTGTAATCGGCGCCTGCGACATATTCATTCTGCGCCAACTGCCGGTCGAGCACACCCAAAAGCCGCGCGGTTTCATTGCGATAGCGCATCTGCGCATAGGGCAGATCCTGCGGCGGGTCCATCGAGGGCGCGTAGTTCAGGAAATGGTTCGCCTGGCCTGCCATCGGCCCCAGCCCGCCCATCTGCCACATCAGCCATTGTTCGACCGCAATTTGCGCCCGCGCATCCGCGCCGCCGAATTGGCCGGTCTTGCGTGCCAGATAAAGCAGGATCGCGCCGCTTTCAAAGATCGATACCGGCGCGCCATCGGGGCCGTCGGGGTCGATGATCGCGGGCATTCGGTTATTGGGTGCGATTTTCAGAAAATCGGGGGCGAATTGTTCGCCGGCGCCGATATTGACCAGTTTGACCTCATAGGGCAGGGCCATTTCCTCAAGCGCGATGGAAATTTTCCAACCATTCGGGGTGGGCCAATAGTAAAGCTCGATCGGTGCGGACATTGGGGACTCCTTTCCATTGGGGGCAGGATGCCGGTTCTGGCGCGCTTGGCAAGCCATGTGGCACAGTTGACGGCTGGGGGCGGCTGCTTTATCGCAAATCGCACCGTCGATGTCAGCTTACCGCCGCGACGCGACGGGACGCAGCCGACGCATACAGGAGCGGGCGATATGAACGAAAACTGGAAAACGCGCACGAAAATGGTGCATGCCGGCACCCGCCGCAGCCAATATGGCGAAATGAGCGAGGCGCTGTTCCTGACGCAGGGTTTCGCCTATGAAAGCGCCGCCGCAGCCGAGGCCCGGTTTCTGGGCGCGGGCGAGGACGAATTCATCTATGCGCGCTATGGCAATCCCACGGTTGCGATGTTCGAGGATCGGATCGCCGCGCTAGAAGGCGCCGAGGCCGCTTTTGCCACCGCATCGGGTATGGCGGCGGTCAATGGCGCGCTGATGGCGATGCTCAAGGCGGGTGATCATATCGTGTCGTCGCGGGCGCTGTTCGGATCATGCCTTTATATCGTCGAAGATATCCTTGCGCGTTTTGGCGTGGATGTGACGCTGGTCGATGGCCGTGATCTGGCCGCGTGGGAGGCCGCGATCCGCCCCGACACCGCGATGATCTTTCTGGAAAGCATTTCCAACCCCACGCTTGAAGTGATCGATCTGAAGGCGGTCTGCGATCTGGCGCATGGGGTGGGCGCGCTGGTCGTGGTCGATAATGTTTTTGCCACACCCGTTCACAGCTATGCGATCGATGCGGGGGCGGATCTGGTGGTCTATTCCAGCACCAAACATATCGACGGGCAGGGGCGCTGTCTGGGGGGTGTGATCCTTGGCAAAAAGGAACTCGTGCGCGGGCCGGTCGAAACCTATATGAAACATACCGGCGGCGCGATGAGCCCGTTCAACGCCTGGGTCATGCTCAAGTCGCTGGAAACGCTTGATCTTCGGGTGGGGGCGCAATGCGCCACCGCGCAGGCCATGGCCGAGGCGCTGGATGGGCACCCGAAGCTGGCGCGCGTGATCTATCCGCATCTGCCCAGCCACCCCCAGCATGATCTGGCGCGTCGCCAGATGGGGGCCGGTGGCACGGTCGTCGTGATCGATATCAAGGGCGGCAAGGATGCGGCATTCAAATTCATTGATGCGCTGGAAATCTTTACCATTTCCAATAACTTCGCCGATGCGAAATCCATCGTGACCCATCCGGCCACCACCACCCATCAGCGCCTGCCCGATGGGCAAAAGGCCGTGGTGGGCATCACGCCGGGGCTGATCCGGGTGTCCTGCGGGCTGGAAGACAGCGACGATCTGATCGCCGATATCATGGCGGCGCTGGATGTAATCTAGCGCCGGGCTTGGTAAATCGGCGCGGATCGCATACATATAGGGCGTGCGATCTCGCGAGGGGGCCCCATGAATATCCATATGCCTGAAATCGACGATGCGCCCGACCGGGATGCGGCCGCGCGCGCGCTGGATGTGTTGCGCGAATGGGCGCGCGCTGCCACGCCCGATGAACGCGCGGCGTTTGCCCCCGATCTGGCGCAGATCATTGCTGCGGCTCCGCGCAATTATCCCGCGCTGGCCCGCGCCTATCCCGAGGAATTCAAGGCCGATGGCGCCTATCTTGCATCGCTGCCCGATCTGCAAAATGGCCCTGCCAGCCTGATCCGGGGCGCGCGGCGCCATATCCAGCATGTGGGGATTTCCAATTTCCGCCTGCCGATCCGGTTTCATACCCGCGATGGCGGTGATCTGACGCTGGAAGCATCGGTGACCGGCACCGTCAGCCTTGAGGCCGGCAAAAAAGGCATCAACATGAGCCGGATTATGCGCTCATTCTATAAACATTCCGAACGCGTGTTCAGCTTTGAGGTGATCGAGGCCGCATTGGACGATTACATCACCGATCTGGAAAGTTTCGACGCGCGGATTCAGATGCGCTTTTCATTCCCCAGCAAGGTGACATCGCTGCGATCCGGGCTGGTGGGGTATCAATATTACGATATCGCGCTGGAACTGGTCTCGGTCGCCGGGCAGCGCAAGAAGATTATCCATCTCGATTATGTCTATTCATCCACCTGTCCTTGTTCGCTGGAGCTGAGCGAACATGCCCGCGAAATGCGTGGCCAGTTGGCGACGCCCCATTCGCAGCGTTCCGTGGCGCGGATTTCGGTCGAACTGGCTGAGGATCAGCCCTGTTTCTGGTTCGAAGATCTGATCGATCTTTGCCGCACGGCGGTGCCCACGGAAACCCAGGTCATGGTCAAACGCGAAGACGAACAGGCCTTTGCCGAATTGAACGCCGCCAATCCGATCTTTGTCGAAGATGCGGCGCGGCTGTTTTGCGAAGTGCTGCAAGATGACCCGCGCGTCGGGGATTTTCGCGTGATCGCCAGCCATCAGGAAAGCCTGCACAGCCATGATGCCGTGTCGGTATTGGTCGAAGGCGATACTTTCGCGGCCCAGAGCCTTGATCCGCGGCTGTTCAACACCCTGTTTCACGTCGGCTGAGCGGGCCCCTTGGCCCGCTCAATTCCAGCAGCCCACCAGAACCGTCATGGCGCTGGCCTGTCTGGTCAGATCTTCGGGGTGGATATCGGCCGTGGCGTCCGCATGGGCGGGCGTGATGCCATGTTCGGCCAGAAAGCCGGCGATCGACCCGGCATCGGCCGCAAAGCGCACATCGGCGGGCAGGCGGCGATCCTCGCTGCCATTTGGCAGCAACATCCCCACCACGCCACCGCGCGCATCATAGACCGGCCCGCCCGCATCGCCCGCCAGTGCCGCCAGCGCCAGCCGCATCACATCTGCCGCGCCATCAAGGCCGCGCATTTCGGCCAGCGCGCCATAGGTCAGCACCGGCGCACCCAGCCGCCCGCCATAGGGATAGCCCGCAATGGCGATTTCCGATTGCAGGCGCGGCATTTGCGATTGAAACCGCGCGATCTGCGCGGGGGCGATGGTGGCGGCGGGTTGCAACAGCGCCAATTGCCCGTTGCGCGCCATGATTTCGGCCTCATGCGTGTCATCAAGCGTGATCTTGTTGCATTGCGCGACATTATCCAGCGCCGTCAGCACCCGGCCCGCGCGATCGACGTAAAAGCCGCTGGCGGCCTGATCGGGGCGGCGAATATCAAGGCCCGCGATCAGATCGATGCTATCGGTGCTGCCATCGGCCCAGCTATCGGGCAAAACCCCGGCGCGCGGCGTAAAGCTTTGCTCCATCGCCGCCAGAACCATGCTGCGGCGTTGCTCATCGCCGGTGGGCCAGACCAGGGTAAAGCCCTTGATCTGCCCATCCGCCAGCCGCGCATGGCTGTGCGAGATGATATCGGCGTTGCGCCCGGTCAGGGTAAAGCTGTTGGTGCGGATATCGCGCGGCCCCTCCAGCGGCACGATTTCCAGCGTCTGCATGACGGCATAAAGCCCCGCCAGCGTTGCCTGATCGCCGCGCTGCGAAATCAGCAGGATCTGCACACCGCTGTCATCGCGGCCCGTGTAATGGGCAAAGGGCGGGGCATAGCGGTCAAATTCCACCAGCCCCATCGGCAGGGAAATTTCGATCCCCGCATCCGCATCATGCACCAATTCGATGCCAAGGCTATCCATCGCGGTGGTATAGCCGCCCACAAGGCTGTCGTATTGGCTGGTGGACAGCACGCCGGTGGGGTTCTGGCCATTGGCGCTTTGCCACGCCTCGATCGCGCGGCGGGTGCCGGGGCCAAAAGCGCCGTCGATAGCGGTGGTATAGAACCCTTCCCATTGCAAGGCGGTCTGAACCATTTCGCGCGCGCCGCGATCGAGCGTTGCCTCATGCGCGCGCGACTCGGCCAATGTCTCGGGGCCACCTTCGGGCAGTTGCGGCAAAGGGGTATCCAGCGGCGCGGTGACCACGGGGTCTGGCAGCGCGTTTTGCGCCGGCGGATTGGTCTGCATCCCAAAGGCACCGCCCACCGGCCAGAACTGGCGCGCGAACTGGCGGCCATCGGCGATAAAACTGTCGCCGGGGATCTGCCGAGCGGCGCGCAGATCGCGCAGGATTGCTTCGGCACGGGGCAGATCATAGGGGCCAAGCACGATGCCATACCACCCCGAATGCAGCGCAAAACCATTCACATCGGACAAAATTCCGGCATAGACACGCGCGCGATCCTCGGCCTCGGTCAGGCTGGGCTGGGCCTCGATCTGGACCCAGACACTTTGTTGCGCCTGTGCGGCACCCGCAAGCGCCAGCGCGCAGATCAGCCAGATGGCCCGGAATGTGGTTTTCATGTGCCTCAATCGCTCCTGTTCGCGCCTTCTGGGGGGCGCAGTGTTTCCTAACAGGAAAACAGATGACAGGTGAAGGTCAATATCATACGACACGCGATTGACCCTGTGCCGCGGCTCGCCTAATCAGAACGCGCTTTGGGCAAGGGGGTTTGGATGCCGGATAATGCCACGACACCGCGCAGCTTTCAGGATATCATCCTGCGGCTTCAGTCATATTGGGCCGCGCAGGGCTGTGCCGTGCTGCAACCCTATGACATGGAGGTGGGGGCCGGCACCTTTCACCCGGCCACGACGCTGCGGGCGCTGGGCACGCGGCCATGGGCTGCGGCCTATGTGCAGCCGTCGCGCCGGCCCACCGACGGGCGCTATGGCGAAAACCCCAACCGCTTGCAGCATTATTACCAATATCAGGTGGTGATCAAACCCAGCCCGCCGGATCTGCAGGCGCTCTATCTCGGATCGCTGGCGGCGATCGGCATTGATATGGCGCTGCATGACATCCGCTTTGTCGAGGACGACTGGGAAAGCCCGACTTTGGGTGCCTGGGGTCTGGGATGGGAGGTCTGGTGCGACGGGATGGAAGTGTCGCAATTCACCTATTTCCAACAGGTCGGCGGCCATGATTGTCACCCGGTGACGGGGGAACTGACCTATGGGCTGGAACGGCTGGCGATGTATGTGCTGGGCGTCGATCACGTGATGGATATGCCCTTCAACGATCCCGATGCGCCGATTGCGCTTACCTATGGCGATGTGTTCCGCCAGACCGAGCGCGAATATTCGCGCTGGAATTTCGATCAGGCCAACACCGATGTGCTGCTGCGCCATTTCCAAGAGGCCGAGGCCGAATGCGAGGCGATCCTGGCCGCCCCGGCGCGCGATCCGCGCACCGGCAAGCAGATCATCATGGCCCATCCCGCCTATGATCAATGCATCAAGGCCAGCCATATTTTTAACCTGCTGGATGCGCGCGGCGTGATCTCCGTGACCGAACGGCAGGCCTATATCGGGCGCGTGCGCGCGCTTGCCAAACAATGCGCCGATGCCTTTGTCCAGACCGAGGCCGGCGGCGCCGAACCACAAGGGGCAGTGCAATGACCGGACGTTTTCTCGCAACGCTGATCGTGTTGGCGGCCGTGATCGGTGGCGGCGCGATGTATTATCTGCAGGTTTACGGCTTTTACGACCGGATCGATGCCGCATCCCCCGCCGCCGAGGTGCGCATGACCACGCTGGACGGTATGGCCGAACCCGTGGCCGTGACGGGGTTTGAGGGGATCGATTCGGATTCCAGCCCCATCCGGTATCGGGCCTGTTTCACACTGGCCGAGGGACGCGCCCAGATCGATGCGCGCTACCGGCCGGCGACAAATGCCGTGCCGCTCAATGCGCCGGGCTGGTTCGATTGCTTTGACGCGCAGGCCATTGGCGCGGCGCTCGAACAGGGAACCGCCACCGCCTATCTGGGCGAGGAACACATCACCTATGGCATCGACCGGGTGATTGCCGTGTTCGATGATGGCCGCGCCTATGCCTGGCAACAGATCAACGCCTGCGGCCAGGATGTCTTTGATGGCCTGCCCGTTCCCGAGGGCTGCCCGCCGCCCCCCGCAAGGATGCAATGATGCCCGACCTGCTGATTGAACTTTTCTCCGAGGAAATCCCCGCCCGCATGCAGGCCCGCGCCGCCGACGATCTGAAGCGGCTAATCACCGACGGGCTGGTCGAGGCGGGGCTTACCTATGCCGCGGCGGGCGCGTTTTCCACGCCGCGCCGCCTGACCCTGTCGATCGAGGGGGTGCTCGCCGAAAGCCCCACCCGGCTTGAGGAACGCAAAGGCCCCCGCGTCGATGCGCCCGACAAGGCGATCGAAGGGTTTTTGCGCGCCACGGGCCTGACCCGTGATCAGCTTGACATCCGGGACGAGAAAAAATCCCAGGTCTATTTCGCCACGATCCGCCATCCGGGCCGGCCGGCGGCCGCCGTGGTGGCCGAGGTGCTAGAGGCCGCAATCCGCAATTTCCCATGGCCGAAATCCATGCGCTGGGGCGCGGGCAGTCTGCGTTGGGTGCGCCCGCTGCATTCGATCCTGTGCATCCTGACGGATCAGGCCGGTGCGCAGATCGTGCCGCTGAACATTGATGGGCTGGCGGCGGGCGATCGGACGGCGGGCCACCGGTTCATGGCGCCGGGCGATTTTTCGGTCACGTCATTTGATGATTACGCCGCCAAGCTGAAACAGGCGCATGTGGTGCTCGACCCGGCCGAACGCGCGGCCCATATCCATGCCGATGCCACGAATATGGCCTTTGCGCAGGGGCTGGAATTGGTCGAAGATCCGGCGCTGTTGGCCGAGGTTGCGGGGCTGGTCGAATGGCCGGTGGTGCTGATGGGTCAGATCGATGATGCCTTTCTGGGCCTGCCGCCCGAGGTGCTGCAGACATCGATGCGCGAACATCAGAAATTCTTTTCGCTGCGCGATCCCAAAACCGGGCAGATTGTTCGATTTGTGACAGTGGCCAACCTTGAAACCGCCGATAATGGCCGCAAAATCCTTGCTGGTAATCAAAAAGTGCTGGCGGCGCGGCTGTCGGATGCGCGGTTTTTTTGGGAAAACGACCTGCGCCGGATCACGGATGGCGGGCTTGATGGCATGGCCGCCGGCCTTGCCCATGTGACCTTTCACAACCGGCTTGGCACCCAGGCAGACCGGATCACCCGGATCGAGGCGCTGGCGCGTGAGCTCGCACCGCTGGTGGGCGCGGGTCCCGATCAGGCAGCGCTTGCGGCCCGGATCGCCAAGGCCGATCTGCAATCCGAAATGGTGGGTGAATTCCCGGAATTGCAGGGCACGATGGGCGGCTATTACGCCCGCGCCGCCGGCCTGCCCGATGCGGTGGCCAATGCTTGCAAGATGCACTACCAACCGCTCGGCCCCTCGGACGATGTGCCGAGCGAACCGGTTTCCGTCACCGTGGCGTTGGCGGACAAGCTTGACACCCTGACCGGTTTTTGGGCGATCAACGAAAAACCCACGGGGTCGAAAGATCCGTTCGCGCTGCGCCGTGCCGCGCTGGGGGTGATCCGGCTGGTGCTGGGGAATGATATCACCCTGCCGCTGCTGCGCATTTTCGCAGCCGCCCCGATGCAGGCCGATGGTGCTGATTTGCTTGGATTTTTCCACGACCGGCTGAAGGTTTATCTGCGCGATCAGGGGATTCGCCACGATGTGATCGATGCCTGTCTGGCGATGCCTGGCAATGATGATCTGACGCTTTTGGCAAAGCGTGCGGGGGCGCTTTCGGATTTCTTGAAAACCGATGATGGCGAAAACCTGCTGCAAGGCTTCCGGCGCGCCAATAACATTCTGGCGCAGGCCGAAGCGGCCGACGGGGTGGAATATTCCTTTGGCGCGGATATCAAATTCGCCGAAAACGACGCGGAAAAGGCGCTGTTCGCCGCGCTCGATACCGCGCAGGCGGCGATTGATCCGGCCATGGCGCGCGAGGATTTCGCCGCAGCCATGGCCGCGATGGCCGCGATGCGCATATCCATCGATGCGTTTTTCGAATCCGTTCAGGTCAATGCCGAAAACGAGGTCATTCGCCGTAACCGATTGAATTTGTTGGCCCGTATCCGGGGGATTTGCCTGTCGGTGGCGGATCTGACGCGGATCGAGGGTTAGGGCCGCGCAGCTTGGCATTGCATGATCTGTGATGCGCGATATCTTTGGGCGCAGGATTGGGGGCGCCGCGATGCGATCTGATAGCAAATTGGGTTTCACCCGGATCGACCGGGTGGCGCCGATCGCGCCCGATACCCATGGCGGGCGGGCGAAATGTCTGCAACGGCTGATCCGGCTGGATTTGCCGGTGCCGCGCACGGTGGCGCTGTCTTTTGGGGTGGTCCATCAGATTGCCGCCGGCAAACGGCCCGGCACCGAGGCGCTGCTGGCCGAATTCGGGCCTGATACGCTGTTGTCGGTGCGGCCTTCGTCGCAAGATCCCGATTGGGGCGGGCCGGGGGCGATCCTGAATATCGGCATGAATGCGGCCCAGCACGCGCGGCTGACAGCCAGCCACGGCCAAGCGGCGGCAGATGCGCTTTATCTTCGATTCGTGCAATCCTATGCCATTCATGTGGCCCGGCTTGACCCGGAAATGTTCGAAATGGGCAAGGCGCACGGCAGCGCAGAACTGCAAGCGGCGCTGCGCGCCTATGAGGATGAGACCGACGAGCCCTTTCCACAGGATATCGGCACCCAGTTGGGCGAGGTGCTGCAATCCATGGCCCGCGCCTGGGAAGGCACTTCGGCGCGGCTTTTGCGCCAAGCGCGCGGCGCGCCTGCGGATGCGGGGCTGGGGCTGGTGGTGCAGGAAATGGCGCTGGGGATAGGGCCTGCGGAAAGCGGCTCGGGCGTGGTGCAATTCATCGATTCCAACACCGGCCAGCCCAAGCTGGTGGGGCGTTACCTTAGCCAAAGCCAGGGGCGCGATGCGCTGGGCGATACCGATGGCGCGTTGTTTTTGACGCAAGACGCCCGTGGCCCGTCGTTGCAAGAAAAATGCCCGGAAATCTTTGCGCAACTGCTGCATTACGGCACGATCTGCCGCATTCGGCTGCGCGAGGAAATGCAGATCGAATTTTCCATCGAAGGCGGGCAGTTATCGGTTCTGGATGCGGTGCGCGTGCAGCGATCTGCCCGCGCTGCGGTGCGGATTGCGGTGACGCTTGCCCATGATGGCGTGATCCCCGAACAAGAGGCCGTGCTGCGCATCCCGCCGCGATCGCTGACCGAATTGCTGCATCCGCAGATCGAACCCGATGCCCCGCGCGACGTGGTTGCCACCGGTATCGGCGCCAGCCCCGGTGCCGCAACCGGGCAAATCGTGTTTTCATCGACCACGGCGCAGGCCATGGCCGCGCGCGGCGAAGCCTGCATTCTGGTGCGCCGCGAAACCGCGCCCGAAGATATTCGCGGCATGCATAGCGCGGCTGGCGTGCTGACCGAACGCGGTGGCATGACCAGCCATGCGGCGGTGATCGCGCGCGGGCTGGGGCTGCCCTGTATCGTCGGGGCCACGGGGATCAAGATCGACCCGGCGCAGCGTTGCCTGCGCACCGCCGATGGCCGCGTGTTGAACGAAGGCGATGTGATCACGCTGGATGGCAATGCGGGCGAGGCGCTTTTGGGCGCGGCGGCCATGTGCGAACCGGCGCTGGATGATGCGTTCAACAGCCTGATGGGCTGGGCCGATGACGCGCGCGACATCGGTGTGCGCGCCAATGCCGATACGCCCGCCGATGCCGCCGTCGCGCGCCGTTTTGCCGCCGATGGGATCGGGCTTTGCCGGACCGAGCATATGTTTTTTGAGGGCGAGCGCCTGATCGTGATGCGCGAGATGATCTTTGCCGATGATCCCGCCGACCGGCGCGAAACGCTGGCCCGGTTGCTGCCGATGCAGCGCGCCGATCTGCGCGAATTGTTTACGATCATGGCCGGCACGCCCGTGTGCATCCGCCTGTTCGATCCGCCGTTGCACGAATTTCTGCCGCGCGAGCGGGCGGGGATGCGCGAATTGGCCGGCGCGCTGGATCTGCCACTGTCGAAAATCGAACGCCGGATTGAGGCGCTGAGCGAATTCAACCCGATGCTGGGCATGCGCGGCGTGCGGCTGGGCCTGACCGTGCCCGAAATCTATGACATGCAGGCCCGCGCAATATTCGAGGCCGCGATCGAGGCCGCGCAGGATGGCGTGCCGGTCACACCGGAAATCATGATCCCGCTGGTATCGGCCATGCGCGAGGTCGAGGTTGTCAAAGCCCGGATCGAGGCCGTCGCCGCCGCCGTGCGTTCTGAGCGGCGGGTGGATTTCGCCTATCAACTGGGCGTCATGGTCGAAACCCCGCGCGCGGCGCTGCGCGCTGCCGATATCGCCCAGCATGTGCAATTCCTGTCGTTTGGAACCAATGATCTGACCCAGATGACCTATGGCCTGTCGCGCGATGATGCGGGGCGGTTCATGCATGCCTATGTCAAACAGGGCGTCTATCCCGAAGACCCGTTTCACACGCTTGATACCGAAGGGGTGGGCGAGTTGCTGACGATCGGTGCGGGGCGCGCACGCGCGACCCGACCGGGCATGACGATCGCGATTTGCGGCGAACATGGCGGCAACCCCGAATCAATCGCCTTTTGCCGGGCGGCGGGGTTCGATTATGTGTCCTGCTCGCCTTACCGCGTGCCGGTGGCTCGGCTGGTTGCCGCGCATCTGGCGCTGCGGCCATATGCGGAGCGCACGGCGGGCGTTAACCCTTTGTCAATCATCCATTAATCGCGCACGGTTGGCCTGCGCGCCCGGCCCATGATGCGCGTTCTGACACCGGCCCGGCGGGGCTGAAAATGCGCTTGGGTGGACGATCGGGCGTTTCTGGCCTAAAGAGCACGCTGTTTTGACAGGCTGAAGGGGGCCATCGGGCCGGATTCCGGGGGCGATTGATCATGCGAATATTGGCACAGGCAACAAGCCTTGTGGCGGTGACCGGCTTTGCCGGAATGGCGGCTGCAGATGTAACACTTAGCCAATCCAACAATGCCACAATGGCACTTGGCGGTGAAATGGCGGCACTATTGATGGTCGAGCGAAGCGCGCTTGAAACTGTCGATACCGCACGATTGGGCACACTGACCGAGCCTGCGCCCGAAATCCCCGCCATCCCCGAGATTGAAAGCTATACGATCACCTGGCTTGATGCCCAGCCCCAACCGGAAACGAATGAACACTGGGAATGTCTGGCCGAAGCGCTCTATTTCGAGGCGCGCGGCGAAAGCGTCAAGGGCCAGTTCGCCGTGGCCGAAGTCATCCTGAACCGGGTCGATAATGCCAGCTTTCCTGATACGGTCTGCGGCGTTGTCAACCAGGGCACCGGCAAACGCTATCAATGCCAGTTTACCTATACCTGCGATGGCAATGCCGAAACCATCCGCGATGCGCGCGCCTATGAGCGGGTGGGCAAGGTCGCCCATATCATGCTTGCCGGTGCGACGCGCAGCCTGACCAAAGGCGCCACGCATTACCACACCCGTGCCGTCAACCCCAACTGGTCGCGCCAGTTCGCGCGCACGACCACCATCGGTGTGCATCATTTCTATCGCATGCCGGGCAGCGCCTGACTGCGGCATGGCGCTTGGCCGGGCGATGCGCTAGATCAGCGCCACAGCATCCGTGAAAGGCGCCTTATGACCCAAGATATCGGCACCGCTTTCGATCACCCCGAAGCCCGTGCAGCCGAGACCGCCGATGCCCGTCCGCGCGACCGTATTTCCCTGCGCGATCATATCGTCGAAATCGAGATCGGCGCCTTTCAGGCCGAACGCGGCCGCCGTCAGCGTGTCTGTTTCAACATCGTTGTCGAAGTGCGCCCGGGCACGGGCCCGGTGGCCGATGATGTGGACCGCATCCTGTCCTATGATCTGATCACCGAAGCCATCCGGCTGGAAATCAATGCCGGGCGGATCAATCTGCTGGAAACGCTGGCCGAGCGGATCGCCGAGCGGATTTTGGCCGCGCCGCAGGCGATGCGGGTTTTCGTGCGGGTGGAAAAGCTTGATCGTGGCCCCGGCGCGCTGGGGGTGGAAATCATGCGCAGCCGCGACGAGGTAGCCGCCGATACGCGCGCGGATGCGCCCATGCCGCAGCCGCTGGTGGTGTTTCTGTCGAATGATGCGATTGCCGCGCCGCATTTGGCGGGCTGGATCGATCAGGTCGCGGCCACGGGCCAGCCGGTGATTTTCTGCGTCGGCCTGCCCGATGGGCCGCTGCCGCAATCGCAAAGCCCGGCGGCGCAGCGGCGGATCGATCTGCTGGCGATCGAACAAAATGCCTGGGTTCTGGCCGGGCGCGATGCGCGCTGCGTTGTGGTTGGCACCCGGACGGAAATCGACTGGGCGATGAAAAACGGCCAAAGCATCGTCTGGGCGCCGGGCAAGCTGGTGCTTGATACGACCGGTGCGCCGGGATCGGTGCGCGATCCTTTGGGGCTATGCGCGTGGTTTGCGGGCCTTGTGGCGGCGCGGCGGATCGTGGTGATCGGGGATGAGGCGCCGGGCATCGACGCGGATTTTCACCCGGTAGAAAATGATGTAATTGCAGGGATCTAGCGGCTGAACCTTATGCGCAGTGACAAGGATTATTATCGCCCCCTGATACAGATTGGCCCGGCAATGCCACCCGGCGCGCTGGCCGTGGCTGGCGGCTGGGGCTGGTTCACAAAGGCCGAGGTTCTTTCGCGCAGCCGCCCGCCGGAAATCATCGGTGCCGCCGATCTGCCCGATGCGGTGCGCAGCGCGCTGATCACCCCGCGCGCGCCGATGGTGCCGCAGATCATGGGCATCGTGAATGTAACCCCCGACAGCTTTTCCGATGGCGGCCAGTTCGCGCGCACCGATGCCGCCATTACCCATGCCCGCCAGATGGCGCAGGCGGGGGCGGCGATCCTTGATATCGGCGGCGAAAGCACCCGGCCCGGATCGGATGCCGTCAGCACCAAAGATGAAATCGCACGTATCCTGCCGGTGATCACCGGGCTGCGCGATCAGGGCATCGCCACGCCGATTTCGGTCGATACCCGCAAGGCCGATGTGGCGCAGGCCGCGCTGGCGGCGGGGGCGGATATGATCAATGATGTCTCGGCGCTGGGTTATGACCCGGATATGGCGCAGATCGTCGCCACCCACGGCGCGGGGCTGTGCCTGATGCACGCAAAGGGCGATCCGAAAACCATGCAGGATGATCCGCGCTATGATCATGTCCTGCTAGATGTCTATGATTTCCTTGAAGAGCGTATCGCCATTGCCGCGGCGGCGGGCATTGCGCCCAGCCGGATCTCGGTTGATCCGGGGATCGGTTTTGGCAAGAATGTCGCGCATAATCTGGCGCTTTTGGCGCGGATCGGGCTGTTTCACGGGCTGGGCTGTCCGATCCTGCTGGGGGTGTCGCGCAAACGGTTCATCGGCACGCTGGCCGGGGCGGCCGACCCAAAGGCGCGCATGCCCGGATCGCTTGCCGTGGCGCTTGCGGGGCTGGCGCAGAATGTGCAGATCCTGCGCGTGCATGATGTGGTGGAAACAGCGCAGGCGGTCACGCTTTGGCGCGCAGTAACAAGCGGAGACACGCTTCATGACCAGTAACCTGTTTGGCACCGATGGCGTGCGCGGCACGGCCAATACCTGGCCGATGACGGCCGATCTGGCGCTGCGTCTTGGCGCGGCGGCGGGGCGGTATTTCCGCCGCGATGGCAGCGCCGCGCATCGGGTGGTGATCGGCAAGGATACGCGGCTGTCGGGCTATATGTTTGAAAACGCGCTCACGGCGGGGTTTACCTCGACGGGGATGAATGTGTTTTTGCTGGGGCCGGTGCCGACGCCTGCGGTGGGATTGCTGACCACATCGATGCGCGCGGATGTCGGAGTGATGATTTCCGCCAGCCATAACCCGCATCAAGATAACGGGATCAAGTTTTTCGGCCCCGACGGGTTCAAACTGTCGGATGAGGCCGAAGCCGAGATTACCCGTATGACCCTGGCAGGGGTGGAACCCGCGCAGGCCGCCAATATCGGCAGGGCCAAGCGGATCGACGATGGCCGGTTTCGCTATGCCGAGCGGCTGAAAACCACCTTGCCCAAGGGTATGGGGTTTGGCGGGCTCAAGGTCGTGATCGATTGCGCCAATGGCGCGGCGCATCGCACCGCGCCCGAAGTGCTTTGGGAACTGGGGGCCGATATCATCCCCATTGGCGTCAGCCCCGATGGGTTCAATATCAACAAGGATTGCGGTTCGACCGATACACGGCATGCGGCCGAGGCAGTGCTGGCCCATGGCGCGGATGTGGGGATCTGCCTTGATGGCGATGCCGACCGGGTGATGATCCTGGACGAAACCGGCCGGGTGGCCGATGGCGACCAGATCATGGCGCTGTTCGCCGACCGCTGGGCCGCCGAGGGGCGGCTGCGCGGCGGCGCGCTGGTGGCGACGGTGATGTCGAACCTGGGGCTGGAGCGGTTCTTGCAGGCGCGCGGGTTGCGGCTGGAACGCACCGCGGTGGGCGACCGCCATGTGGTGGAACGGATGCGCGCGGGCGGCTTCAACCTGGGCGGCGAGCAATCGGGCCATATCGTGATGACCGACTATGCCACCACCGGCGACGGGCTGCTGGCGGGGCTGCATTTCCTGGCCGAGATGATCGCCACCGGGCAACCGGCCTCGACGCTGACGCAGCTGTTTCAGACGGTGCCGCAGGTGCTGGAGAACGTGCGCTTTGCGGCCGGACAGACGCCGCTGGAGGATGCGGCGGTGAAGGCCGCGATTGCGGCGGGCGCGGCGCGGCTGGAGGGGCAGGGGCGGCTCCTGATCCGCAAGTCGGGCACCGAGCCGCTGGTGCGGGTGATGGCGGAATGTGAGGACGAGGCGTTGATGGCCGAGGTCGTGGCCGACATCGTCGCGGCGGTCAGGCACGCGGCGGGCTGACCGGACGGCAGCACGCCCGACGGCGACGTGCGCCGCAAAGCCTCATGCGGAGACTGCGGCAGGCGCATTTGATCCGGCGTCGGGATCAACCGAGGCGGCGCCATGGTCCTTGGCCGCAACGGCAAAAGGGCCCCGCGTGGGGGCCCTTCCGATCTGCGGGTCAGGCGGCTCTGGAACCGCTCG
>JBBAGE010000039.1:0-15927 GCA_041655055.1 Paracoccaceae bacterium
GGTTCGGGCAGGAAACCAACCGTGCCGCATTGGTGGGCCAGATCGCGGAAATTCGCCGCTCGATCGAGGAACGGCCCGAATTCATGGTGCGCCTGATGGTGATCGAAGGCGCGTCCGCGGCGCTGACCGAAACCATCCGCGCGGCGGTGCCGGTGGAATTTCCGCTGTCGTCCTTTGATCTGGATCTGGCGGCGCTGCGCGAACGGATCGAGACGATCGATGCCGTGGCGCTGGCGGAATTGCGGGTGCGCCCCGGCGGCGTGCTGGAAATCAGCATCAATGAACGTATCCCCGCTGTGATCTGGCGCACGGCCGACGGCTTGGTGATGCTTGACGGCGAAGGCCACCGCGTCGATGGGCTGAATGCGCGCCCCGACCGGCCTGATCTGCCGCTGATCGCGGGTGCGGGGGCGGGTGGCCATGTGGCCGAGGCCCTGCGCCTTGTTGCGGCAAGCCGCCCGGCGCAGGCGCGTATCCGCGGATTGGTGCGGGTGGGCGAGCGGCGCTGGGATGTGGTGCTTGACCGCGAACAGCGCATCCTTTTGCCCGAGGTAAACCCGGTGCAGGCGCTGGAACAGGTGATGGCGCTGGATCAGGCGCAGGAATTGCTGGCCCGCGATGTGCGGGTGATTGACATGCGCAATATCGCGCGCCCCACGCTTGGCCTGACCCCCGAGGCAATGGCCGAGTTGCGGCGGATCAAGGAATTTGAAACCGGAGTTGCTTACCGATGAGTGACCTTTATGCAAGCCAACGTGCCATGCGCAACATGCGCCGCGCCGCGATGCAACGCGGTGTGATTGCCATACTGGATGTTGGCACATCGAAAATTGCCTGTCTGGTGCTGCGCTTTTCAGGGATGGAGAAATTCCACGAAAGCGATGGCATCGGCTCGATGGCGGGGCAATCCAGTTTCCGGGTGATCGGCGCGGCCACCACCCGTTCGCGCGGCGTGCGCTTTGGTGAAATCGACACGATGGCCGAAACCGAACGCGCGATCCGCACCGCCGTGCAGGCGGCGCAGAAAATGGCGAATGTGCGGGTCGATCACGTCATCACGTGTTTTTCCGGCGGGCAGCCGCGCAGCTATGGGCTGGCAGGTCAGGTCGATGTCGAGGGCCATCAGGTCAGCGAACAGGATATCGCCCGGGTGCTGTCATCTTGCGACGTGCCCGATTACGGCGCGGGGCGCGAAGTGCTGCACGCACAGCCGGTGAACTTTGCGCTTGATCACCGTTCGGGCCTCGGTGATCCGCGCGGCCAGATCGGCAAGATGCTGGCCGTGGATATGCATATGCTGACGGTGGATTCGGCCTCGATCCAGAACCTGCTTTATTGCATCAAGCGCTGCGATCTCGAACTCGCGGGGCTTGCGAGCGCGCCCTATGTGTCGGGCATTTCCGCGCTGGTCGAGGATGAACAGGAATTGGGCGCGGCCTGTATCGATATGGGGGGCGGGGCCACCGATATTTCGATCTTCATGAAAAAGCACATGATCTATGCCGACAGCGTCCGGCTGGGCGGCGATCAGGTGACGGGCGATATTTCCATGGGGCTTGGCGTGCCGCTGGCCACGGCCGAGCGGCTGAAAACCCTTTATGGCGGGGTGGTGGCCACCGGTATGGATGACCGCGAGATGCTTGATATCGGGGGCGATACCGGCGATTGGGAACATGACCGCCGCAAGGTCAGCCGCGCCGAGCTGATTGCCATCATCCGCCCGAGGGTCGAGGAAATTCTGGAAGAGGCGCGGGCCTGCCTTGATGCCGCCGGGTTCGAGCATTTGCCCAGCCAACAGATCGTGCTGACCGGTGGCGCAAGCCAGATCCCCGGGCTTGATGGGCTTGCGCCGCGTATTCTGGGCCAGCAGGTGCGCATCGGCCGCCCGCTGCGGGTGCAGGGTCTGCCGCAACAGGCAACGGGCGCGGCATTTGCCTCGTCGGTCGGGCTGTGTCTGTTTGCTGCCCATCCGCAGGACGAGTGGTGGGATTTCGAGATTCCCGCCGAACGCCACCCGGCGCGATCGTTCAAAAGAGCGGTAAAATGGTTCAAGGAAAACTGGTAAACGCAATATCTTGCCCAACCGGCGAAATCCCGCTTACCGGGCGCAAATCTTTACCAGATTTTGTGTGAAAACTGTGTTTTTTGGGTGACGGCAGGTGAAAAAAAGCCTAACGTTCCTTGGGAACAGGTAAAAGCGGCCCGGTGGGGGGCCGTTATAAAATTTAGCAGGCGGATCGATTATGACATTGAACCTGATGGTGCCCGAGCGGGACGAACTCAAGCCCCGTATTACCGTGTTTGGCGTTGGCGGCGCCGGTGGCAATGCGGTCAACAACATGATCGAAAAGCAGCTTGCCGGCGTTGAATTCGTCGTGGCCAACACCGATGCGCAGGCGCTGCAGCAATCGACCGCGCCAGTGCGCATCCAGATGGGTGTGAAAGTGACCGAAGGTCTGGGCGCGGGCGCGCGCCCCTCGGTCGGGGCGGCGGCTGCCGAAGAAACGATCGAAGAAATCGTGGATCATCTGGCCGGCGCGCATATGTGCTTTATCACCGCCGGCATGGGCGGGGGCACCGGCACCGGTGCCGCACCGATCATCGCGCAGGCCGCGCGTGAGCTGGGCGTGCTGACTGTTGGCGTCGTGACCAAACCCTTTCAGTTCGAAGGCGCGAAACGGATGCGCCAGGCCGAAGAAGGGGTCGAGGCGCTGCAAAAGATGGTCGATACGCTGATCATCATTCCCAACCAGAACCTGTTCCGCATCGCCAACGAAAAAACCACCTTTACCGAAGCCTTTACCATGGCCGACAACGTTCTTTATCAGGGCGTCAAGGGGATTTCGGATCTGATGGTGCAGCCGGGCCTGATCAACCTTGATTTCGCCGATGTGCGTTCGGTCATGGATGAAATGGGCAAGGCGATGATGGGCACCGGCGAGGCCGAGGGCGAAGATCGCGCCATTCAGGCCGCCGAAAAGGCCATCGCCAACCCGCTGCTGGATGAAATCAGCCTCAAGGGCGCGCGTGGTGTGCTGATCAATATCACCGGCGGTTATGACCTGACGCTGTTCGAACTTGACGAAGCCGCGAACCGTATCCGCGAAGAAGTGGACCCGGATGCCAATATCATCGTCGGCTCGACCCTCGATACCTCGATGGAAGGCATGATGCGGGTTTCGGTCGTCGCCACCGGCATCGATGCGCGGGCCTCCACCAGCGATATGCCGGTGCCGCGCCGCCGCATGGCCGAACCGATCAGCCAGGCCCCCGTGGCCGAGGCCCCGGTCGAACAGCCCGCGCCCGAACCCGCCGCTGCGCGCGCCGCTTCGCCCGAGCCGTCGTTGTTTGAAAGTTTCGATCCGGTGCGCGCTGCCGGCGATGCGCCGCAGGCCCCGGCCTATGATGCCCATGACAGCGATGATTTGCCGGCGCCTGCCTATAATCCGCGCCCGGCGGCCGAGGCCCCGCAATTCGCCGATGCCCGCCCCGAGGCCGAATTTGTCGCGCCGCGCAAACCCGCGCCCGGCACCCCCACGCCCGAGGCCGTGGCCCGGCTGCAAGCCGCCGTGCAAAAGCAGCCGCGCGCATCGGGCATGGCGCAGCCTGCCCAACCGCAGGCGCAGCACTATGCCCCCCCGCAGCCCGAGCGTCCGCGTTTTGGCATCAATTCGTTAATCGGGCGGATGACCGGCCACCCGCAGGATGCCGAGCGCCCGCAAGGCACCGCAAGCCCGGCAACCGCGCGTCAACAGCCGCAAATGCAGCCCCGCGCGCATGAGCCCGAGCCCGACCCGGAACAAGAGCGGATCGAAATCCCCGCCTTTCTGCGCCGTCAAGCGAACTGAGCGGGGCAACATATCAGGGAAAGGGCCGGGCAACCGGCCTTTTTCTTTTGAAAGGGTGCATTTGGGCGGCGGTCTTGAACCATTCGCGCTTTTCCGCCCAAAAGGGTGACGGTTGTTTCAACTCGTTACAAAGATTGAATTGTCTTTACTGCCCCGCAGGCGTAGCCCTGCACCGACACAAGGAGATGCCTTGTGGCTTTATGGGGCTTGCACGTGCAAACAACGCTCAAGACATCGGTGGCCTTTGACGGGGTTGGCCTGCATTCCGGCCAGCCTGTGCGCATGGTCGTGCGCCCCGCGCCGGCGGGCCATGGGATCAGCTTTGTGCGCAGTGATCTGGCCGCGCCGGGCAATGCGATTGCTGCGCGCTGGGATCAGGTCGTGCCCTCGCGGCTTTGCACATTGTTGCGCAACGGCGCCGGGGCCGAGGTATCGACCGTGGAGCATGTGATGGCCGCGTTGGCCGGTTGCGGTATTCACAACGCCAAAGTGGATATCGATGCCCGCGAAGTGCCGATTCTCGATGGCAGCGCCGCGCCCTTTGTGAACAGCTTTCTTGCCGCGGGGCTGGTGCGTCAGAATGTGCCGGTTCGCGCGATCCGCATCCTTGAACCCATCGAGGTGCGTGAGGGCGATGCCTCGGCCCGGCTGGAACCGGCGGCCTCGTTTCAGATGGATTTCCGCATCGATTTCAATGACGATGCGATCGGGGTGCAGCATCTGGTGCTGGATATGGCCAACGGGGCCTTTGTCCGTGAACTGGCCAATTGCCGCACGTTTTGCCGCAAGGCCGATGTTGATGTGATGCAGGCCAATGGGCTGGCGCTGGGTGGCACGCTGGAAAATGCCGTGGTGATCGACGGGGCGCGGGTTCTGTCGCCCGGCGGGCTGCGGATTGCGGATGAACCCGTGCGTCATAAAATGCTCGATGCGCTTGGCGATCTGTTGCTGGCCGGCGGGCCGATCCTGGGGCGCTATAGCGGTAATCGCGCGGGCCATGCGCTGACCAACCGATTGCTGCGCGCGCTTTTTGCCGCGCCCGGTGCCTGGCAGCTTGTTAGTTGCGATGCGGATATGGCCGCCAGCCTGCCCGGCGTGGGGCTGAAACCTGCCGATTTGTGCGCCATTGCCTAGGCCGGGCCACATCTGCGAAAATTCGTGACGCAAAGGCGTTTTGCCCCGGATTTTTCTGTGCTAGGACAAAACGACAATGACCTTTAGGGTCAGGGCAGGATCTGCAGGGGTTGGCGTTCGATGACAGGCGCGAATGGGATAAGCAAGGCTTTGGCGGTGCTGGGGCTTGTGGTGCTGGTATCATGCGGCGGTAGCGGCGGGACGATTCCCCCGCTTGATGGATTCTCGGCCGAAGAAATCTTTAACCGCGGCGAATTGGAACTGGCGAATGATCGCCCCGACGATGCCGCGCGCTATTTTTCTGAGGTGGAACGCCTTTATCCCTATACGCAATGGGCGTCGCGCGCGTTGATCATGCAGGCCTATGCCTATCACCTTGATCAAGATTACGAACAGGCGCGGGGCAGTGCGCAGCGCTATCTCGATTTTTATCCCGGTCAGGAAGATGCCGCCTATGCGCAATATCTGCTGGCGCTGTCCTATTACGATCAGATCGAGGATGTGAGCCGCGATCAGGGCATCACCTTTCAGGCCCTGCAGGCGCTGCGCGGCGTGATCGAACGCTATCCCGATACGGAATATGCGCGCTCGGCGGTGCTGAAATTCGATCTGGCGTTTGATCATCTGGCGGGCAAGGAAATGGAAATCGGGCGCTATTACCTGCGTCAGGGCCATTATACCGCCGCGATCAACCGGTTCCGGGTGGTGGTCGAACAATTCCAGACCACTTCCATGACGCCCGAAGCGCTGCACCGGCTGGTGGAATCCTATCTCGCGCTGGGGCTGGATGACGAAGCCCAGACAGCCGGGGCGATTCTGGGCCATAATTTCCAGTCATCCGACTGGTATCGCGACAGCCATGCCCTGTTGACCGGGCGCGGGCTGGTGCCCGAGGCGCGCGGCGATAGCTGGCTGTCGGCGATCTACCGTCAGGTGATCCGCGGCGAATGGCTCTGAGGCCATCATGCTGCGAGGTCTCGACATCCGGGACATGCTGATCATTGACAGGCTTTCGCTGGAATTCCAGCCGGGCCTGAATGTGCTGACCGGCGAAACCGGCGCCGGAAAATCGATCCTGCTGGATGCTTTGGGCTTTGTGCTGGGGTGGCGCGGGCGCGCCGATCTGGTGCGCGAAGGCGCCGATCAGGGCGAGGTGACGGCATGGTTCAGCTTGCCCGCAGATCATGCCGCGCATGGCGTGCTGGCCGAGGCAGGGATCGCGCCCGATGATAGCGGCGATCTGATCTTGCGCCGCGTCAATGCCCGCGATGGCCGTAAAACGGCCTATATCAACGACCGCCGCGCCTCGGGCGAGGTGCTGCGGGCCCTGTCGGATACGCTGGTGGAATTGCATGGCCAACAGGATGACCGCGGCCTTTTGAACCCGCGCGGGCATCGGCTGATCCTGGATGATTTCGCCGGCCATGCGGATCTGGTTGACGCCACGCGCAGCGCCTGGCGCGCCGTGGCGCAGGCCCGGCGCCAGCTTGACGTCGCGCAGGCCACAATCGCCAGCCTGCGCGCCGAAGAAGATTACCTGCGCCACGCGCTGGCCGAGCTTGAATCGCTCGCCCCCGAACCCGGCGAAGAAGCGGTGCTCGATGCCCGCCGCCGCCTGATGCAGGGCGCGGCGCGGATTCGCGACGATATCGGGCGCGCCTTTGCCGCGCTTGGCGATAGTGGCGCCGAAGGGCTGATGTCGGATGCGACCCGCTGGCTTGAAGGCGCGGTGGATCACGCCGAAGGCAGGCTCGATGCCCCGCTCGCGGCGCTTTCGCGCGCGCTTGGCGAATTGGGCGAGGCGCAGCAGGGGATTGAATCCTGCCTTGATGCACTGAATTTCGATCCGTCCGAGCTTGAGCTATGCGAAGAACGCCTGTTTGCAATCCGCGCGCTGGCCCGCAAACATGATGTGTTGCCCGATGATCTGGCGGATTTTGCCGCGGGCCTGCGCGGGCGGCTCGATACGCTTGAACATGGCACGCAGGATCTGCGCGCGATGAACGCTGCTCTGCAGGCCGCACAGGCTGAATATGATACGCAGGCCGCCGGGCTTGGCGCGGCGCGCAGAGCGGCGGCGTCGCGGCTCGATGCCGCGATGGCCGCCGAGCTTGCCCCGCTGAAAATGGAACGCGCGGTCTTTGAAACCGTGATCAGCCCCGCCGATCCGGGGCCCGAAGGCACCGATAACGTCGCCTTTACCGTCGCCACCAACCCCGGCGCTCCGGCGGGGCCTCTGGGGAAAATCGCATCGGGTGGGGAATTGTCGCGATTCCTGCTCGCGCTCAAGGTCTGTCTGACCCAGGGCAACAAGGGCATCACGATGATTTTCGATGAAATCGACCGCGGTGTGGGCGGGGCCACGGCGGATGCGGTCGGGCGGCGGCTGGCGGGGCTGGCGCAGGGGGCACAGGTGCTGGTTGTCACCCATTCGCCCCAGGTGGCCGCGCGCGGCGCCCATCATTGGCAGGTGGCCAAGGCCGTGCGTGACGGGATGACCACATCGAAGGTGATCGCGCTGGATGAACCCGCCCGGATCGATGAAATCGCGCGGATGCTGTCGGGTGATACGATCACTGATCCCGCGCGCGACGCGGCCCGGGCCTTGCTGGCGGGTTAATCGCCGTCGCGATAATCCTGTGGCCGCACGCTGCTGTCGTTACCGGCCAGCATGGTTTCGGCCCCGGCGATGATTTCGGTATTTTGCGCGGCAAGCCCGATCCAGCCGCCATCGCGCCGCCCCAGAACGAATAGCATGATCGTCTGGCGCGGGCCTGCGGTGCGGCCATCGGGCGCGATCTGGCCGTGCAGATGCATCCGGGCGTGCACCACCGCATGATCCGGCCCCAGTTCACGCACCGCCACGCGGCCGATGCGCAGCGTCGATTGCGCAAAAAACGTGGTCAGCCCCAGCGCATGCGCCCGCTCGATCGCGGCAGCGTCACGCCACCAGATGCCCACGACATTAACGAAATCGGCGTCATGTGCAAAAAGCGCCGCCAGCGCCCCCGCATCGCGCGCCGCCCAGGCCCGGGCAAAGGCCTGCGGGAATTCCGCCGGGCTTGTGGGCAGGGGGGCCATGTTACAATTGTTCGACCGCCACTTTTTCCGAGGCAAAGGTCAGATAGCCGGCCAGATCGGCCAAGGCGGATTCCGGCGCCTCATAGGATAGCGCGGCATCGCGGATCAGTTCGGATTTGGTCTGGATCGAATAATAGCGCGCATCGCCCTTGCCGGGGTTTTCGCTGACCTTGTCGGAAGGTTCAAGAAAAGCCATGGCAATATCGCCGCGCGGAAAGAAAATCAGCGGCGCGTGCCCCGGTTCATTCAGTTCCAGCGCATCGCGCGATTCGCCCAGCACCGCGCCGCCGGCGCGCACCACCCATGTGCCTTCGGATTTTCTGATCCTGATCCGATCTGTCATCAACGTCCCTCCGGTTTGTGGCAGGGGGCGGTTCCAGCACCGCCCACTCTGCCGGTCATAGGATTCAAATTGGCGCGGTCGCCTGTTCCAGCCATGCGCGCGCCCCATCCGTCACCAGCGGCGCAAGCGCATCGCGGGTTTGCGCGTGATAGGCGTTCAGCCAGTCGCGTTCCGCTTGGCTGAGCGCATCGGCATCGATCAGCCGCCGGTCGATCGGCACGAAAGTCAGCGTTTCGAAATCATACATCGCCCGGTCATCGGCACCTGCAAGCGGCGGCGCTTCGCGCACCGCGATCAGGTTTTCGATACGGATGCCAAAGGCGCCTTCGCGGTAATAGCCCGGTTCGTTCGACACGATCATCCCCGGCTCCAGCGGCAGGGTGGATGTGCGCGAAATCCGCTGCGGCCCTTCGTGCACGCAGAGATAAACGCCCACCCCGTGGCCGGTGCCATGATCATAATCCTGCCCCGCCGCCCAAAGCGGCGCGCGCGCCAGCGCATCGAGATCGCGCCCCGAAAGCCCTTTGGGAAAGCGCACCGCTGACAGCGCGATCATGCCACGCAGCACCCGGGTGAAACAGGCGCGTTCCTCGGCCCCCGCGGGGCCAATGGCGATGGTGCGGGTGATATCGGTTGTGCCATCGAGATATTGCCCGCCGCTGTCGATCAGCAGCAACTCCCCCGCGCGCAGGGGGCGGTTGGTTTCCTCGGTCACGCGGTAATGGACGATCGCGCCATGCGGGCCGGTGCCCGCGATCGTGTCAAAACTGATATCTTGCAGAAAATTGGTGGCGCGCCGCGCGGATTCAAGCGCCCGCACCACAGAGATTTCCGTCAGATCACCCGGCGCATGGGCATCGAGCCAAGCCAGAAATTCCACCATCGCCGCCCCGTCGCGCAGATGCGCAGCGCGGGTGCCCGCCAGTTCGGTTGCATTTTTGCGCGCCTTGGGCAGGGCGCAGGGATCGGGCGCATCGATCACGGCTATGCCCGCCTGTGCCAAAAGTTCCCCGACAGCCATGGATGTGGTGGATTTATCGACCATGACCGGCCCGCCAAGTGCGGTTAATGCCGCGCTGAACCCATCGATCGGCAGGATGCTGATATCCGCGCCCAGATGGCCCAACACCTCATCCGTTTTGCCCGGCGCGCTAAACAGTTGCACCCTGCCATCCGCATCCAGAATCGCAAAGGCATGCGGCACGGGATTGCGCGCAATATCGCGCCCCCGGATATTAAGCAGCCATGCCACCGAATCGGGCAGGCTGATCACCGCAGCGGCGGCATCATGCGCCTGCAAGGTTTGGGCCACATGTGCGCGTTTCGCGGCATGGGTTTCGCCTGCCAGATGGTCGGGATAGGCGAAAAACGGTGCCGTGGGGGCCGCAGGGCGATCATGCCAGATCTGATCGATCAGGTTTTGCGCCGTGGGGATCAAGGTGATGGCGGCGGGCAGGGCCGCGCGCAAACGCTCGATCTCGGCTATCGTGTGCAGCCATGGGTCAAAGCCGATCACGCCGCCGCCGGGCATCTGCGCGGCCAGCCAATCGGCAAGCCCGGTTTCGGGCCAATGCACGGGGCTAAAGGCATCGCCATCCACCTGCGCGCGCACCTGCACCCGGTAACGGCCATCGATGAACACGCCCGCAACATCGGGCAGCACCGCGCAAAACCCGGCCGATCCGGTGAACCCCGTCAGCCAGGCCAGCCGATCATCGCAAGCGGCGACATATTCGCCCTGAAACCGATCCGCGCGCGGCACCAAAACCCCGTCGAGTCCCGCCTGCGCCATTGCCTCGCGCAGCATCGCCAGCCGGGGCGGGCCTTGTTCGGGGCGGCTTGTGGTCTCGAAACTTTGGAACATTGCACTTCCTTTGGGATGGATCAGCGGCGCGATACCCGCTTGATCCCCGTGATTCTGGCGCGCGCGCGGGGATCGGAATCAAACAGCGCCGCCAGTTCCTCGGTCATGGCGCCGGCCAGTTGTTCGACATCGGTGATGGTGACGGCATGTTGGTAATAGCGCGTGACATCATGGCCGATGCCAATGGCGATCAGTTCCACCGCCTTGCGCTTTTCCACCATGGCGATCACATCGCGCAGGTGTTTTTCAAGATAATTGGCCGGATTGACCGACAGGGTGCTGTCATCGACCGGCGCACCATCGGAAATCACCATCAGGATTTTGCGCGCCTCGGGGCGGGCGAGCATCCGGCGATGTGCCCATTCGAGCGCCTCGCCATCGATATTTTCCTTGAGCAGGCCCTCTTTCATCATCAGGCCCAGATTAGGCCGGGTGCGCCGCATCGGTGTGTCGGCCGGTTTATAGATGATATGGCGCAGGTCGTTCAGGCGGCCGGGCTGATTGGGGCGCCCCTCGGCCAGCCAGCGTTCGCGGCTTTGGCCGCCTTTCCACGCGCGGGTGGTAAAGCCCAGAATTTCAACCTTGACCTGACAGCGTTCCAGCGTGCGTGCCAGAATATCGGCGCAGATCGCGGCGATGGAAATCGGCCGCCCGCGCATCGACCCCGAATTATCCAGCAAAAGCGTGACAATCGTGTCGCGAAATTCGGTATCCTTTTCGGCCTTGAAACTTAGTGGCGTGGTGGGATTGGCCACCACACGCGCTAGCCGCCCGGCATCAAGGATGCCTTCTTCAAGGTCGAATTCCCAGCTACGGTTTTGCTGGGCCTGCAAACGACGCTGCAGCTTGTTGGCCAGCCGCGACACGGCACCTTTCAGCGGATCAAGCTGCTGATCGAGATAGGCCCGCAGCCGTTCCAGTTCCACCGGGTCGGCCAGATCTTCGGCGCGGATTTCTTCGTCAAATTCGGTGCGAAAGGCCGCATAGGCCGCATCGGCCTGCGACAGAGGCGCGGGCGGCGGGGGTTCGGATGGTGCATCCCCTTCGGGAAGTTCGACTTCCTCGGCCATATCCTGATCGGATTGATCATCCATCGCGACCTGCGATTCGGTGGCATCCTGGGTGTCGTCCTGGTCGCGTTCGGGGGCGGCATCGCTGTCGGTGCTGTCTTGCTGATCGTCGGCGGCGCTTTCCTGATCTTGCTGATCTTCGTCCGTTTCGGCGGTTTCATCTTGTTCGGGGTCGGGGCTGTCGGGATCATCGCCCAGTTGATCGCCATAGCCCAGATCGCTGATCACCTGCCGTGCCAGCCGGGCAAAGGCGGCCTGATCGGTCAGGCTGTTTTCAGCATCGCGAAAGCTTTGGCCCGCCTGCGCATCCAGCGCATCGCGCCACAGATCCAGCAGATGCGCCGCGGCCTCGGGCAGGGGGCGGCCACTGGCAAGCTGGCGGATGTAATAGCCTGCCGCCACATCAAGCGGCGCATTGGCCCGGTCGGGCAGATCGCCATAACCGGCGCGCGCGGCCTCATGGGCGATCTTGGCATCGATATTCCCGGCGGTGCCGGGCATATGGCGCGCGCCCACGGCTTCGCAACGGGCGTTTTCCATGGCGGTATAGATGTTGCGCGCCAATTCACCGGTGGGGGCATAGCGCGTGAAGGTGGCCGCATCGTGAAACCGGCGGCGCAGCGCATAGGCATCGGCCGTGCCGCGCGCCATCAGCACTTCGTTGCGGCTCAGCCGTCGGCTGACTTGCGGCAGGCGCAGATTATCGGCGCTCATGCCCGACGGATCGGTGGTATAGCTGACGTTGAGATCGGGATCATTGGCGAGCACGCGCGTCGCCTCGGTCAGCGCTTTCTTGAACGGATCTGCTGGGTTGTCTGACGGCTTGCTCATATCAGGGATAAAGCATTCCTGATCGCGCGCGGCAAGGGCGGTGTGATCAGCCTGCGCGATCTTGTTCAAATCGCGCGCGGGCCTGTTCGATCCGATCGGCGTTTTTCACCGACCAATCGGCCAAAGCCTGCACCGGCACCAACAGATCGCGCCCCAGTTCCGTCAGCGCGTAATCCACACGCGGCGGGCGCGACGGCGTGACCGTGCGTGTGACGAAGCCGTCACGTTCCAGCTTGCGCAGGGTCGAGGTCAGCATTTTTTGGGAAATATTGCCGATGGTGTTTCGCAATTCGGAAAAGCGCATCTGCCGTTCACCCAGATAGCTGACGATCAAAACCGTCCATTTATCGCCAATCCGCGACAGCATATCGGAAATTTTGTGGCAAGTTCCGGTTTCATCGCAGAAATCACGTTTCGCCAAGGTGCCTTCTTGTGCCTGCATGGTTCCCAATCTATCTGTGGTTTCGATTCGTAACTATCGTAATAACGGAGACTATATATGACTTCCCCGCGTATCGCTATCATTGTTGGCTCGACCCGCGAAACCCGTTTCGCCGACATTCCCGCGAAATGGATTCTGGATCAGGCCAATGCCCGTGGCGATGTCACGGCCGAGTTGGTTGACCTGCGCGATTTCCCGCTGCCGATGTTTGAGGAGGTGGCCTCGAACGCCTGGGCGCCTTCGCAAAACGAAGTGGCAGTCGCCTGGCAGAAAAAGATTGCCGAATATGATGGCTATATCTTTATCGTGGCGGAATATAACCACTCGATCACCGGCGTTTTGAAAAATGCGCTGGATCAGGCCTATGTCGAATGGAACCGCAAGGCATTTGGCGTCGTGGGCTATGGTGGTGTGGGTGCGGCCCGCGCGGTTGAGCATCTGCGCAATATCGGGGCAGAGCTTCAGATGGCGTCAACCCGCACCGGCGTGCATATCGCGGGCGGCGATTTCATGAAAGTGCACCCGGGTTTTGGTGGTTCCGGCAATCTGGCCGATATCGAGACCAGCATCGGCGACAGCGCCGTCAATATGCTTGATGAACTGGTCTGGTGGACCAATGCGACCAAAACCGCCCGCGCAGCCGGTTGATTAACACTAATTGACTGATGATCGCGCCCGCCCGATGTGGCGGGCGCTTTTATATGCGTTAGGCCACTGCCGTGCTGGCGGCGCTTTCGGGCAATTCTTCGTCAAAGCAGCGTTGATAGAATTCGGCCACCGTCTGGCGTTCCAATTCGTCGCATTTGTTCAGGAAGGTCAGCCGGAAGGCATAGCCGACATTGCGAAAGATCGTCGCATTTTGGGCCCAGGCGATCACGGTGCGCGGGCTCATGACCGTGGACAGATCCCCATTCATAAAGGCGGTGCGCGTCAGATCGGCAACGGTGACCATCTGGCTGATCACCTTGCGCCCGGCAGCGGTGTTATAGGTCGGATTTTTCGACAGAACGATCGTGGTTTCGGCATCATGGCTGAGGTAATTCAGCGTTGCCACCAATGACCAGCGGTCCATCTGGCCCTGGTTGATTTGCTGGGTGCCGTGATAAAGCCCGGTCGTATCACCCAGCCCCACGGTATTCGCGGTGGCAAAGATGCGGAAATATTTATGCGGGGTCAGCACCTTGTTTTGATCCAGCAGCGTCAGCTTGCCGTCGGTTTCCAGCACGCGCTGGATCACGAACATCACATCGGCGCGGCCTGCATCATATTCGTCGAACACGATGGCGCAGGGGTTGCGCAACGCCCATGGCAGGATGCCTTCCTGAAATTCGGTGACCTGCTTGCCGTCGCGCAGCTTGATCGCATCCTTGCCGATCAGGTCGATCCGGCTGATATGGCTGTCAAGGTTCACCCGCACCGAGGGCCAGTTCAGCCGCGCTGCCACCTGTTCGATATGGGTGGATTTGCCGGTGCCGTGATAGCCCTGAATCATCACCCGCCGGTTATGCGAAAAACCCGCCAGAATCGCGAGCGTGGTATCGGGATCGAATTTATAGGTCGGATCAAGATCGGGCACCCGTTCCGAGGCTTCGGCAAAGCCATGCACGATCATATCGGTATCTATGCCGAATACTTCGCGCACTGAGATATCTTCGGTGGGTTTTGTATTCGAATCCATGGGGGCCTGCTGTGCTGCTCGAACTTACCGGATCAGGCGGCCAGGCCGCCTCTGCCCTGTCGTGCAACATAACGGGGGGCTGTGCAAGTGCAACGGCGGATTTTGCACGGCGGGCGGAACCATTCCATGGACCAGCCGTTGGGCAGGTGACCGATGCCGTTGTCGCCCCTCCCGTAGCGGCGGTGTCGGTCAAAGGGGCAAGCTGCCCCAAGTGCTAATGCCGCAACGGGCGCCGCCATATAACCGTCCATGCCGCTGCCTAGCCCCCAGCCGCCGCATGGACCGCGCGCCCCCGCTGCCGGCATCAAGGCCGATCCTGTCTGTCCCCAGGATCGGCCTTACCCTTTTTCAGGGTTTGAACCAGCGGCTTTCCTTGATCTGATCCCAAGCCCAGACCACCTCTTGCAGTTGGTCTTCGTGGCTGCGGTCGCCGCCATTCATATCGGGGTGCAGCACCTTGATCAGGGCTTTGTATTGCTTGCGGATTTCGGCCCGGGTCCAGTGATCCTTGGCTTCAAGGATATCGATGGCCTTGCGTTCCGTCGGCGGCAGGCGGCGGGTGCCGGTCACCGATTTGCCGGGGTTTTGGGTGGCATTGCCGCCCAGCACCTGATGCGGATCATCGATCCCCAGACGCGACCAGGCCCGCGCTTCGCCGCGGTTGGCAAAGGGGCGCGTCGGGCGATCCCCCAGCCGCGAGGCGTTGATCTGTTCTTCCATCTCGGCCTCGGTCGTGCCGTGAAAGAAATTCCATTTCAGGTTGTATTCACGCACATGATCCTTGCAGAACCATTTGTATTCATCAAGCTGATCGGGCGAGCGGGGCGCACGATACTGCCCCTGTTCGGAACAGCCGGGATGTTCGCATTCGCGTGTCGATGTTTCAAACGCACCGGACATACCGCGCCGCCCGCGCGTGCGTTTCTTTTTGTCAGCCGACACCGAGATGTCGAATCCGAATGGATCATTCTTTACCATGGTCTACACCCTTTTCGACTCGGGGCTGAGAGTTTAGAGGTTCGGGCAGAAAGTGAAAGAGGGGTTGCACGAAAATGACTGTTGCCGATGAAATTCGCGAAAAACTGACGATGGCCTTTTCTCCGTCACTGCTGGTGGTTGAGGATGACAGCGAAAGCCACCGTGGCCATGCCGGCTTTCGCGAAGGGGGCCAGACCCATTTCAACGTGCAGATCCGCGCCGATGCCTTTGCCGGCCAAACGCGCGTGGCGCGCCACCGGGCCGTGCATGCCGCACTTGGGCCCGATCTGGTGGGGCGTATCCATGCGCTGGCGCTTGATATCGATGTCTGAGCCCGATTTCCGCCGCTTCCGCCCCGATATGGGGTGCAGGGCGCCCGAATACCAGAGGCGGCGATGAGCATTCCCGCCGCGCCCGGGCGCCCGATCGCGGCGGTTCTGGCCGTGGTGATCCGCGACGGGCGGGCGTTGTTGGTGCGGCGTGCCAATACGCCCGATGCCGGGCTTTGGGGCTTTCCGGGCGGCAAGATCGAACCGGGCGAGCCGATTCTGGTCGCCGCCGAGCGCGAATTGCACGAAGAAACCGGGGTGCAGGCCCGCGCCCGCGGGGTGATCACCGCGCTTGATGCGTTCGAGGCCGGCGCGCCGAGGCGGCATTT
>JBBAGE010000040.1:0-15557 GCA_041655055.1 Paracoccaceae bacterium
GCCGCCCGAATGAGGCCACTTTCGTGCGCCCCTACGGCGTTGTGGGCCAGGTCGAGCCAGTTTTCTGCAATATCCGCGATGACGAATCGGTGCGCGCCGCGATGCTGGGCGCCGATGCGGTGATCAATTGCGTCGGCATCCTTGCCCCCCATGGCGCCAACAGCTTTGCGGCCGTTCACGATCAGGGTGCCGCCCGTATCGCCCGCATCGCCGCGCAATCGGGGGTTGCCCGGCTGGTGCATCTATCCGCCATCGGTGCCGATGCCCAAAGCCCCAGCACCTATGCAAGCACCAAGGCCGCGGGCGAAGCGGCGGTGATCGCAGCCTTTCCCGGCGCGGTGATTTTGCGCCCATCCATGATTTTCGGGCAAGAGGACGGGTTTTTCAACCGGCTGGCCGCCATGCCCGGGCCGATCATGCCGATCGTGGGCGGAAAATCCCTGTTCCAGCCGGTCTATGTCGATGATGTCGCCCGCGCGGCGGAAATGGGCGCGATCGGCACGGCGGCGCCCGGGGTTTACGAATTGGGCGGGCCGGATGTGCGCAGCCTGCGCGCAATCACGCGTGATGTGCTGCACGAAACCCAGCGGCGCAAGCTGGTGATCGATCTGCCGTTCTGGCTGGCCAATCTGGCGGCGTCGATACTGGGGTTGGGGCAGCGGCTGACATTCGGGCTGTGGCGCGCCGGGCTTACCCGCGATCAGATCCACAATCTGCGCCGCGATAATGTGGTATCGCCGGATGCGCGCGGATTTGCCGATCTGGGGATCGTGCCCACGCCCTATAATGTGGTAATTCCCGATTACCTCTGGCCCCATCGGCGTTCGGGGCAATATGCCGCGATCAACGAATCAGCCAGCCGGCTGCGGCATCAGGAATAGGCCCAGATCAGCAGCCCGATGCCAAACACCACCCGGTAAATCACATAGGGGGTATAGCTGACGCTGCGCAGCAGCCGCATCATGATCCCCAGCGCCAGCAAGGCCGCGACAAAGGCAAATCCTGCGGCGATCGCGCCATCACGCAGGGCCTGGGTATCGGCGGCGGCGGCGGCCTGTCCGCCCAGCAAAACCCCCGAGGCCATGATGATCGGGATCGACATCAGCATGGATATTTTCGCGGCATCGCGGCGTTCATACCCCATGGCGCGCGCGCCGGTGATGGTGATGCCCGCGCGCGATGTGCCGGGGATCAGCGCCACCGCCTGCCACAGGCCCAAAATGATGGCATCGCGCATGTTCCAATCCTGCGCGCCCTTGGTCACCGGGCCGCGTTGATCCGCCCAGTAAAGCGCCAGCCCGAACAAAAGCATCGTCCAACCGATCAGCTTGACCGAGCGCATGGCATCCGACAGCCCTGTCAGGCTTAGCACCGCGCCGATGATCACCGCCGGAATCGTGGCGATGATCAGCAAAAACGCCAGCCGCGCCCCCGGTGTATCCACCCTGCCCCGCACCACCTGGGGCAAAGCGGCGATGGCGCCCGCGACATCGCGCCAGAAAAACACGATCACCGCGGCCAAAGTGCCGATATGCACCGCCACATCGATCACCTGCCCCTGATCCTGCATCCCCGTCAGCCCCGGCAACAAAATCAGATGCGCCGAGGATGACACCGGAATGAATTCGGTCAGCCCCTGAATCACGGCGACAAGAAAAAGATGGAAAAGGGTCAATGGGGCCTCCTGTATCTGCAGGGTCAACCTAACCCTTTGGCGTGTAAGCGGAAGGGGAAAGTAACGGCAGTATGTGTTCCCCATTTTGGGCGGCTTTATGCATTTATTTTCACGTTTCGCGAAAAAAACTGCATATAGGGCAGCTATTCTTACTTTATTTTTCCGCAAAAACGCCGTAAACCGATTTTCTGATGTGAGAGAGGATGCGATGGCCACACCGCCGATGCTAAGATTCGTCACCGTTACGCGCGATATGCCGCAAAAACGTGCCCCATCGGCGCGGACCCAGGATTTCAATGAGATTTACGCCGAATTTGCCGCCGCAAAGGCCGCAGAACAGGCCAGCCGCTGCAGCCAATGCGGCGTGCCCTATTGTCAGACCCATTGCCCGCTGCACAATAATATCCCCGACTGGCTGCGTCTGACTGCCCAAGGCCGCCTGCAAGAGGCCTATGAGCTAAGTCAGGCCACCAATAGTTTCCCCGAAATCTGTGGCCGGATCTGTCCGCAAGATCGCCTTTGCGAAGGCAGTTGCGTGATCGAACAATCCGGCCATGGCACGGTAACCATCGGCAGTATCGAAAAATATCTGACCGATCTGGCATGGGAACAGGGCTGGGTCGCCCCGATCCGCCCCGGCGCCCCGCGCGGGCAAAGCGCGGGCATTATCGGCGCAGGCCCCGGGGGCCTCGCGGCGGCGGATATTCTGTGCCGCGCGGGAATAAAGGTCACCATCTATGACCGACATGATCGCGCCGGCGGATTGCTGACCTATGGCATCCCGGGGTTCAAGCTGGAAAAACCTGCGGTGCTGCGCCGGGTCGATCAGTTGCGCGATGCGGGGGTGGAATTCGTGCTGAATTGCGATATCGGCCGCGATATCAGCTTTGCCGAGCTGCGCGCCCGTCATGATACGGTGCTGATCGCCACCGGTGTCTATGCCGCGCGGGCGCTGGATGGCGCGCCAGAGACTATTATCCCCGCGTTAGACTATCTGATCACCGCTAACAGGATCGCATTTGGCGATGCTGTGGCCCCGATCGATGCCGCGGGCAAACGTGTCGTGGTGATCGGCGGTGGCGATACCGCGATGGATTGTGTGCGCACCGCGATCCGGCAGGGGGCGGCCAGCGTCAAATGCCTTTATCGTCGTGACCGCGCCAATATGCCCGGATCGCAGCGCGAAGTCGCCAATGCCGAGGAAGAAGGCGCCCAGTTCATCTGGCTTGCCGCGCCCGCCGGGATTTCCGCCGCTGGCGTGACGGTCCAGCCGATGCGGCTGGGCGGGGCGGACACCACCGGGCGGCGCGCGCCGGAACCTGATGGCGCGCCTATCACGAGCCCGCGGATATGGTGATCGCCGCGCTTGGTTTTGATGCCGAAAACCTGCCCGCCCGCTGGGATACGCCCGATCTGACCACCACGCGCTGGGGCACGATCCGCACCGATGCGCGCCATGCCACCGCCCTGCCCGGCGTATATGCCTGTGGCGATATCGCGCGCGGCGCAAGCCTTGTGGTCTGGGCGATCCGCGACGGGCGCGAAGCGGCGCAGACCATGCTGGATCACATGGCGCAGACCGCGATTGCCGCTGAATAGATACTGAAACAGACCCTGTTCAAGAGAATCCGATGACCAAATATGATGCAAACTGGGCCCGGGCCGAGGCCGCCAAACGCGAATGGATGGCCGAAAACGGGCTGTTTCGGCACGAACACGAACATTCATCCTGCGGCGTCGGGCTGGTGGTATCGATCACGGGCCAGGCCAGCCGGCAGGTGGTGCAGCATGGCATTGATGCGCTCAAGGCCGTTTGGCACCGGGGCGCGGTCGATGCCGATGGCAAAACCGGCGACGGCGCCGGCATCCATGTGCAAATCCCCGTGCCGTTTTTCTATAGCCAGGTCGAACGCACCGGCCACAAACCCCGGATGAATGAATTGCTGGCCGTGGGGCAGATTTTCCTGCCGCGCAGCGATCTGGGCGCGCAGGAAACCTGCCGCACCATTGTCGAAACCGAAGTTCTGCGCATGGGGTATTACATTTATGGCTGGCGGCATGTGCCGGTGAATACCGATGTGCTGGGCGACAAGGCCAATGCCACCCGCCCCGAAATCGAACAGATCCTGATTTCCAACGCCCCCGGCGATGATCACGAAACATTCGAACGCAAGCTTTATGTCATCCGCCGCCGGATCGAAAAGGCCGCAACCAGCGCCGGGGTGCAGGGGCTGTATATCTGTTCGCTGTCGTGCCGTTCGATCATTTACAAGGGGATGATGCTGGCCGAACAGGTGGCGGAATTTTACCCCGATCTGCTGGATCCGCGGTTCGAATCGGCCTTTGCGATCTATCATCAACGCTATTCCACCAATACTTTCCCGCAATGGTGGCTGGCGCAACCCTTTCGGATGCTGGCGCATAATGGCGAAATCAACACGCTGCGCGGGAACCTTAACTGGTTGAAAAGCCATGAAGTCCGCATGGCGTCCCACGCGTTCGGCGATCTGGCCGAGGATATAAAACCCATCGTCCCGCAGGGATCATCCGACAGCGCCGCGCTTGATGCGGTGTTCGAGGTGATGGTGCGCGCCGGGCGCAATGCGCCGATGGCCAAAACCATGCTGGTGCCCGAGGCCTGGTCGAAAATGGACGCGATGCCCCAAGCCTGGCAGGATATGTATGCCTATTGTAACGCCGTGATGGAGCCATGGGACGGCCCCGCCGCCCTTGCCATGACCGATGGGCGCTGGGTCTGCGGGGGGCTGGATCGCAACGGGCTGCGGCCGATGCGTTATATCGTGACGGCGGATGGCCTGCTGATTGCGGGGTCGGAAACCGGGATGATCCCGGTCGATGAACAAAACATCCGCGAAAAAGGCGCGCTTGGCCCCGGGCAGATGATCGCCGTCGATATGATTGAGGGCGCGCTTTACCATGATGGCGCGATCAAGGATCGTCTGGCACAGGCCCAGCCCTTTGGCGAATGGGTCGAACGGGCCGTTGACCTTAGCCCCGCGCTGGATGCCCTGCCCGAAGTGGCGCTGTTCACCGGCGCCGATCTGCGCAAACGCCAGATTGCCGCCGGCTATTCGGTCGAGGAGCTGGAACATGTGCTGGCCCCGATGGCCGAAGAAGGCAAAGAGATGATCGCCTCGATGGGCGATGATACGCCGCTTGCGGTGCTGTCGGCGCAATATCGCCCGCTGAGCCATTTTTTCCGCCAGAATTTCAGCCAGGTCACCAATCCACCGATCGACAGCCTGCGCGAATCCCGGGTGATGAGCCTGCGCACCCGGTTCGGCAATCTGAAAAACGTGCTGGATGAAAACGCGAGCCAGACGGAAATTCTGGTGCTGGAAAGCCCGTTCATCGCCAATGCCGAATTTGACGAAATGATCCGCCAATTCGGCGATCAGGCCGCGTTTATCGATTGCACCTTTGGCCCCGAAGGGCTGGGGCCCGCCCTTGCACGTATCCGCAATGATGCCGAAGATGCCGTGCGTTCGGGCGCCGCGCATCTGGTGCTGAGCGATCAGCATCAATCGCAAACGCGCGTGGCCATGCCGATGATCCTTGCCACCAGTGCCGTGCATAGCTGGCTGACGCGCAAGGGGCTGCGCACCTTTTGTTCGATCAACCTGCGCAGTGCCGAATGTATTGATCCGCATTATTTCGCCGTTCTGATCGGCTGCGGGGCGACGACCGTGAACCCCTATCTGGCGCAGGATTCCATTGCCGAGCGGATCGAACGCGGGCTGATCGAGGGCAGCCTGCTTGAGGCCGTGCGCCGTTACCGCGCCGCGATTGACGCGGGCTTGCTGAAAATCATGTCCAAGATGGGGATTTCGGTTCTGTCATCCTATCGCGGCGGGCTGAATTTCGAAGCCGTGGGCCTGTCGCGGGCGATGGTGGCCGAATATTTCCCCGGTATGCATAGCCGCATTTCCGGCATCGGCATCAGCGGGATTCAAACGAAACTGGTCGAAGTGCACGCCGCCGGGTGGAAACAATCCGCGGGCGTGCTGCCCATCGGCGGTTTCTATAAAACCCGCCATAACAGCGAACGCCACGCATGGCAGGCGGGCAATATGCACCTGCTGCAAAGCGCCTGTGCGCAGGGGTCTTATCCGCTTTGGTCGCGCTATGCGCAGGCGATGCAGGCCAATCCGCCGATCCATCTGCGCGATCTGCTGGTGATCAAGCCGCTGGGCCAGCCGGTCCCGATCGAGGATGTCGAATCCATCACCGCCATTCGCAAACGTTTCGTAACCCCGGGCATGAGCCTTGGCGCCCTGTCGCCCGAGGCGCACAAGGCCCTGAATGTCGCGATGAACCGGATCGGCGCGAAATCCGACAGCGGCGAAGGCGGCGAAGACCCCGCGCATTTCCAGCCCGAATCCAATGGCGACAACCCGTCGGCAAAAATCAAACAGGTCGCATCGGGGCGTTTCGGTGTGACGGCGGAATATCTCAACCAATGCGAGGAATTGGAAATCAAGGTCGCCCAAGGCGCCAAACCCGGCGAAGGCGGCCAGTTGCCCGGGATCAAGGTGACCGAATTGATCGCCCGGCTGCGCCATGCAACCACCGGCGTGACGCTGATTTCCCCGCCGCCGCATCACGATATCTATAGTATCGAGGATCTGGCCCAGCTTATTTACGACCTGAAACAGATCAACCCGCGCGCCAAGGTCACGGTGAAACTGGTCGCGCAATCGGGTGTCGGCACCATCGCCGCCGGTGTGGCCAAGGCCAAGGCCGATATCATCCTGATTTCCGGCCATAACGGCGGCACCGGGGCCAGCCCCGGCACCTCGATCAAATTCGCGGGGCTGCCGTGGGAAATGGGCCTGTCCGAGGCGCATCAGGTGCTGGCGATGAACCATCTGCGCGACCGGGTGACATTGCGCACCGATGGCGGGCTGCGCACCGGGCGCGATATCGTGATCGCCGCGATGCTGGGGGCCGAGGAATTTGGCATCGGCACCGCCGCGCTGATCGCCATGGGCTGCATCATGGTGCGCCAATGCCAAAGCAATACCTGCCCCGTCGGCGTCTGCACGCAAGACGAAGCGCTGCGGGCCAAATTCACCGGATCGGCGGACAAGGTGGTGAACCTGATCAGCTTTTACGCGCAGGAAGTGCGTGAAATTCTGGCCGGCATCGGCGCGCGGTCACTGGCCGAGGTGATCGGGCGTGCCGATCTGTTGGCGCAGGTCAGCCGCGGGGCGTCGCATCTCGATGATCTCGATCTCAACCCGCTGCTGATTACCGTGGATGGCGGCGCACGCCTTGCGCTTGATCGCAACCGGCTGCGCAATGATGTGCCCGATACGCTCGATGCCCAGATCGTCGCCGATGCCGAACGTTTCCTGCAAGATGGCGAAAAAATGCAGCTTGCCTACGGCGTGCGCAACACCCAGCGCACCATCGGCACCCGAATTTCCAGCCATATCACCCGCCGTTTCGGGATGCGCAATGCGCTGCAGCCCGATCATCTGACGGTCAAACTGACCGGATCGGCGGGGCAATCGCTGGGGGCGTTTGCTGTGCCGGGGCTGATGCTTGATCTGGTGGGCGATGCGAATGATTACGTCGGCAAGGGGCTGTCAGGCGGGGTGATCGTGGTGCGCCCGCCCGCCGATAGTGCGCTGGTGGCGGCTGATAATGCGATCATCGGCAATACCGTGCTTTATGGTGCGACCGATGGCTATCTGTTTGCCGCAGGCCGCGCGGGCGAGCGTTTCGCCGTGCGCAATTCCGGCGCGAAAGTGGTGGTCGAGGGCTGCGGCAGCAATGGCTGCGAATATATGACCGGCGGCATGGCGGTGATTTTGGGCGATATCGGCGCGAATTTCGGCGCGGGCATGTCGGGGGGGATGGCGTATCTCTATGATCCCGCCGGGCGTGCCAGCGATCAGATCAATATGGACACGCTGATCACCAACCCGCTTGGCGCCGGGCATTGGCATGATGCGCTGCATGAACTGATCACCCGGCATGTGGCCCTGACCGGCAGCGCCCGGGGCGCGGATATCTTGCACAATTGGCAGACCGCGCGGCATGATTTCATTCAGATCTGCCCGCGCGAAATGCTGGCCCGCCTGCCCTATCCGCTGGCCGATGCCGCGCCCGTGCTATCGGCGGCGCAATAGCGCGATGGCGCTTGACCATCTGCTGCGCTTCATGGTCAACCTGCCGCCATGGCCAAAAAGACCCGCAAGACACCCGCCGCCAAGGCACCTGCGCCCCTGCGCAAACGGCTGCGCCGGCTGGCGCTGCGTGCGGTTGCGGGGCTGGGTGTGCTGGTGCTGGCGCTGGTGGTGCTGTTTGCCGTGATCAACCCGCGTATGACGTTTTATATGTGGCAGGAATCGCGATATTTGGGCGAAATTGATCATGAATGGATTGATTTCAAAGATATCGCCCCGGTGATGGCGCGCTCTGTCGTCGCGGCCGAGGATGCGAATTTCTGCCACCATTGGGGCTTTGACATGGATGCGATCCGCACCGCGCTGGATCAGGGCAGCCGGCGCGGGGCCTCCACCCTGTCGCAGCAGACGGTGAAAAACGTCTATCTCTGGCATGGGCGAAGCTGGCCGCGCAAAGCGGCCGAGGCGCTGATCACCCCCGTCGTCGAAACGATCTGGAGCAAGCGGCGCATTCTGGAGGTTTATCTGAACATCGCGGAATTTGACGAAGGCGTGTTTGGCGTGGGCGCCGCCGCGCGGCACTATTTCGGCACGACCCCCGATGCGCTGAGCGCGCGCCAAGCCGCGCTTCTGGCCGCCGTTCTGCCCAACCCCAAGGGCCGCAGCGCCGCGCGCCCCGATGATTTCACCGCCCGGCGCGCCACAAGCATTATTGACGGCGCGGCCACCATTCTTGCCGATGGGCGCGCCGCCTGTTTTGGCTAGCGGGCCGGCCTTTATCTGCCGGTTGGGGGAAAGACGGTTGAAAACCCGCCCCGAACCCGGCAAGACAGTCATAACCCCTGCATTTGAGTAGCCTTATGAACCGCCTTTTCCATGTTCCGCTGTCGCCATTTTGCCGCAAAGTGCGCCTGAGCCTTGCCGAAAAACGGATCGAGGTTGAACTGATCGAGGAACGCTATTGGGAAAAATCCGCCGATTTCCTGCGCCGCAATCCGGCGGGCAAGGTGCCGGTGCTGAAACTTGACGGGCGGCTGTTGTCCGAAAGCGCGGCGATCTGCGAATATGTCGAAGAAAAGTACCCCGAGCCGCCGCTCATGCCCAAAACCCCCGAAGGCCGCTATGAGGTGCGCCGGATCGTAAGCTGGTTTGACGATAAATTCCACCACGAGGTGACGTCCAAACTGCTTTATGAACGGGTGAACAAAAAGGTCAGCGGTCAGGGCTATCCCGATTCCACCAATGTCAAAGCGGGCGCGCGCGCGATCAAATACCATCTGGATTACATGGGCTGGCTGCTGGAACAACGCCGCTGGCTGGCGGGCGATGCGATGACTTTGGCCGATTTCGCCGCCGCCGCGCATCTTTCATCGCTCGATTACATCTCTGATGTGGATTGGAACCGGAATTCGGCGGTCAAGGATTGGTATGCCAAGATCAAATCCCGCCCGGCATTTCGCGCGATCCTGGCCGATCAGGTATCGGGTTTTCCGCCACCGCCCCATTATGCCGACCTTGATTTCTGATCCTGCCGCGCTGAAAGCGCGGCTGGCCGATCAGGCCATGGCCGAAGGGTTTGCGAAACTCGGCATTTGCCGCCCCGATGCGGTCCCCGACATTGCCGGGCGGCTGGATCAATTCGTGGCCGCCGGGCGCCATGGCCAAATGGGCTGGATGGCCGAGCGGATGCATTGGCGCGGCAACCCCGCCGCGCTCTGGCCCGAGGCCCGGTCCGTGATCATGCTGGCCGAACCCTATACCCCCGAACATGATCCGATGGCGGTGATGTCGCAGCCCGAAAGTGGTGCGATTTCCGTTTACGCGCAGAACCGCGATTATCATGATGTGTTAAAGAAACGGTTGAAACGGCTGGGCCGCTGGCTGATCGATACGGCGGGCGATGGCACCGAAATCAAGGTATTTGTCGATACCGCGCCGGTGATGGAAAAGCCGCTCGCCGCCGCCGCCGGGCTTGGCTGGCAGGGCAAACATACCAATCTTGTGGCGCGCGATCTGGGAAGCTGGTTTTTTCTGGGCGCGATCTTTACCACGGTGGAATTGCCCGTCGATCCGCCTGCGCGTGATCATTGCGGGGCGTGCCGGGCCTGTCTGGCCGCCTGCCCCACCAATGCGTTTCCCGCGCCCTATCAACTGGATGCCCGGCGCTGCATTTCATACCTGACGATCGAATATTCCGGGCCCGTGGCCGAGGAATTGCGCCCCGCTTTGGGCAATCACATCTATGGCTGCGATGATTGCCTTGCCGCCTGCCCGTGGAACAAATTCGCCGTCATCGCGCGCGAGGCCAAATATGCCGCGCGCGATGATCTTATTTCCCCGCCGCTGGGTGAATTGGCGGCGCTGGATGATGCGGCATTTCGGGCGCTGTTTTCGGGATCGCCGATCAAGCGGATCGGGCGTAACCGGTTCGTGCGCAACGTGCTTTATGCGATTGGCAACAGCGCGGACAGGGCGCTTTTGCCCGCGGCGCAAGCGCTGCTGGATGATCCCGATCCCGCCGTCGCGGATGCGGCGCAATGGGCCACATCCCGCCTTGCGGGCTGAAATCTTCACGAAAAATTTGTAATTGGGCGCTAGCCTGTTACCTTAGCCAAACCCGAACCGCGAAAGGAGGGTGTTATGTCCAGACATGTGCTTGATCATGATCACCGCGCCCACGGGACCGCGCAGGTGGCGCAATATGCCCGCATCACCCGCGCGCAAATGCCCAGCCGGGCCACCAAATTGCTGCAACGGCGCACGCCCGAACGCGGCGACAGCGCCCGGGTCAAGGCGTTCATCCAGATCGCGCGGGGCCGGCGCGTCTAGTCCGCGGTGATGCGGCGATACCATGGCAGTTGACCGGGGGCGCCAGCATGGGCCATCTGCATCCGATAGGCTTCGGCGGCGGGGCGAATGCCCGATGGCGCCTGATGCAGCGAATAGGGCCCGATCCGGTTGACGCCCACGAAATAGGTCACACGCACATCGCGGCCGCTGCGGTGGTAATCGAATACCGGCTCGATCTGATACATATCAAAGGCCGCGCGCAAACCCGGTTCCAGTTCCTGTTTCAGCCGCGCGGCATTGGCATTGCCGGTGTCGATGACGACCCGAACTTCGGGGCGGTTCATGCGCCCGGCGGCGCGCAGTTTTGTCGCCGTGATCGCCAGTGGCCGCAGCGTGGGATCGCCCGTCAGCCAGTAAAGCGCCAGCATCGCGCTGGCCGGGGTGACAATCAGCGCCGCAATCACGGACAGAAGCAGGGAATTACGTCGAAACATCGGCTAAATCCGGCAGGTGGTTTTCCCCATCCTGCCGGATAATCATTTACCGATGATGAACGGTCTAGCTGCGCACCAGCTTTTCGTAGCTTTGCGCGATATCGCGGGCCAGGGCGCCGACCTCAAAATTATAATCGCCGATCTGGCCCACGGGGGTGACCTCGGCGGCGGTGCCGGTCAGCCAGCATTGCTCGAACCCTTCCAGCTCGGCGGGCTGGATGTGGCGTTCATGCACGGTGATGCCACGATCGCGCAGCATGCCCACAACGGTTTGGCGGGTAATGCCATCGAGGAAGCAATCAGGCAGGGGCGTATGCACCTCGCCATCCTTGACAAAGAAAATATTCGCCCCGGTCGCCTCGGCCACATAGCCGCGATAGTCGAACATCATCGCATCCGAACAACCCTTGGCCTCGGCCGCATGTTTGGACATGGTGCAGATCATGTAAAGCCCGGCAGCCTTGGCGGCAGAGGGAATGGTTTCAGGCGAAGGCCGTTTCCATTTGGAAATATCAAGCTTCGCCCCCTGCATTTTCGCATCGCCATAATAGGCGCCCCATTCCCAGGCCGCGACCGCCATCCGCACCGGGTTGCGCAATGAGGCGACGCCCATATCTTCGCCGGCGCCGCGCCATGCGATCACGCGGACATAGGCATCATCCCAACCATTGGCGCGCAGCACATCGTATTTCGCGGCTTCGATCTGATCGACGGAATAGGGGATATCCATATCCAGCAGCTTGCCGGAATTGAGCAGCCGTTCCGAATGTTTGACCGATTCAAAGATTTTGCCGTTATAGCAGCGCTCGCCCTCAAACACGGAGGACGCATAATGCAGCGCATGCGTAAGCAGATGGACCTTGGCATCGCGCCATTCGACCAGCTTGCCATCCATCCAGATCTTTCCGTCGCGGTCTTCGTAAGTCCCTGTCATGCCGATGCTCCAATGCCGAAAGTTGCGCGAATTAGGACCGTTACGGACATAATGTTGCGCAGATTATGCGTTTCGGTAGCAATTGATTCTTGGAATGTCAATAAGGCTGACTTAAACTGACCGCAGATTATATGGAGACCGCCATGGTGGATACGCGCGGCACATCGGCGCAAAACAACAGCGAAAACCTGTTGTTCCTGACCGAAGAACAGCTTCGCAAAGGGATCGAGGCGATGTATTTCGCCTATCGCGGATTCACCGCCGATCCCGACCGGATTTTGGATGAATATGGCTATGGCCGCGCGCATCATCGTGCCGTCCATTTCATCAGCCGCAGCCCCGCCACCACGGTCAGCAATCTGTTGGCGATTTTGGGGGTGACCAAGCAATCGCTGAACCGGGTGCTGCGCACGCTGATCGATGACGGGCTGGTCGAAAGCCATGTCGGCAAACGCGACAAACGCGAACGGCACCTGTTCCTGTCGGAAAAAGGCATGGCGTTTGAGCGCAAATTGTCCGAGGCCCAGCGCACCCGGATGCGTGCTGCCTATCGCGCGGCGGGGCCCGAAGCGGTGCGTGGTTTTCGCAAGGTGCTTGAGGAAATGATGGACCCGGAATTGCGCCGGCATTTTCACGCCCAGACAGATAAGGACGGCGGGGCATGAATGCCTCGGTGGCACATCTGCTGATCATCGATGATGACGCGCGTATCCGCAGCCTGTTGCAGAAATTCCTGATCCGGCAGGGATTCATGGTCAGCACCGCGCGCGACGCGGCCCATGCGCGGCGGCTGCTGTTGGGGTTGGAATTCGATCTGATCGTGCTGGATGTGATGATGCCGGGCGAAGATGGTATCAGCCTGACCCGCGCGCTGCGCCACGATATCGCCACGCCCATTTTGCTGCTGACCGCGCGCGGCGATACGTCGGATCGGATTGCGGGGCTGGAAGCGGGGGCGGATGATTATGTCGCCAAACCGTTCGAGCCGCGCGAATTGCTGTTGCGGATCAACGCCATTTTGCGCCGGGTGCCGCATGTGGCCGCTGAACCCAAGATCAAATATCTGACGCTTGGCCCGGTGCGCTATGATGTCGAACGTGGCGAATTGTGGCAAGGCGACGACGTCGTGCGTCTGACCGCGACCGAGGCGCAGTTGATGCGCATTTTCACCGCCCATGTGGGCGAGCCCGTCAGCCGGGTTGAACTGGTGGAACAACTGGGCCGCGATGGCGGGCAGGCGCAGGAACGCGCCATCGATGTGCAGATCACCCGCCTGCGTCGCAAGATCGAATCCGATCCCCGCCAGCCCCGCTATCTGCAAACCGTGCGCGGCGAAGGCTATATGCTTTCGCCCGATTGAACCGGATAACGCCATGACTACCGCGCTTTTCACCCATGCCGATTGCCATCGCCACCTGATGCCGCCGGGCCATCCGGAATCGGTGGCGCGGCTGGCCGCCGTGGATGCGGCGCTGGCGGGATTCGATCTGTTGCGTCCGGATGTGCCGATGGGGCAGGGCGGTGATATCCTGCGCGCCCATCCGCAAAGCCATATCGATGCGCTCGCCGATGCCGTGCCCGATGCGGGTTTTGCCGCGATCGATGGCGATACGTTCCTGTCACCCGGATCGCTTGATGCGGCCTTGCGCGGGGTGGGGGCGATCTGCGCGGCTGTGGATCTGGTGCTGGCGGGCGGGGCCAGCAATGCCTTTGTCGCCGCACGCCCGCCGGGCCATCATGCCGAACGCGAACAGGCCATGGGGTTTTGCCTGTTCGGCACTGCTGCGATCGGGGCGCTGCGCGCGCTTGATCATCACGGGTTGGCACGCGTCGCGATCATCGATTTCGATGTGCACCACGGCAATGGCACGCAGGATATCGTGTGGAACGATCCGCGGATCTGTTTCGCTTCGACCCATCAGATGCCGCTTTATCCCGGCACGGGTGCGGCATCGGCGCGCGGCGCGCATGGCCAGATCCTTAACCATCCGCTTGCGCCCGGCAGTGGCGGCGCGGCCATGCGCGCGGCCTATGATGATGTGATCTTGCCCGCTGTTGCACGCTTTGCCCCCGAATTGATCGTGGTGTCCGCCGGTTTCGATGCCCATGCCGACGATCCGCTGGCCAATCTGAACTGGTCCACCGATGATTTCCGCTGGCTGAGCGGGCGCATCTGCGACATTGCGGATCAGTGCTGCACGGGGCGTGTGGTCTCGACACTCGAAGGCGGGTATGATCTTGCTGCGCTGGGTGCATCCGTTGCAGCCCATGTCGAAACATTGAAGGAGCGGGGCGCATGAATCAAAAGCCTGTCACCGAAATGAGCTTTGAAGAAGCCATGGCCGAGCTTGAGCGCGTCGTAGGCCAGTTGGAACGCGGCGATGTGCCGCTTGAGGATTCGATCCGCCTTTATGAACGCGGGGCCGAGCTGAAAAACCGCTGCGATGTGAAACTGAAAGAGGCCGAAGAAAAAGTCGCGCGGATTACGCTTGACCGCGACGGCCAGCCCAATGGCACCGCCCCCGTCGAAGGGCTGTAAAACACCCATGTTCGAACAGCGCCTGAACCAATATGCCGATCTGGTGGCCGCCCATCTGCGCGACACGCTTGCCCCCATGGGCGATATGGATGTGGTCGAGGCGATGCGCTATGCCTGCCGGGGCGGCAAACGGCTGCGCGCCTTTCTGGTGATCGAGGGCGCGGCGCTGCATGGGATCGCGCCCGAACAATCCGTCTGGGCCGCTGCCGCGGTCGAGGCGATGCACGCCTATTCGCTGGTGCATGACGATCTGCCGGCAATGGATAATGACGATCTGCGCCGGGGCCAGCCCACCGTGCACGTGAAATGGAACGATGCGACCGCGATTCTGGCCGGTGATGCGCTGCAAACGCTGGCGTTTGAATTGCTGGCCGCGCCGGAAACCTGCCCCGATCCCGCGATCCGGCTGGCGCTGATTGCCACGATGGCGCGCGCGGCCGGCGCACAGGGCATGGTGTTGGGGCAAGCGCAGGATATCGCCGCCGAAACCGCGCCCATGCCGCTTGATCTGCTGGGCGTGATGGAATTGCAGGCCAATAAAACCGGCGCGCTGATCCGTTGGTCGGCGGAATCCGGTGCGCTGCTGGCGGGCGCCGATCCCGGCCCGCTTGGGGCCTATGCCCGCGCGCTGGGGCTGGCGTTTCAGATTGCCGATGACATATTGGATGTCGAAGGTGACGCCGCCCATACCGGCAAGCGCGTGGGCAAGGACGCGGCCGCGAACAAGGCCACATTCGTGTCGCTTTTGGGGCTGGATGATGCCAAACGCCGTGCGCAGACGCTGGTGGATGACGCCTGCGACGCGCTATATCCCTATGCAGACCGCGCGGAAAGCTTGCGACAAGCGGCCCGTTTCGTTATCTCGCGCAAAGCCTGATGGCCCAGCCACCCCCGGCAGAGAGCACGCATTACATGACCCAACGCCCTTCCACCCCGTTACTCGATCGCATTCACACGCCCGCGGATATGA
>JBBAGE010000041.1:0-15505 GCA_041655055.1 Paracoccaceae bacterium
CAACACCAGCGGCCGACGCTGCAACAGCATCCGCGCCAGCGCCACCCGGCTTTGCTGCCCGCCTGACAGCGCGCCCGGTTTGCGCGCCCCGAGCCCCGCCAGCCCGACGCGGGCCAGCGCCGCATCGACCGCAGCCCAATCGGCGCGCGCCAGCCGCATATCGGGCCGCAGCCCCAGCGCCACATTTTGCGCGGCGGACAGATGCGGAAACAGGTTATTATCCTGAAAAATCATCGATATCGGTCGCGCGCCGGGGGGCGTATCGGTGATATCGCGCCCCTGCCACAGCACCCGGCCACGCGCAGGCGCGAAAAACCCGGCGATCACCGCCAGCAATGTCGATTTACCCGCGCCCGAAGGCCCGATCACCGCCACCAGCGCGCCGGGGTCAATCGCGAAATTCGCGCGCAGCTCGAACCCGCCGGCATAGGTGATTTCCAACCCCTCAAGCGTCAGCATCCACGCGCCCTCCGCGATCAAACAGCCAGAAAATGCCCAGACTCAGCCCCAAAAGCAGCACCCCGGCCGCGGCCGCATCGTCCAGCCGATATGCCGCCATCAGCCGATACATCTGCAACGGCAGCGTCGCCGCATCGGGCGCCCCAAAAAGCGCGATCACCCCCAGATCCCCCATCGACAGTGCCGCCGCCAGCCCTGCCGAAAATCCCAACGGGCGGCGCAATCGCGGCCACCAGACCAGCCGCAACCCGGCCCAAGACCCCATCGCCAGCGATTGCACCAGCGGGCCAAACCGCTGATCGACCTCGGCAATTGCGGGCACCAAGGCGCGCATCGCAAAGGGCAGCGCCATGGCCGCATTCACCACGACCGTGATCGGCAAGACCCAGGCCACCGGGTTTACCAGCGGAAACATCACGATATAAAGCCCCGTTCCCATCACCAGCGGCGATGCCGCGATGCTTAGAAACCCGATGATTTCCGCCACCGCCCCGCCCCGGCGCAGGCGCACCGCGCTTGCGGCCAGTGGCAGCGCCAGCATCATGCACAGCACCGCCGCGGCCACCGCCATGATCATCGATCGCCCCGCCGCCTGCCATACGCTTGCCGGCAGTTCCGCCACGCCGCCCAATCCGCGCGCCACGATCACCGCCAGCGGCAGGATCAGAAAAACCGCCGCCGCCAGAATCGCCAGCGCATCGATGCCCCGCGCCAACCCGCCGCCCGGCACATGGCGCGCCACCACCCGGTCCAATCCCCCGCCATGCACCCGTGGCACCCGCACCCAGATCGCCGCCAGCGCCGCCAGCGCGCAGATCGCGAATTGCACCAGCCCCAGCCGCGCCGCTGCGCCCAGATCGAAATCAAAGCGAAACGCCTGATAGATCGCCAGTTCCACCGTTGTCGCCGCAGGCCCCCCGCCCAGCGCCAGCGCCACGGCAAAGGATGTGGTGCAGATCACGAAAATCACCGCCAGCGCGCCGGGCACGATTTCGCGCAGCATCGGCGCCTCGACCACCCGAAACATGTCGCGCGGGCCAAAGCCCAGCATCGCCGCCAGACGGAAATGTTCGCCCGGGATCGCCATCCACCCTTGCAAGATCAACCGCGTCGCCAAGGGCAGATTGAAAAAAACATGTGCAATCAGAATACCTTGCAGCCCGTATATCGTGAAATCCGGCAGGCCGAGCGCCCGCAGCCCCGCGTTGACAAAGCCGCTATGGCCGAACACCGCCACCAGCCCCAGCACCGCCACGATGACCGGCAGGATGAACGGCGCCCCCATCAGCGCCACCAGCGCCCGCCGGCCCGCAAAGCTGCGCCGCGCCAGCGCGCGCGCCACCGGCACCGCCAGCGCGACCGAGATCAGCGCCGAAAGCGCCGCCTGCTTCACGGTAAACGCCACCGCCTGCCATGCTGCCGGGCCAAGCATGCCCGCGCCTTCGGCCCGCCAGGCGACCGCGCCCAGCGTGCCCAGCGTCAGCACAAGGATCAGCGCGGCCGAAACCGCGCCTGCCAGCGTCAGCGGCGCGTTCAGCGCGACAATGCGGCGCGCCATTCTTCCAATGCCGGCGCGCGCATGGCTTCGGCTACATCCTCGGAATGGAAAAATGCGTGATCGGGCCGGGGCAGATCGCGGAATGCTTGGGGCCAATCCTCGGGCGCGATGGCGGATGGATAGGACCAGTTGCCCTCGGGGATCAGGGTCTGAAATGCGTCGCTGAGGATAAACGCCATGAACGCATCGGCCAATTCGGGCTGATCGGTATGGGCGATCCTGCCGGCCAGTTCGATCATCATATAGTGGCCTTCGTCGAAAATCGCCGCAGATTTGGTGTGATCATCCTCGGCCACGATGTGATAGGCGGGCGATGTCGTGAACGAAAGCACCATATCGGCCTCGCCATCGGTGAACATGCCATAGGCTTCGGTCCAGCCCTGGGTGACCGTCACGATTTTCGGTGCCAACCGTTCCCAGGCCGCACCCGCCGCATCGCCATAAAGTTCCTTGACCCACAGCAACAGCGCCAGCCCGGAAATCGAGCTGCGCGGATCCTGGATCACCACGCGCAGATCATCGGGTGCGTCCAGCAGGGCCTCAAAACTCGTGGGGGGGGCGGGTAGCCGGGTGTTGTCATAGACAAAGGCCACATAGCTCCAATCATAGGGCAAAAACGTGTCATCCACCCAGTCGATCGGCAGTTCCAGCGCGGCATTATCCTGCCTATGGGGCGCAAACAGCCCCGATGCGCGCGCCCGCGCCGTAAGGTCGGTATCCAGCCCGATCGCCACATCGGCATTGGTCCGCGCGCCCTCCAGCAACAGGCGCGGCAGCACATCGCCGGTCACATATTCCAGCGTGCAGCCACATTCGGCCTCAAACCCGGCCTTGATCGCCGGGCCTGGCCCCCATTCCGAGGCGAAATAATCGGGCGCGTAAACGGTCAGCCTGGGCGTATCGGCCAATGCGGGCGCAAGCGCCGTCAGCACGATACCCGCAGCGATAGGGATGACTTTCATGACATGCTCCTGTCAAATTGCGGGCGGAGCAAGGATTGGCGCGGCTGCGCCCTCGACCTTCCCTCCGCCGGTTCTAGCCGGTTCAGGTTCAACGGGTCCGCATATGCGTCTCAGCCCATCCGGGCACCCCGAGGTGCGCACAACCTAATCGCCCCCGCCCGCGACAGCAAGCCGAAACCGCTTGAGCCGTGGCGCAGGCCCCGCTAGACCCTTGCGACAAAGGAGTCCGCCATGAGCATCAACACATTCGGCCACCTGTTTCGCGTGACCACATGGGGCGAAAGCCACGGCCCGGCGCTGGGGGCGACCGTCGATGGCTGCCCACCGGGCGTGCATATCAGCGCCGAAATGCTGCAACACTGGCTCGACCGGCGCAAGCCGGGGCAGAACAAATATACCACCCAGCGGCGCGAAGCGGATGCGGTGGAAATCCTGTCGGGCGTTTATGAAGGCCAGACCACCGGCACGCCGATTCAGCTTTTGATCCGCAATACCGATCAGCGATCCAAGGATTATGGCGATATTGCCGATAAATTTCGCCCAGGCCACGCGGATATCACCTATTGGCAGAAATATGGCATCCGCGATCCGCGCGGCGGCGGGCGGTCGTCGGCGCGTGAAACTGCGGCGCGGGTGGCTGCGGGGGGCGTTGCGCGCGCGGCGCTGGCGGCGCTGGCGCCCGCGATCACCATCACCGGCTATATGACCCAGATCGGCCCGCATCAGATCGACCGCAGCCGTTTCGACGCGGCGCAGATTGAACAAAACCCTTTCTGGGTGCCCGATGCGGTCGCGGCCGAACAATGGGCCGCTTACCTTGACGGGCTGCGCAAATCCGGCAATTCCGTCGGCGCCGTGATCGAGGTGATCGCAAGCGGTGTGCCCGCCGGGCTGGGCGCACCGATCTATGGCAAGCTCGACACCGATCTGGCCGCCGCGATGATGAGCATCAATGCCGTCAAAGGCGTTGAAATCGGCGAAGGCATGGCCGCCGCCGCGCTGACGGGCGATGCGAATGCGGATGAAATCAGCCTCGGCGCCGATGGGCAGCCGCGCTATGGGTCGAACCATGCGGGCGGCGTGCTGGGGGGCATTTCTACGGGGCAGGATTTGGTGGTGCGTTTCGCGGTCAAGCCGACTTCGTCGATCCTGACGCCGCGCCAGACGATCACGCGCAGCGGCGAGGCGGCCGAAATCATCACCAAGGGCCGGCATGATCCCTGTGTCGGTATCCGCGCCGTGCCGGTGGGCGAGGCGATGATGGCCTGTGTGCTGCTGGATCATCTGTTGCTGCACCGGGGCCAGATTGGCGACGGGCCGCGCGGCGCGATCGGGTAGGCGAAACATGCGCGCCAGCGCGCGCAATATACGAAACAATCGGGTCATGCCGCGCCCCTGAACCGTCGGGCGAGCCGCGCAATCAGGCCCTGTCCGCGCAGCCGGGCCTCGGCCTGTTGCCAGCCATCGTTGAATCCCTGATCAAAACCGGCATCGAACCCGGCGCGGTGGCTGTGTTCCAGCGCGCCGTCCATCTGCCCCGCGGCCCAACTGGCCAGATGCGCCATCCGCGCCTCGCTTTCAAACGGGCCGGGGGCGTTCAGATGCCGGGCGAGCGCGCGATAGCGGGCCTCAAGCTTGACGAAATTGCGGGGCAATTCGGCGGTATTGGTTAAAACGATGGTCAGAAAACCGGCATCTGCCGCCACATGTGCCAGCCGTTCGGGCGCGGGCCAATCGGCCAGCAACCGCGCGGCAAGCCCCGCCCGCGCCCAAACGACGCCGGCATCCGACCGCAATCCGGGCGGATGATCTGCCTCGGCCCGCGGGCCATGGCTGCGGATCACCGGCAGGCCCAGCCCGACATGCGGCGTGACAAAATGCGCCTGCGCGCCCGCCACCACCGCGCCATCGCGGGCCAGATGCGCCATGCCATAGGCAAAATCGTGCAAAGCGCCGGGGCGGATGCGGGCCACGAGCACGGCGCGCGCGGGGTTGGTTTCGGGCGATGGCGGCAAAATCATCGGATGTCCCGCCAAATGCGCCGCCAGCCCTGCGGCGCCCGGCCCGTTCAGCGTCAGCCGTATCGGCGCCGTGATCGCAGCCGCAAAGGCGGCGCAATCGCGCGCATCAAGCGGGGCAGTGATCCGGGCCTGCAACTCGGCCACGGCCGGGGGCGCGCCGCTGCGGCCGTCGGCAAGGATATAAAGCAGGTCGGCATTTTGATAAATCACCCAAGGATCGGCCGTGCCACGCACCGATTCCCACGCCAGATCGGGGGCAAATCCCCGCTCTGCCGCCAGTTCCAACGCGCGGCGCGGATTGGCGCCCGACGCATCGCCATAGGCCACCGGTTCGTGAAAGAACAGCCGCCGTTTCAGGATCGGCAGGCCACGGGCGATATGATCGGCGGCCTCGTCATAGGCCGGATAGGCGGCGGTGCCCGGCTCCAGCCACGACGCATGGCGATAGCCGCGCACGGCAAAATGCGCGGTGAACCGGCTTTCATGGTGCAAAACCGAATCGTGATAAGAGCCGATTTCGGGCATTTCCTGCCAATAGCGGCGAAAATCCGGGCTGTGCAGCATCGGCGCGCGAATGCTGATCCAATGTGAATTCAGGTGATAATCCATCCGCCCGCTGCCGGTGAACGGGTTGGGCGCCACCGCGTCATGGGCCGAAAGCCCCCAGAAATCGACATCCTGCGCGCGCGCCCATTCAAATATCGGCGCGAAACTGTTGACCGGGCCGAAAAACGTGTAATTGGCCAGCGTCAATTCACCTATTCGGGCGAAAGTGGCAGGATCGATCCGGGCCATCGCATCCGCATAAGCGCCGACATCGAAACCGGAATTTGCGCGTTCCTGCACGATATCGGCCGCATCCAGCCCCGCGCGCGTGATCGGACCGTTCGAGACCACGTGGATCACGTCAAACCACGGCCGTAACGCCGCCAGCAAAACGGTGATATAGCGATCCACCCGGCCCAGAGGATGGTAAATGAAATAGATCAGATACCGCATGATCTAGGCCGCCTGCGATTGGGCGGCGCAGGCTTGCGCCAGCATGGATTCATACGCGCTGATCTGCGCGTTGATGCCGCTGGTCGGGCCGATGCCGGGTGGTTTGCAGCCGGTTTCGCGCACCAATGCGCGCAGCAGCGCCAGCCGCCGGGCGGGCGGCATCGCCGGCGTCAGCGGATCGTCGCGCAGATCAGTGGCATTCAACCCCTGCAAAACCGGCCAGAGCGCGGCGGCCCGCCGATTCGCGCCGGCATGGCGGGCGGCAAAATCCAGCCGCGCCGCGGGCGTAAACCCGGTAAACGGTGCAGGATCACAAAGCCCGGCCAGCACCCCGGCAAACAACGTATTGAACCGGGGGTATAGATCGGGCGGCACGCGGCGCAGGCCCCGCATGAACATAATCGCCTCACCTGGAAGCGAGGGGTTAAATCGTTCGGGCGGCGGTCCGTCAAACGCCGGCAGGCCAAGCAGCGCAAGCGCCTGTGCACAGTTCTGGCCGCCGCGATAAAGCCCGACGCGCAGGTTTTCCGCCCCGAATGATGCCGCCCATATCGCCAGAAAATCCGCCGCATGCAGCCGTTCCCGCGTGGCCTGCGCCGCCAGAAACGCTGCGAAATCATGGCGATAGCCGCCGCGCACCGCCTGAGCATACATGGATTCGGCCCATTGATCCTGCTGGCGCAAAAACACCAGAATCCGCACATTAAACTGCGCCCGTAACCGCGCCAGAAACGGGGCACTGCGGGCGCTGTCATAGGAAAATTGTTCCTCGGATATCAAGGCATTGCGCAGATTTTGGCGCGAAATTTCCTGCGCCAGCATGGCCAGCGCGTGATCGCCGCCGTGCCCGCCATCGGCAAATTGCGCGCGCATCGCGGCATTGATATAGCGATGCTGGCTGCTGGTCGGCATCGGCGCGCGCATCGTGGCCGGATAATACAGCCCCTGCGCCGCAAGCCATGATCGCTGCCGCGCGCAGAAAACCTGCAGGCTGGTCGTGCCGGTTTTGGGCAGACCGATATGAATGTTCAACACCGAAACCGGCACAGCATCATTCCCCTGATTCGTCCGCCCCATCTGACCAGACGAATCTTAAGAAACTCAGAACAGGATTATGCTGTCGATCAGGCTGTCGGCATAAGCGATATTGGCCAGGGTGATGACCTCATCCCCAAAGCTGAGGGTGACATTTCCATAGCGTTCATGCGCGTAACGATCGAGCATCTGCGCCACGCTCAGCCCGCCGCCCCAAAGCGCCTGTTCAAGCCGCAAAGTATCGGTGGCCAGATCGAAATCCTGCACCCGGTCGCGCCCGTAACCTACGCCAAACACAAAGGTATCCTGCCCCGCGCCGCCAAACAGAACATCATTTCCCGGCCCGCCATCCAGCCAGTCGTCGCCATCGTGACCGTATAATTTATCATCGCCCGGCCCGCCATAAAGCCGGTCATTGCCGAGGCCGCCGGACAGGATATCATCGCCTTCGCCGCCATAAAGGATGTCATCGCCGGCATGGCCGATCAGGTGATCATCGCCGGGGCCGCCATAGATAACGTCGTCGCCAAGCCCCCCGGTCAGATAATCATTGCCGCTGCCACCATGAATGATGTCATCGCCGGGCAGGCCATAGATATGATCGTCGCCATCGCCGCCGCGCAACAGGTTGTCGCCGTCATTTCCGAACAGGATGTCATTGAAATCGCTGCCGATCAGTGCCTCGATCGACTGCAGGATATCGCCTTCGGCAAAGCCGCCGATCCCCGCGCCACCCGCCAGCGACACCCGGATTGCGGCGTCGGATCGGCTGTAATCCACGGTATCGAAACCGGACATGCCGTTAATCATATCGGCGCCGGGGCTGGCGAAAAAGTGGTCATCGCCGCTGCCGCCGGTCAGGATATCGGGGCCGGACGTGCCCTCGAACACGCGGCCGGCCTCTTGCGCCAACATCGGTGGGCGGGTGACGCCGGACACGCCCGAAATCGCGAAATGATGGGCATAAAGCGGGGTCAGCGCGGCGCTGGTCACGATGATCAGCTCGTCGCGGTAACGCAGGGTGGCGCCGGTGGCAGTCGGGGTGATTTCCAACTGATCCAGCCCATAAAACATAGGAAAATCAGATAAATCAAGCCGGTCGATGCCGGGTTCGAAATCCTCGATATAATCCACCTCGTTATCCGCGATCAGCACGAATATATCGGCGCCGGGCCCGCCGCGCAGCCGGTCGCTGCCGGGGCCGTCGATCAGGATATCATTGCCCGGCCCGCCCTCGATCAGGTCATTTCCCGCGCCACCGATCAGCAGGTTATGCCCCGCATCGCCGACCAGATGGCTGGCCACATCGGGGGCGAAAACCGGGGCGGTATAATCGGCCGTGTTAACCAAAAGCTGCGTGATCCCCGGTTCGGATTGCGAAGCGGCGAAAATCTGCAGCGTGCCGCCCACATCCGCCATCGCCAACGCCGAGACATTCGCAAGCGCCATTTCTGCGCTGTCGGCGATCGTATCACGTGCCAAAAGCCGCCCGCCAGGCAGCAGTTCAAACAGCGTCAGCCCATCATCGCCACCCCCCGCCACGACAAAGGCACGCTCATTTATCATTGCCACATCAATAGTTTGCACCGCCTGAAACCGCGTATTCAGGTCGTCGATAATGTGATCGACCGGCTGCAAACCGCCATCCGCGCGAATCCGTGCTACCGAAAGGGATGAACTTTGCGATGCCCCGATGATCGCGAAACTTTCGCCTGCGACCTGCGCAATGGCCAACGCCGTGGGGGCGGCCATGCCCAGCCCCTCTTGCGCCCCGAGGCTGGTAACCGGAACCAGCCCGCCATCGGGGGTAATCCGCAGGCTGATCACCCGGTTTTCAACCGCCGAAAGCGCCAGCAGAATCGGGGCGCCATCAACCTCGGCCACCGCCAGATGCGGGATGGCGATGCCTTGATAGGGCGCGGCCAGTTCAACCGGCGCGCCGGCAGGGATCAGGCTGCCATCCGGCGCGAGCCAGTGGCCATGCACCAGCCCCGATCCATTATAGCTTGTGAAAACAAGCGTTTGCCCGCCGATATCCACCGTGGCAATGGCCGCGGGCTGATCAAGCGGCGCGGCGCCCCGCGCGGCTGGCCCCGCCGCCAGATCCAGCGGCATGATCACCGCCGCACCGTCGCGATCGAACACCTCGATCCGGTTTGGCGCCGTGGCATTGGCGCCACCATAAAGCACATGCCCGATCGGCACCGCGCCGCTGCCATCGGACAATTGATAGACGGCAATGCCCCCATCCGCGCCGGATGCCGCGAATAGCTGTTGCTGACCACCGATCTGCGCGATTTTCAGATCGACGATTCCGGTCACGAACTGCGGCGCATTGGCCGGCAGCAGCGATCCGAATGAGAATCCCCCCATTCCGCACCCCCATTTCCACACACCCCCGTGTGTGCAATAACTGTGGGCCCGGAATCTTAATGGATGATCATGTGATTATGGCACAAGCGGGGCAGTTACCCTGCATTGCATCGATCTAGCGCGCCAGGCGCGGCACCAGCAACCGCGCCACCCGCCGCGCAAGCGGCCGCAGCATCGGGCGCAATCGGGGATAGCGGCTTATCATCGCTGCATATTTTGCCTCTGCCCATTGATAGGGGCGCAATCGCCAGGACTGGCCATGTGCGCTGATCTGGCGGAATTGTTCCGCCACGCTGGCCGAGGCCAATTGCCCGGCGAAAAGCTGAAACTTGTATTCAAGTCGTGCATAATTCCGCGCCGCCTGCCCGGGCGTCATCACCTGCAACACATGATATCCGGCATCCTGCACCGCATAGCCGATCAACCGTTCCTGCACATGGGCAAGCCCCCCGTCGATATGGTTGGGTTCGGCATTGTAATCGTGCCAGCGCCATGGATGGGCGAATAATTTGCGCAAGGCCGCGGGACGAAACCAGAACATCGTGCCATAGGGCGCAACCGGCGTGTGATCATCAAGCGGCACCGCGATCCCCAGTTCGCGCGCCAGCGCGGCCAGCGGCGCCTTGTTCGCATACCAGCCGTGGCCCAGCGCGCCGAATCCGATCTGCACCGCCGGCGGCATGACCAGCCCAAGCTGCGGATCACCGGCAAAACGTGCCAGAATCTGGCTGATATAGGCGGGCGAAGCCGCGAGATTTTCAAAAAGATGCTGGCGAAATCCCGCCGCAACCTGTGGCATGATATGGGGCGTGCGCTTGGAATGCAGCCGCAGCGCCACCTCATACCGGCCGCACAGCGCGACATCGGCAAAGGTGATGAACAGCGCCGACATATCGCGCCCGCGATTTTGCGCGACGATGCGGATCGTGGCACGCCGATTGCCCTGCGCGCGCAAAAAGGCGGCCACCTCGGCGCAGGCGGCGGCATCGGGGACCGAGATGAACAGATCGCAAGGCACCGGAATGCGGGCGATCAGGGGGTAAAGCTCGGCCATCATCGCGGGGTAAAAGACATGCATCAGCACCGCCACCACCCCCGGATCGGCGGCAATGGGCGGGCCGGTATCGGGCAGCACCGCATAGGCATCGGTGATGGTATTAAGCGCGCGCGGCGGCAGGCAGCGCTGCGCATGGGCCGAAACCGCCGCGGCCAAATCGGGCACGCGCGCCTGCATTTCCCGCAAGGCGGCGCCGAAATCCAGCGCACAAAGATCATGCATCAGCGGATCAAGCGCCAACAGCCCCGCCGGTAAACAGGGCGCCCCGGCGGCAATCGCCCGGTCGGGCATCAGCCATGCGGGCGCGGGGCCGGGCAGGCTGCCGGGGTCAAGCGCATAGGCGAGCGTCAGATCCTGCGCGGTGATGAACCCGGCCAGGCGGCGCTGGATCGCGCGGTGATCGCGGCCGCGCCAGATCCGGGCAAAGCCCGGCCGGGCCAGCAGCGCGCCGTCAAACACCAATAAATCAAGGCTCGGCAGCCATGGCGTATCGGGCCGGGGCATGTCGCCCAGATCGGGCAGATCACATTCGCAATAGGCGGCCAGCACCCCGCCGGGCGCCATGCGCCCCGCCCGCGCAACATGATCCGCCAAATCGACGATCGGGGCAAAGGCATGGGCGCCGGTCATGATCACCGGGCCGCGAAGCTGCGAAACCGCGCCAATTCCGGCGGCGAAATCATCGCCCGCCACCAACATCACCACGCCGGGCGGCGGCACGATACGGGCCAGCGTCGCGCCATCGCCCACGATCACCAGCCGCGCGGCCACCGCCGCAAGCCGCGCCAGCGCGACATCCACATGTGGCCCCATTTCATCCGGCCCGCCGATCAGGTAAATCGCGGCTGCCGCACTCATGCTGCGATCCTTTGTGACAAATCGCGCGCGGCCGCCCGGATCGGGGCGCTGGCCCAAAGCGCCGCATCGGCATACCATGCGCAGCGCGTGTCGGTTTGGGCAAAAAGCGGCCCGGGCCCGGGATCATGCGTCCAGCGGTTTTGCAACGCGGCGCGGGTGGCGCGTTCGATATGGCGGCGAAACGGGGCGCTGGCGGGCACGCAAGTTTCGCGCAGGCCAGCGGCAGCCTCGGCCCGCACCAGCGCCACGATATCCGCGCGCCGCTGCGCATCCGTTGCACGCATGAACCCCATACGCAGCGACGCATCCCCGGCATGGGTATTGTGCATCTGGCCCAGCATGCGCAGAAATTCCGTCAGCTCCAGCGCGAGGCGGGTATTGGCGGGCGTTGTCGCCACCGGCACAATATCGGGCAGGCCCAGCACGGCGGCGCAGAAATGGGTGAAGATATCCGCGCCCCGTCGGCGGATCTGTTCAAACGGCAGGGCGTGCAGGCGCAATCCGGGTGCCGCCAGCCAAGGGCGCAACGTGACCATCGGATTGAGCAGGCGCGAGGCGAAAGGATCGGCGAAATGCGCGGCCATACGTTCGGGCAGACTGGCGGTGGCGCCATGTTTGATTTCTTCGGCCCAATAGGACACGAAACCTTCGACCGGATCGCGCAGGGTATAGACAAGCTCGGCCCCGGCAAAGCCCATCAGCGCGGCCAGTTGATCAAACCGGGCGCGAGGCCAGCGGACGAACCCTTCGGCCGATAACAGGACCGAGGCACCATCCCGGTGCGCGCGCTGGCCCAGCCGCGCAAGCGCACCGGGATCGGCCAGATAATCCCCAGGATGATGGGCCAGATCGTGATGCGCCAGCGTGCCGGGCGCGCGGCCAAGCGTGGGATAAAGCCAGCCCGATTGGCGCAACACCGTGCGCGCCGCGGCGAAATTTGCCTGCAGATAGGTGGTGGCCGTTTTATGCGGCCCGACATGGATCACAAGACGCGGCGTCATTCAGGCCGCCCGTTGCCCGCACCCGGCCCAGGCAAGCAACCGCCCCAGCCCGTCATCAAGCGTCACGCGCGGCCGCCAGCCATAGCCGCGCGCCGCCGTGATATCGGCAACCGCGTGGCGGATATCGCCGGGGCGGAATTTCCCGGTGATCGCCATACTGCCGCCCGCCAGATCCAGCATCCGCCGCGCGACGGCGGCAATCGTGATCCCCTGCCCCGTGCCGATATCCAGCGGCGCATCGGGCAGATAGGGCGAAAACACCATCCGCATAAAGGCATCGACCACATCATCGACATAGATGAAATCGCGGGTGATCGCGCCGTCTTCGTAAATCGCAAGTTCCTGCCCGGCGCGGATATTTTCGGCAAAATGCGCCAGCACCCCGGTATAGGGATTGCCCGGCGTCTGCCCCGGCCCATAGGTATTATGCAGCCGCAAAATACCCACGCCGACGCCGCTGCCCCAAAACCCCTGCGTCAGCAGATATTCCTGCATCAGCTTGGTCGAGGCATAGATCGACACCGGCGCAGGCGGGCAGGCGGCATGGGTGGCCACCGGGCGCAGAATCCGGCCCGCCCCGTCGCGCAGGGCGAAATCGCCCCGGGCCAAATCGCAGGCGCGCCGCGTCACTGGCCGGGCGGGATGGCCAGCCATATCCTGCGCCGCGCCTTCGCCATAAACGGCGCGGCTGCTGGCCAGAATCACCCGCCGCAGATCCCCCGCCCCGCGCAATGCCGCCAAAAGCGTCGCGGTGCCGGTCACATTCACATCGGTATAATGCGGCGCAAGATCATGGCTTTGCGCCGTGCCGGTTTCGGCGGCCAGATGGATCACCACCTGCGGGCGAATCGTGCGAATGGCCCGGCGCAGGGCCGATTCGTCGCGGATATCGCCCTGATAAACCGGCACGCCCGCGCGTTTCACCCGCGCCAGATTGCCGGGGTTTCCCGCATGGGCCTGTGGCAAAAGATTATCGAAAACAGCGACTTGCGCCACATCGGCCAGCCGCGCGACCAGATGCGCGCCGATAAAGCCGGCGCCGCCGGTGATCAGGATACGTTGCCCGTTCATAATGCCCTGCCCAAAATCAACATGGGCAGAGCATGTCACACAGGGCTTAACAGCCTCTGAACGGCGTTCTTATTTCATGCGCCGGTCGCGCATCGCCAGCAGCCGCAGCCGCAGGGCGTTCAGCTTGATGAACCCGGCGGCATCCTTTTGGTCATAGGCGCCGGCGTCGTCTTCGAACGTCACATGGCTTTCGGAATAGAGCGAGTGATCCGACCAGCGGCCCACCGTGCGCGCCAAACCTTTGTAAAGCTTCAGCCGGACGGTGCCGGTCACATGTTCCTGGCTTTTGTCGATCAGCGCCTGCAGCATTTCGCGCTCGGGGCTGAACCAGAAGCCGTTATAGATCAGTTCCGCATATTGCGGCATGATCTGATCCTTGAGATGCGCCGCCCCGCGATCAAGCGTGATCTGTTCGATCCCGCGATGCGCCTCAAGCAGCAGGGTGCCGCCCGGGGTTTCATAAATCCCGCGCGATTTCATGCCCACGAAGCGGCCCTCGACCAGATCAAGCCGCCCGATGCCATGCTTGCCGCCCAGCTCGTTCAGGCGGGTAAGCACGGTGGCCGGGCTCATCGCTTCGCCATTGATCGCGACGGCATCGCCGCGTTCAAAGGTGATTTCGATATATTCGGGGGTATCGGGCGCATCCTCGGGGTGAACGGTGCGCTGATAGACGTAATCGGGGGCGTCCACGGCGGGATCTTCCAGAACCTTGCCCTCGGACGAGGTATGCAGCAGGTTCGCATCCACCGAAAACGGCGCCTCGCCGCGCTTGTCCTTGGCGACCGGGATCTGATGCGCCTCGGCGAATTCCAGAAGCTTGGTGCGGCTGGACAGATCCCATTCCCGCCACGGCGCGATCACCTTGATATCGGGGTTCAGCGCATAGGCCGAAAGCTCGAACCGGACCTGATCGTTGCCCTTGCCGGTGGCGCCATGGGCCACGGCATCCGCGCCGGTCATCTCGGCAATCTCGATCAGCCGCTTGGAGATCAGCGGCCGGGCGATGGAGGTGCCCAGCAGGTAAAGCCCTTCATAAACCGCATTGGCGCGGAACATCGGGAATACGAAATCGCGCACGAATTCTTCGCGCAGATCCTCGATATAAATATTTTCCGCGGGGATTCCCAGCAATTCGGCCTTGGCGCGCGCGGGCTCCAATTCCTCGCCCTGCCCCAGATCGGCGGTAAATGTCACCACCTCGCAGCCATATTCGGTTTGCAGCCATTTCAGGATGATCGAGGTATCGAGACCCCCGGAATAGGCAAGAACGACTTTCTTCGGCGCGGACATGGGAACGGCTTTCCTTGAGGTAATATCGCGGCGCGGATAGCCGGTTTTGTGCGCAAGAGCAAGGTTCAGCACGTTGCGCTTGGCCGCAAGGGGTGCGAATGTGCGCAAATCGGCGAAACGGCAAGGACACGGCAGAAATGGCTTGGGCAATATTCGTGCATTCGGTGCGGCAGGTTTTCGGCAACCTGAATGCGGCCTTGCGCGTATCGGTCGTGCTGATGGCGGTGCAATTCGCGGTCACCATGTGGTTTACCGGCACGATCGCCGAAATCGTCGCCGCAGGCCCCGAGGCAGACATCCCCCAAGGCGTGCTGGGGCCACAGTTGCTGGCCTTTTTGGTGGTGGCGGCGATCACCGGGCCGTGGGTGGCGGTGGCCTGGCACCGCTATGTGTTGCTCGAAGAACATCCGGGCGCGGCGGTGCCCCGATGGGATGGCGCACGCTGGATGGCCTATCTGTTCGCGCTGGTGCAACTGTTTCTGGTGGTCTTGCTGGCGATGGTGGCGCTGTCGATGGTCGCGGGGTTTGTGCTGGCGCTATTTCCGGTCGCGGGGGCGGGCATCATGGTGGCGCCGCTGCTGATGGTGCCGATCGCCTATCTGGGCTATCGGCTCAGCCTGGTTTTGCCGGCGGCGGCGCTGGGTGAACCGATGACATTGCGCCAATCGTGGAACGCCACCATTCCCGGCGCCAATACGATTCTGGGCCTGACCTTTCTGGTGCTGGCCGCAAGCCTGTTCGCGCAGGTCGCAGGCGGGGCGCTGCTGTCGTCGTCATACATATTGGGCATGGCGGTGCGCATCGTCCTGAGCTGGGCG
>JBBAGE010000042.1:0-15002 GCA_041655055.1 Paracoccaceae bacterium
GTTTGAGCAAACGATCGCCACGGGCGCGCATCTGGAACCGCTGGTGCGTGATACGCGCGGCGCGGTGCGCGATATTGCCGCCGGCATTCCCGATGTCCGCACCGTGCGCGAAGGCCGCCCCGCCGCCGGGCGCGGCTGGATCGCCATCACCCCGCGCGAGGCCTATATGACCGCCGATCTGCGGATTTTCCCGCTGCTGCCGGCATGGGCGTGGCTGACACTGGCGGCGGCGCTGATCATCGGGGCATGGCTGCGCGAAGGCCGCCGTGGCCGCCCCGCGCGAGGGTAGGGCGCTAGGTTTTGAACGCATAAAGGGGGTTTCGTGATCGGGGTGTGTGATGCGCTTCTCTTGATGGTGGTGAAGATGGCGCGTTTCGATCTGACGGATTTCGAATGGGGCTGATCCAGCCGCTTCTTTGCAACAAGCCGCGCGGGGTGGCGCGGGTGGATGACCGGTATCTTCTGGATGCTGCGGACCGGCTCACCGTGATCTGGCTGAACGCTCCGGCCCGGGCCCGGGTTCAGGCGGGGCCCATCAGCATGCAGCCCCGGGGTAGAAAGGGGGCGCGGATTACGCTATTGGCCGTTCTCGTGGCGGGTTGACGCCATGGTCGATCATCGCGGCCTGCCGATGGCAATCACGCTGTCGCCGGAACAGGCATCGGACAAGGCGGCGGTCGCTGATTTGCTGGCCACCCATCCCGCATGGCGGACGGAGCTTTTCAACAAACTCAAACACTACCGAAAGATCGCCACCCGATACGAGAAGAAAGCCACAAACGATCTCGCGGTCGTCCTGATCGCATCAGCGCCCCGGGCATCACTGCCCGCGCGACGCTCGTTCAGTGGTGCCCGGGGCGCTGCCCTTTGTGGCAAATGGCCACCTATCGCCTGCGCTTTCCGGTCATCCGCTGCAACACCCCGTCACGCCAGCGGAAATGATGCGCCAGCGCCATCGCCACATGGCCCACGATCAGCGCCAGCAGCGTCCAGGCAAGCGGCGAATGCAGCGCATCGGCAGGGGCGCTCATCCATGCCACCTTTTCCGCGCGCGGGGCGAATATCTGCCGCCCGAACAAGGCAAAGCCGCGTTCCGACCCGTAAAGCCGCAGCAACCCCAGCGACGGAATGATCAGCATCAACGCATAAAGCGCCCCCTGCCCAAGCCGGGCAAGCCTGCCCAGCCTATCGGTGCCATGCGGCGGGCGGCGGTGGCGGTTGTGCCATGCCCAGATCAGCCGCGCCGCGATCAGGATCAGCAGCACCATCCCCACCGGCGGATGCGTGCCCACCCAAAAGGCCATCAGCGGCGTGCGCCCGAGGATAAGCCGCAAGATCATCCCCGTGAACTGCCACAAAAAGACAAGGGCCATGCCCCAATGCAAAACCCGCGTCACGATCCCGTAACGATCCGGTGTGTCAAGCCATTGCAGGCGTGGGGGGCTTTGGGACATCGCTGTTCCATCAATCGCGTTCTGGCGGCAGGCTAGCGGGGACGGTGGGGGGATTCCAGCCGCAAAGCGGGGCGATCACGCGCGTGTGCGCAGGCCCGATCCATCGCGATTGCCAATCCGCCGGATTGGTTATATTCCCATATTGAATTCTTCTTGTCGCGGAGCCGCCATGGACATGCCCCGCCCCGACCCTGCCATTCTGGCTGATCGCGCGCGGATCGTGGCGCGGTTGCGCGATGTTGTCGCCCCCGATGCCGTGATTGCCGATGATATCGCGCTGCGCGCCTATGAATGCGATGCGCTGGCGGCCTATCGCTGCCCGCCGATGGCGGTGGTGCTGCCGTCCACCACGGATGAGGTCGCCGCCGTCATGCGCATTTGCCATGAAGCGGGCGTGCCGGTGGTGGCGCGCGGCGCGGGCACATCGCTTGCGGGTGGGGCATTGCCGACGCGCGATGCGGTGGTGCTGGGGTTGGCGCGAATGACGGCGGTGCTGGATACCAACCTGACCGACCGCGTGATCCGCGTGCAGGCCGGGCGCACCAATCTGTCGGTCAGCGCGGCGCTGGCCGATGACGGGTTTTTCTATGCGCCCGATCCATCGAGCCAGTTGGCCTGTGCGATTGGCGGCAATATCGCGATGAATTCCGGCGGCGCGCATTGCCTGAAATACGGGGTGACGACCAATAACCTTCTGGGCCTGCGCATGGTGCTGGCGGATGGTGAAATCGTCGATCTGGGCGGTGCCTATGCGGAGGGCGACGGGTTTGATCTTATGGCGCTGATCTGCGGCAGCGAAGGCCAGTTGGGCATCGTGACCGAGGCCGTGCTGCGCATCATCCCCCGGCCCGAAGGCGCGCGGCCCATGCTTTTGGCATTTGACAGCAGCGAAGTGGCCGGGGCCTGTGTCAGCGATATCATCCGCGCGGGGGTTTTGCCGGTGGCAATCGAATTCATGGATCGCCCCGTGATCCGCGCGGCCGAGGCATTCACCCGTGCCGGTTACCCCGATTGCGAAGCCCTGCTGATCATCGAGGTCGAGGGCGCGCCCGCGGAAATCGACGATCAGCTTGCCCGGATCAAGGCCATCGCCGCCGCGCATAACCCGCTGGAAATCCGCGAAAGCGGTTCCGATACGCAAAGCGCGCAGATCTGGCTGGGCCGTAAATCCGCCTTTGGCGCGATGGGGCAGATTGGCGATTACATGTGTCTCGATGGCACGATCCCGGTGAATGCCTTGCCGGCCGTGTTGCGGCGCATTGGCGAATTGTCGGATGAATACGGGCTGCTTGTGGGCAATGTGTTTCACGCGGGCGATGGCAATATGCATCCGCTGATCATCTATGACGCGAACCGCCCCGGTGATCTGGAAAAATGCGAGGCGCTGGGCGCCGATATCTTGCGGCTTTGCGTGGATATGGGCGGCTGTCTGACCGGGGAACATGGCGTGGGTGTGGAAAAGCGCGATCTGATGGGGGTGCAGTTCAGCCCCGATGATCTTGAGGCCCAGATGCAGGTCAAGGATGTGTTCGATCCGCATTGGCTGCTGAATCCGGCCAAGGTATTTCCCCTGCCGCTTAGCGCCGGGCGGCGGGCGGGCACGCCGTGATCACCCCACGCAGCGAATCCGATCTGGCCGCGGCGATTGCCGGCACCAAAACCCCGCTTTGGGTGCAGGGCGGCGGCACAAGGGCGCTGGGCACACGCGGCGCGGGCGCGGTTTTGTCCACCGCCGGCCTGCAGGGCATCGTGCTTTATGATCCCGGCGCGCTGACTTTGGTGGCGCGTGCGGGCACGCCGCTTGCGGAAATCGAGGCGGCTTTGGCCGCCGAGGGTCAGCGTCTGGCGTTCGAGCCGCCCGATTGGCGCGCGCTTTTGGGCCGTGATGGCGTGCCGACGCTGGGCGGCATGATCGCGGCCAACGCATCCGGGCCGCGCCGGGTGGCCGTGGGGGCGTGCCGCGATTTCGTGCTGGGCGCGCGCATTGTCGACGGCACGGGCCGGGTGATCCAAAGCGGCGGACGGGTGATGAAAAACGTCACCGGCTATGATCTGGCGCGGTTGATGGTGGGCGCGCGCGGCAGGCTGGGGGTGATCAGCGAAGTGGCGCTCAAGGTGCTGCCGGCGCCCGAGGCTACGCTGACGCTGATCGCAACCGGGCTTGATCAGTCCCGCGCGCTTGATGCCATGGCCCGCGCGCTGGCCGCCCCCTATGAGGTCACGGGCGCGGCGCACCGGGTTGCAACGGGCACCACCATGCTGCGGATCGAAGGTTTCGGTGCATCGGTCACCTACCGCGCGGGGGCGCTGGCCGCGCATCTGGCGGATTTCGGCCCGTGGCGGGCGGATCATGACCCCGATATCTGGCGCGATATCCGCGATGGTGCGGCATTTGCCGGGCAGGCGGGCGATGTCTGGCGGATCGTGGCGCGGCCTTCGGCCATCGGGGCGATGATGGCGGGCGCGCCGGTGGACGATCTTGTCTATGATTGGGGCGGCGGGCTGGTCTGGGCGCTGGCTGCGCCGGGCGTGGATTTGCGCGCGGCTTTGGGCGGGTTTGAGGGCCATGCCACACGGATCAGGGGCGCGGATACCGCGATCGCGACCTTTGGCCCGCAAAGCGCGGGCGTCGCGCGGCTTGAATCAGGCTTGCGCGCGCGTTTCGATCCACGCGGGGTGTTGAACCCCGATCCCGTAGAATAGGGGCCGCCGATGCAGACTCATTTCACCCCCACCCAGCTCCGCGACCCGGCGATTGCCAGATCGAATGAAATTCTGCGCGCCTGTGTGCATTGCGGCTTTTGCACGGCCACTTGCCCCACCTATCAGGTTTTGGGCGACGAGTTGGACAGCCCGCGCGGGCGTATTTACCTGATCAAGGAAATGCTGGAAAACGACCGCCCCGCCGATGCGCGCACGGTGCGCCATATCGATCGCTGCCTGTCGTGCCTGGCCTGTATGACCACCTGTCCGTCGGGGGTGCATTATGCGCATCTGATCGATCATGCGCGCGCGCATATTGAACGCACCTATCGCCGCCCGTGGCGCGAACGGGCGCTGCGCTGGATGCTGGCCAATATCCTGCCCTATCCGGGGCGGTTCCGGCTGGCGCTGCTGGGTGCGAAAATCGCCCGCCCGTTCACGGGGCTTTTGCCCGATGCGCGCCTGCGCGCGATGGTGGCGATGGCCCCGCGCCAGATCCCGCCCGTCAGCCGCAATGACGATCCGCAAAGCTTTGCGCCGGTGGCGCCTGCCCGGATGCGGGTGGCGCTGATGACCGGCTGCGCGCAAAAGGCGCTGGATACCGATATCAACGATGCCACAATCCGGCTGTTGCGCCGTCTGGGCTGCGAAGTGGTGATCACGCGCGGGCAGGGCTGTTGCGGCGCGCTGGTTCAGCATATGGGCCGCGAGGATGCGGCCATGCGCAACGCGCGTGCCAATATCACCGCCTGGGGGGATGAGATCGCGGGCAAGGGGCTGGATGCGATCGTGATCAACACATCCGGTTGCGGCACCACCATCAAGGATTACGGCCATATGTTCCGCAATACCGATCTGGCGGATCAGGCAGCCCAAGTGGCGGGGCTTGCGGTCGATATCACCGAACTTTTGGCCCGGCTGGATCTGCCGGCGGGGCAGGGTGGGGCGAATGGGCCGCTGACGGTCGCCTATCACGCGGCCTGTTCGCTGCAACATGGCCAACAGGTGCGCGATACGCCCAAAACGCTGTTGCGGCAGGCGGGGTTTACCGTGGTCGAACCTGCCGATCCGCATCTGTGCTGTGGATCGGCGGGCACTTATAACATCATGCAGCCTGTGATCGCGGGCGAATTGCGCGCCCGCAAGGTGGCCACGCTTGAGGCCCGCACCCCCGATGTGATTGCCGCCGGAAATATCGGCTGCATGATGCAGATCGGCGGCGGCACCAAAATTCCGGTGGTTCACACGGTTGAGCTGCTGGATTGGGCCACGGGCGGGCCAAAGCCTGCGAAACTGGCCGATCTGCCATAATCCTGCCGCACCGAGCCGGCAGATTGGGCGGATCATGATCATGCGCATGTTGTTTTTCTGCCTTGCCCTTATTGCCCAGCCAGCGGCGGCGGATGACAGCCCGCTGCAAAGCCTTGATACATGGGGCCAAAGCCGCGGGTGGGAGGCCGTGGGCCTGCTGGATCTGGCGGGCGGCGGGGTGTGCACCGGCACGCTGGTGGCGGGCGATCTGGTGCTGACGGCGGCGCATTGCCTGTTTGACGGGGCCACCGGCGCGCCCATTGATACGCAGGCCATCACCTTTCACGCGGGCTGGCGGGATGGGCGCGCGGCGGCGGAACGGCGGGTGATCCGCGCGGTGATCGATCCGGGTTACCGCTTTGTCCCATCCGCGACGCTGGGGGATGTGGCGCATGATCTGGCGCTGTTGAAGCTGGCCGATCCGGTGCCGCTGACCCATGCCGATCCCTTTGCCACCGATACGCCGCCGCGCGCGGGCGATTTGGTAAGCGTGGTTTCCTATGGGCGCGGGCGGCTGGATGCGCCATCAAAGCAGCGATCCTGCCGCGCGATTGGCGCGGTGCAGGATGCGCTGGCATTCAGTTGCGAGGCCGAGCCGGGTTCATCGGGTGCCCCGATTTTTGCGCAGCGCGGCTACCGGCCCCGGATCGTGGCGCTGGTTTCGGGCGTGGGGATGCGCGATGGTCGCGCGGTCACATGGGGCGCGGGGGTTGCCGCGCCGCTCGCGCAATTGCGGGTGTTGATGGACCGCGGGGCGGAAATTTCCACGCCGGGTTTTGCGCCCAAACGCATCGGTGTGGGCGATACCCATGACGCAGGCGGCGCGCGTTTCATCCGCCCTTGAAAGGGCAAAAACCCATACATACATCGCTATTACCGGGTGCCTTTTGGGCCCGGCCTTCACGCCCGGCCCATCGTGGCGGGCATCACATTGTTGTTGCTCACAGGAGAATGACATGCGTAGCTTTGATCTCGCACCGCTATACCGTGCCACCGTTGGCTTTGATCAGATCGCCGATCTGATGGACCGCGTTTTATCCAGCGATGTGTCGCGCCAGACCTATCCGCCCTATAACATTGAGAAAACCGCTGATGATGCTTGGCGGATTTCGGTGGCTGTCGCGGGGTTTGCCGCCGACGAACTGAATGTCGAATTGCGTGAAAATGCGCTGATCGTCACCGGCCGTCAGGCTGCTGAAACGGACGATCGCACCTATCTGCATCGCGGCATTGCCACCCGCGCGTTTGAGCGCCGCTTTCATCTGGCCGATCATGTCCGCGCGACGGGGGCAAGCCATGTGAACGGTATGCTGCATATCGAATTGGCCCGCGAAGTGCCCGAGGCGCTGAAGCCACGCCAGATCGCGATCACCTCGGATGCGGCGGTGTCCGCCCCCGCGGTTGAGGGCGAAGCCGTCACCCAGGCCTGATCCGCCGAACCACAAGGGCGCGGATTTCCGCGCCCTTTTGCTGTTTAGCGCCCGAACCTGTCCTGCCATGTTGGCAAAAGATCGCCCGGCGCCGCAGTTGCGGCAAAAACCGCGCGCGCAATCGCACGCGCCAGGCAAATGGCCGCGCCGTGGCACAGCAGGATCATTTCGGCCACCGGATCGGCCATTTCCCGCGCGCCGGTGGCTGCCGCAAAGACCAGATCGCCATCCATCGGCGTATGGCTGGGCAGGATCGCGCGCGCAAGCCCGGCATGGGCAGCAGTGGCGATCCGCGTCGCCTCGGCCTGTGTCAGGGCGGCATCGGTGGCGATGATCGCGATGGTAGTATTCTGGCCGCCGCCCTTGATCGTGGGGAATTGGTGTGGATCGGGGGCGGGCACCATGCCGCGCGCGCCAAACTCACCGCCCATTTCAAACGGCGCGGCCCAGAACTGGCCATCGGGCCCGGATGTGGCGGTGCCCATGGCATTGACGGCCACCAGCGCGCCCAGCCTATGCCCGCCCGGCAGGCGCAAGGATGCCGAACCCAAGCCCCCCTTCAGATCCGCCGTCAGCGCGCCGGTGCCCGCGCCGATGCTGCCGATGGCAAAATCCGGCCCGGCGTTTGCAAGCGCCGCGCGGCCAAGCGCGGGATAGGGGTTTTCGGCCCAATCCTTGGCCCCGCCATTGATCAGATCGAACAGGATCGCCGCCGGCACGATCGGCACCCGCTGATCGCCCACGGCAAAGCCGCGCCCCTGCGCGCGCAACCCGTCAGCCACGCCCGATGCCGCCGCAAGCCCCAGCGCCGAGCCGCCCGACAGCACCAGTGCATCGACCTGTTGCACCGTCCGGTCCGGGGCCAGCAAATCGGTTTCGCGGGTGCCCGGTGCGCCGCCCATCACATGCACCCCCGCCACAAAGGGCCGGTCCGATGTCAGCACGCTGACCCCGCTTTTAACCCTGTCATCTTGCGCATTGCCGACGATCAGCCCATCCACATCGGTGATCAGATTGCGCGGTCCCGGGTCCAGTCGCATATAAGCCTCCTGCATATCAGCAGCAGGGTTGCGCGAAAGCGTGTTGCGCGCAAGGGGCGGCTGCGGCATGTGTTGGGGGTAAGCGCAAGGGGGCAGGCCATGATCCGCCTGATATTGTTCGGACTGTTGGCGATGGCATTGGGCTATGGGGTTGTGTCGCTCTATTCCCGCTCGGTGCGGCGCGAAAAGCTGGAACGCGAATGGGCGCGGCGCGATATCGACATGGCGCGCGACGAATTCGTGCGCCGGGGCATGGCGGAATATGACGCGTCGTTTCGGAAAAAGTTGATCTTGCTTGTCTTTATCGTGCCGGTCATCCTTGTGGCGGCGTTGATCTATATCACGAATTTCACATAAGGGGCCGCTCTATGCGTTACGTTAAATGGACGCTGCTTGCGCTGATCGCGCTGATCGTGGCGGGATTTTTGCATTATACCCTGCCGCATCGCGATATCGTGCGCATTGTCGATACCGAAGTGCGGCGGATCGATTTTGGCGAAAATTCGATTTTTTGGGCGGCGCCGGATGCCGGGGCGGCCGCATCGGGCAGCCGTGATATCCGCTTTATCAACGCCATGCGCCCCAATGGCCGGGTGGTGGTTTACCGCAACGAGGATACCGGCTGGGGCTGGCCGCCTTATTTCAAGCTCAACAGTTCCAACCTGCAGACCCAGGCAAGCGACCGCATATCCACGCGCGAGGCCCCCGAATGGGTGGCGCTGACCCATTACGGCTGGCGCAATGAATTTTTCTCGATCTATCCCAATGCGGTGCGGTTGCGCCCGGTGGCAGGGCCGGATGTGACCCTGATCCCATGGGTCAATATCGTGATCCTTGTGATATTGGCGCTGGCCGGCGGGATGATCTGGCGCATGTGGCGGCAGTTTCGCGAACGCGCGATCGATCCGCTGGTGGATGATGCGGGCGAGGCGCGCGGGCGCGTGGCCCGCTGGTTTGGCCGCAAGTGAGCGTGACAATCCCCGCCAAAACAGGCAAAACCCGGCCAAAGCCAGTTTGAAAGGGAATCGGCCATGACCTTTGATCGTCGGATCAAGATCGCCCCCAGTATTCTGTCGGCGGATTTTGCCAATTTCGGGCAGGAATGCCGCGCGATCGAGGCCGAGGGCGCCGATTGGGTGCATGTCGATGTGATGGATGGCCATTTCGTGCCCAATATCACCTTTGGCCCGGCGATGTGCGCCGCGATCCGGCCCCATATCGCGGGGGTGATGGATGTGCATCTGATGATCGCGCCGGTCGATCCCTATATCGATGCATTTGCCGGTGCCGGCGCCGATATCATCACCGCCCATGTCGAGGCCGGCCCCCATATCCACCGCACTTTGCAGGCGATCCGGGGCGCGGGGGTCAAGGCGGGGGTCGCGCTCAACCCCGGCACACCGGCCGAGGCGGTGACGCATCTGCTGGATATGGTTGATCTGATCTGCGTGATGACGGTCAACCCCGGCTTTGGCGGACAGAAATTCATCCATTCCCAGATCGACAAGATCGCCCGCCTGCGCGCGATGATCGGGGATCGCCCCATCCATATCGAAATCGATGGCGGGGTCGATCCGGCCACCGCGCCCCTTGTGGCGGCGGCGGGGGCGGATGTGTTGGTGGCGGGTTCGGCAGTGTTCAAGGGCGGTTCGGTCGCCCAGCCCGATGTTTATGGCCGCAATATCCGCGCCATCCGCGCGGCGGCCGAGGCGGCAATCTAACGCATGTCGCAGAAATGCGGAAACCGGCTGTGTCGCGTGAAGGCCGCGGAACGCGCCACGCGCTAGCCTTTGCCCGCGTCGCGCAGATAGCCTGCCACTTCGCGGCGCAGGGCCTGAATTTCGGTATTGGTCGCATCGGTATTGGCATCGATATGGGCATCGGACCAATTGCTGAACCGTTCCAGCAGCGGCACGAACAGGGCGATTTCCTCGCTGCTCCAGTCGTGCATGAATTCGCCCAGCACCAGAAAGCGGTAGTGGCGCACCACGCGCACCACGCCCTGACCCAGCGGCGACAGATCCAGCAATGTGCGCCGCGCATCCGATTGGCTGACCGAACGTTCGGCATAGCCCAGCCGGATCAATTCCGCGACCAGGCGGCTAGCGCGTGACGGATCGATCCCCAGCCGCATCGCGATGGTCGATACCATGGTTTCATCGCCCATATCGTCGGAAAATTCGCCGGCAAAGGCGCGAATGGCCATCAGCACATCCAGTTGCGGCAGATCGAGATCGATGCCCAGATCGCGCAGCGCCTTGTGCCCCAGTTCGCGCTTGGATATCCGCCGCCGCCAGCGCTGCAAGATTGCGTCAATCTCGCCCACCGCGCGGACGGTATCGGCGGGAATGCCCATGCGCGTAAAGGCCTCGCATATCTCTTTTTGATCGCCGGGCATGCGGGCTCCTTGGTTATGGTGTCACGGCTCGGCAAAACATGCCATTGACATGTAGTTGCGTCTGGCAGACATATACTCTTCAACTTCTTAGTCCAATGCGACCCGAGGTGCCAGTATTCTGTGCCGCACAGGGCGCGGAGCTTTTACATGCAGCATATTCCCAACCCTGAAACGCAAGAGGGTATCCAGCCCACCGCGCAACCCGTCCGCCTGATCCTGGGGGCAGTGGCGGCGGTGATGTTCGTGGCCTCGCTGGGCCAGACGATCGTATCCACGGCCCTGCCGGTGATCGTGGCGGATCTGAACGGGCTTGATCATATCACCTGGGTGATCACCGCCTATCTGCTGGCCTCGACGGTCAGCGCGCCGATTTATGGCAAGCTGGGCGATCTTTTTGGCCGGAAAGTCGTGATTCAGGCGGGTATCGTGATCTTTCTGCTGGGATCGATCATCTGCGGGCTGGCGCCGAGCATGAATATATTGGTGGCCGGGCGGCTGGTGCAGGGGCTTGGCGGCGGCGGGCTGATGGTGGTGGCAATGGCGGTGGTGGCCGATGTGCTGCCCGCGCGCGATCGTGGCCGGGTGCAGGGGCTTTTGGGCGCGGTATTTGGCGTATCGACGGTGCTCGGGCCGCTTTTGGGCGGCTTTTTCGTCGAACAGATGAGCTGGCATGCGATCTTTTTCTTTAACGTGCCCATTGGTCTGGCGACGATGCTGGTGCTGGGCTATGCGCTGCGCGTGCCGCAAAAACGCGTGGGCCATCAGATCGACTATCTGGGCGCGGGGCTGTTGACGACGGCGCTGGCGCTGTTGGTGCTGATTTCCAGCATGGGCGGCACGACCTTTGCCTGGGGATCGGGGCAGATGCTGGGGCTGATCGCGCTGGCGGTGGCAAGCCTTGTGGGCTTTGCCCTTAGCCAAAGCCGCGCGGCGGAACCGATCCTGCCGCTGAGCCTGTTTCGCAACAACAATTTCGTGATCACCAATATCGTGGGCTTTATGGTGGGTGTCGCGATGTTCGGCACGCTGACCTTCATGCCGCTGTTCTTGCAGGTGGTCAAAGGCGTCAGCCCGGCGATGTCGGGGATTTTGTTGCTGCCGATGACGGCGGGGCTTTTGGGTTCATCCACCCTTGCGGGTTTCCACATGAGCCGCACGGGAAAATATAAACAATTGCCGATCTATTCCACCGCACTTTTGGCGGCATCGACGCTGGCGCTGGCGTGGATATCGCCGCAAACGCCCAATTGGCTGATCGTGGTGCTGGTGTTTCTGGTCGGTATGGGCATCGGCCCGGTATTCAGCATTGGGGTCACGGCCATCCAGAACGCGGTGCCGGTGTCGATGCTGGGTGTCGGCACAGCCAGCGCCAACATGTTTCGCATGATCGGGGGCGCGATCGGCACATCGGCCTTTGGCGCGATCTTTGCGGCGCGGTTGGGGGATTTGGTGGGCGATGCACTGCCGGTTGAAACAGGCGGCGTGCGCGCCATCGGGCCGGAAATGGTGGCGGCACTGCCCCCCGATACGCGCGCGCTGGTGCTTGAGGCATTTTCGCAAGCACTGCAGCCGATTTTCATAATCGGGGCGGTGTTGGCGCTGGTGGCCACGGTTGCATCGGTGTTTTTGCGGGAATTGCCGCTGGCAACCACATTGGAGCCGCGCAAATAGCAAGGGCGCGCCCGAAAGCGCGCCCCCAAAGGGTGTTAGTGGCCCATGTTGTGATGGCCGCCGGCGGCGCCCGTGCTTGGGATCACCTGAAATTCGATCTCGACCGGGCCCGCCTGTTCAAAGATCAGCGTGGCGGGCACCATTTCGCTTTCTTGCGGGCTGCGTTCCAGCCCCATGAACATCACATGCAGGCCGCCGCGTTCCAGCAGCACGGTTTCGCCGGCCGGGATCTCGATACTGTCCAGCCCATACATGCGCGCGACGCCATTGTCGTCAAAATCGACGCCGTGCAATTCGCCCTTGGCGAAATCAACCTCGATCCCGATCAGCTTGTCATCGGTTGTGCCTTCGTTGGTGATACGCATATGCCCGCCGCCCGCACGGGCCGATGCCGCAGGTTGGGGCATGGTCGGATGGTCGATGAACAGATCGCCGACGCGGTAATCATGCGCAAACGCCGGGGCGGCCAGCGTGACAGCCGCCAGCAGGGCAAAGGCGCGCGAAATAACGATGTTACGTTTCATGGTGAAATCTCCGTCAAGTGGATTGGTCTGAATACTGGATCTGCGCCATCTGGCGCACGGGATTCAGACCGACGGAGGCGCGCGCACCGGGGCGCATATATTCAGCGTCCGGTCGCATTGGGTATGTGTGTTCGGGATCGGAACCGGCGCGGCGCGTTGCGGCGCCATGGCGAGATGCGATTGAAACGGTGTCGGGCAAAGCGCGGTTGCCGCCAGAATACAGGCCGCGCATTCCAGCCCCACATGGCCGCCGCCCGCATCGCCCGTGGCGCAAAGATCGCCCGAAGCCTCGCCCCAGAATGCGGCCCATGCCAGCCGTTCGGGATCGGCGGGGCCCGATGGGGCCTGATGCGCGAAACCGCTGGCCCCAAGTGCCACCAGCAAAGCCAGTGTCAGCGACAGGCCCATCCATCTTGCGCGCAACATACCGAACATGGCAAGCACGTAGCACAGGGATATGGGCGCTGCCAAGCGCCGCTTGCGGGCCATATGCGCGACGCGGCCCATGGTCAGAGCGATGCGACCAGCGCCGCAAGGCTAAGCGCCGCGATTGCCGCACCCCCCGCGATTTTAAGCATGGCGCCCAGATAGGCCAGCGATCCGCTGCCCGCCGCGACGCCCAGCCCGGCCAGTTTGCGCGATCCGACGCCGGCGGTGGCCACCAGCCCGTTGAATGCCGCCGTGCCCAGCCCCATGGCCAATACCGCCAGAATCCCGGCGGCCAGGATATCGAACCGCCAGGCGATGAACAAAAGAAAGAGCGCCCCGGTGCAGGGCCGGATGGCAATGCTTATGATCAGTGCACCGCTATCGCGCCAGTTGCGCAGCCCGGCAATCTGCGCCGGGGTAGGGCCATGCTGATGGCCACAGCCGCAGCTTTGCGGCGCTGCGCGTTTGGCGGCGCGCCAGGTTTCGCGCAGGCCGCGCCACAGCAGCACCGCGCCGATGATCGCAATCGCGCCATAGCTGGCCGGGGCCAGATAGCGTTCGCTTAGATCGACGGCCTGGCTTGATCCAAGTGCAAAGGCCCCCGCCAGCACCCCCACCAGCGCAATCGCCATCAGCGATTGCCCAAGGCTTGCGGCCAGCGTCAGCCCCAGCATGCGCGGCAGGCGTGCCCCGCTGGACAGCGCCGCGCCGCCCAGCAGGATCTTGCCATGGCCCGGCCCGGCGGCATGGACAAATCCATAGGCCGCCGCCAGCAGGCACAATGACCAGACGGCGAAAGGTTCGCCCGCCTGAATGGCGCGCAGGCCGCGCGCCATGGCGTTCTGGATATCGCGTTGATGCTCGGCCGCCCAACGGGTCAGCCCCGACATGCCCCCCGCCGACAGCAATGCCAGCAGCCCCGCCGCCACCCCAACCGCCAGCAGCGCGCCCAGCACCATGGGGCGCCAGTTTCGGGCGGGGGGCCGGGGGGGCATATCGTGGGTGTGAAAAGTCATTGTCAGCGCATCCGTTCAGGTCGGCCAAAGTGTTAGGCGTCTTGGCCACAGCTCGCAAGGGTTTGGGCCAGATTGCGCAGCATCTGGCCATAAAGTGCCGGGCCCTGCGCCAGATCGGTGCCCAGCGGATCAAGAATCCCGGTGGGGATATCGCTGCCCTCGGTCACGGTGGCGATCAGGTTGGGGTTGAACTGCGGTTCGGCAAAGATGCAGGCTGGGCTGAGCGCGGCAATTGCGCCGCGGATTTCGCGCAGCCGCGCCGGGCTGGGATCGGTGGCATCGCCCAGCGAAATCGCCCCCGCGGCCGCAAGACCGAAGCGGGATTCGAAATATTGATAGGCATCGTGGAATACGACGAACTGGCGATCGCGCACGGGGGCCAGCAGGATCTGGATCTCGGCCGTGATCTGATCGATCTCGGCCTTGCCCGCCTGTGCGTTGGCGGCGTAAAGGGCGGCGTTTTCGGGATCGGCGGCAGAAAGCGTGGCGGCAATGGTATCGAGCCAGAGCTTGCCGTTCTCGGGATCAAGCCAGGCGTGGCTGTCGTGGCGGTGATCGTGGTCGTGGTGGTCATGCCCGTGATCGTGATCGTGATCATGCGCCTCGAATGTCGCGCCGGTGCGATAGGGCAGGCGGATCGTCCCTTCGGCATCAAAAAGCGTGATGACCTGCGCATCACCGGCAAGCGCGCGGATTGGCGATTCCAGCCAGGGCGAAAGGTCATAGCTTACGTGAAACACGATATCGGCATCCTGCAGCGCCTGTGCCTCGGACGGGCGCAGGGCGTGATGATGGGGCGAGGCGCTGCCCGGCACGACTTGTGCGGGGGTGCCCGCCCCCTCCATCACGCGGGCGACCAGCGCATGCACGGGTGCGATATCGGTCGCGACGCGGGGCACTTCGGCCAAGGTGGGAGTGGCGGCGGCAAAAAGGGCGGCGGTGGCAATGGGTCGGATCATCGGGGGATTCCTTGGTTGGTGATGTCGCAATCTTTATGCGTGATAGTATAACATATCAACCCCTGAT
>JBBAGE010000043.1:0-14986 GCA_041655055.1 Paracoccaceae bacterium
GGCCGGGCGGCTGCCGGTGCTGGCAGATGGCGGGATCCGGCGCGGGACGGATGTGCTGAAGGCCCGCGCGCTCGGGGCCGATGCGGTGCTGATCGGGCTGCCGGTGCTCTGCGGGCTGGCGCTGGCGGGGGCCGTGGGCGTGGCGCATGTGATCACCATTCTGCGCGCCGAGCTTGAGGTGGCGATGGCGCTGACCGGGCGGCGGGATCTGGCGGCGGTGGATGCGAGCGTGATCCGGCGCCCCGCCGGTTGAGAGGACAGGAGCCTCCGGCGGGGATATTTGGATCAAGAAGAAGCAGGGGGAGCGGCCCGCAACGGGCGGCGCGTGGGCCGCGAGTTGGGGAGCCTCCGGCGGGGATATTTAAGATCAACTGGAAACCGGGGGCGGGGTTTATTCCGCCGCGTTGTCCCAGGTCATGCGGGTGAACCCTTCGCGAAAGGCGAAGCGTTCCAGATGCCGGTCGATCACCGATTGCAGATTGGCGATGCCTTCGGCATCTGCGGCTTCGGCATGGATGGTGAGCGTTTTTGCATCGGCATTGAGGGTGACCAGCCCCATCGGGAACTGGATGCGGCCCGCATCGGCATCGAAACTCACCTCGATCTTGTGGCCGAAATGCTTGCAAAGCTGCTGCAGATAGCGCGAGGCATTCGGGGTTGCGAAATATCCTGAAGTTGTAAGCATTCTATCATCCTTGCTGGGTCGCGCCGCCATCGACATAGAGGTTTTCCATCGTGATATGGCCTGCCTGATCCGAGAGCAGGAACAGGATCGCGGCGGCCACATCTTCGGGGCGGGCGAGTTTGCCGAGCGGGATGCCCGGCTTGAAAATCTCGGGTTGGCCGGCAATGACGCGCGCCGCGCCATCAGCGCCCGCCCACATGCCGGTCTGCATCGGCGTCAGCGTCGAGCCGGGGGCCACGATGTTGCAGCGGATGCCGTGGGGACCGAGTTCAAGCCCGAGGCTGCGCATGAACATTGTCGTTGCCGCTTTGGAGGCCGCATAGGCCGCCATGCCATGGCGCGGCACACCGGCGGCGTTCGAGCTGACGGTGACGATGGCGCCGCGCCCGCGGGCGATCATCGCGGGTGCCACGGCGCGGCAGATGTGAAAGACTGCATCGGTATTGACGGCGAACACCTCGCGCCAGGCGGCATCCGTGGTCTCCACCACCGTGCCGGTGGCAAGGGTGCCCGCGATATTGGCGACAAGATCGATCGGGCCGATCTCGGCCTCGGCCAGTGCGACAAAGGCGTTGACCGCAGCCGGATCGCGCAGATCAAGCGGCTGGATACCATCCCCGTCCGCAAGATCGGTGGCGATCACCTGCGCCCCGGCCGCGCGCAAAGCGGTGGCCGTAGCAGCGCCGATGCCGCCGGTCGCACCGGTGACCAATGCGATCTTTCCCTGAAATCCGGTTAGCTGCATTATTACACCTTGCCAATATGTTGTTCGCAGAAGCGAATGTATCGCGTGAAGTTCATTGCGCATCCTCCAGCCGTCGGAACAGTTCGGGTGCGATCAGCGCGCTTGCCTCGGGCGAGGTCATTTGCGGATGCATGAACGGCACGCTGATCAGATCCAGTTCCGCCGCATAGGGCGCCCAGAGATCGGGTGTCAGCCCGCTATCTGCATGATCCAGCCCCGCGCGGATATGTGTCAGCCGCCCGCCGTAGCGGCGGTGGTGATGGCCGCGCACCAGCCGGTTGGTATCGGTCACGGTGCGGATCACGCCCGCGCGCGCGGCTTCGGGCAGGCGGCCCAGCGGGCTGTCGCTTGCGCGCAGGAAATCGGTCACTGCTTGCAGGGTGGTCAGTTCCGGATGCGCTTCGGCGTCATGGCCCGCGATCGCCAGCAGCGCCCGCAGCGCGGTGACCGGATCGGGATCGGGCCGCGCGCGCCAGCAATCGGCCGGATAGGCATCGAGCAGCGCCACGAGCCCGGGTTTGTGGCCCATTGCCTCAAGCCGCGCGGCGATGGCCTGGGCCAGTATGCCCCCCAGCGACCAGCCCGCCAGATGCCACGGCCCCGCAGGTGAGATGGCCAGAATCCGCGCGGCATAATCTTCGGCCAGCGCATCGAGGCTTTCGGGCAGGGGCTGCGCGCGATCAAGCCCGGGCGATTGCAACCCCCAGACCGGGCGCGGCCCCAGCGCATGCGCAAGCGCGCGGTAGCCCCAGGCAAGCCCCCCCGCCGGATGGATCAAAAACACCGGCGCGCCCGGCCCATCGGCCAGCCGGATCACCGGACCCAGCCCGTCATCAGCCGCATCCATATCAAGTGCTGCGGCAAGGCCCGCGATATCGGGCCGCTCGAACACCGCGCCGAGGCCGGGATCGCGGCCGAAACTTTCCTCGATCCGCAGCAAAAGCCGCAGCGCAAGCAGTGAATCCCCGCCAAGCGCAAAGAAATCCGCCTCGGGGCCGGGCAGGGCCGAGAGGCCCAGAACCTCGCGGTAGAGCGCGGCAAGGCGGGTTTCGGTTTCGGTGCGGGGGGTGCCAGCGACATCGGGTGCGGCGGGCGTGGGCAGGGCGCGCCGGTCAAGCTTGCCATTCGCGGTGACCGGCAGCGCGGCGAGCGTTACGAAAGCCGCCGGGATCATGTAATCGGGCAGCGCCGCACGCAGCGCATGGCGCAGCCCTGCTTCGTCATAGCCCGGGGCGGGCACCAGATAGGCCACCAGCCGCTTGTCGCCGGGGCGATCCTCGCGCGCGATCACGGCGGCCTCGGTCGCCATGGTGGTGGCCATCAGCGCGGTCTCGATCTCGCCCGGCTCGATCCGCAGGCCGCGGATCTTCACCTGTCCGTCGCTGCGGCCCAGATAGGTGAACGCCCCATCCGCGCGCCGCACCGCGATATCGCCGGTGCGGTAAAGCCGTTCGCCGGGGCTGAACGGGTCGGGCAGAAAGCGTTCCTCGGTCAAGTCCGGCCGGCCCAGATAGCCGCGCCCAAGCTGCACCCCGCCAAGGTAAAGTTCGCCCGCAATGCCGGGCGGCACGGGCCGCATCCGCGCATCCAGCACGATCAGCCGGGTATTCCAGACCGCAAATCCGATGGGCACCGGGCTGCTGGCATCCTGGGGGGTGGCGGGCCAATGGCTGACATCCACGGCCGCTTCGGTCGGGCCGTAAAGGTTGTGGAGTTCGGCGCGGATGCGGCGGTGAAAACGCGCGCGCTGATCGGGCGTCAGTTCCTCGCCCGAGCAAAAGACGCGCCGCAGCCTAAGCCCTTCGGACACCGGCGCCGCCAGAAAGGCCGACAGCATCGAGGGCACGAAATGCGCCGTGGTGATCCGTTCGCGCCGGATCAGCGCCGCCAGCGCCGCCGGATCGCGATGCGCGCCGGGCGCGGCCAGCACCAGCGTGGCGCCGGTGATCAGCGGTAGAAAGAATTCCCACACCGAGACATCGAATGTTGCGGGCGTCTTTTGCAAGATCCGGTCGTCGGCGCGGATACCATACTGCGCGCGCATCCATTCGAGCCGGTTGACGATGGCCCGATGGGTAATCATCGCGCCCTTCGGCGCCCCGGTCGACCCCGAGGTGAAGATGACATAGGCGAGCGTATCGGGGCTGGCATCCGGGGGCGCACCAGCCGTGTGGTTGGCTGTATCGGACGCCGGCGCGATGGTGCCCGCGCCAGAATGCGGCAGGGCAGCGGCGCCGGGCTGGTCCGGGGTTTTGTCCGCGCCTGTGGCGCTTGCGCGCGCTGGGGCGACAGGATCGGTGATCCGCGCCGGGAACGACGTGTCAGGCTGGGCAGTAAACCCATCTGCCGCGGGTTGGGGAATGTCCCCTTGTGTGCGTTCGCGCGCAATCAAGGCAGGGTCGGTGACCGGCGACAAAGACAAGTCGGGGCGGGCAGCGGTGTGCGGGGTTTCGTCGGTGGCAAAGCCGGCCGTTTGTGCGCCCGTCCAGTCGGGGGCGAACAGCAGGGGGGCGGGGCCGGCAAGGGGCTCGGCCAGATCGGCTTGGGTCAGCACTGCCACGGGCTGGGCCTGGGCAAGGATATTTTGCTGGCGTTCACGTGGATGGGCGGGGTCGAGCGGCAGATAGGCCGCACCCGCGCGTAAGATCGCCACCAGTGCCACCGGCAGCGCCAGCGATCGTTCCAGCGCCACGGCCACGATCCGTTCCGGCCCGGCGCCCATGGCCCGCAGCCGTGCGGCCAGCGCGGCGCTGGCGGCGTTCAGATCGCCATAGCGCATGGCAGATCCCTCGAACACCAGCGCCGTGGCCTCGGGGGTTTCGCGCATCTGGCGCTCGATCATCGCGCTCAGCGTCACATCGGCCACCGGGTGGTGCGGCACGGCCAGCAGTTGCGTCAGTTCCGCAGGGCTGGCGGAGCCCAGATCGGCAAGGCCCGGGGCCTCGGCCGCGCGGGCAAGAAAGGAGAGCAGCCGCGCGGCATGGGCGCGGGTTTCGGCCGGGCTGTGCAGATGCGGATTGGCATCGACCTCGAATATCAGCGCCGTGCGGGCATCGCCGCGAAAGGTAAAGGTCAGATCCTCGACCGCGCCCGCGCCCATGATATGCAGCCGCACATCAAGCCCGGGCAGGCGCGGCGGCAGGTCAAAGGGCTGCACATTGATCAGCGGCCCCATCAGCCGCCGGGTGCCGCCCACCAGCCCCAGATCGCGGCGCAATTGTTCCGAGCGGTAGCGGCCATGGCGCCGGCTTTTCGCAAGGCGCGCGGCCACATCGCGCAGCGCATCGCCCAAAGGCGCATCCTCATCCGGCGCAATGCGCAGCGGCAGGACGTTCATCTTCATGCAAGGCACTCGGGCCGTCGGACTGCCGAGCCGGCCCATATGCGGCACGCCGACCACGGCTTCATCCGCGCCGCTCATCCGCTGGCAATAGACCGCGACCAGCGCCGTCAGCGCATCGGGCCATGGCACGCCGGCACGTTCCGCCAGGCGGTGAATCGCGGCCATGTCACCTGCGCCAAGGCTTTGGCTTTCGCGCAGGAAATGATGGGCGGGGGCCAGCGGCGCGGTGCTGGCATGGGTGACTTCCTCGGGCAGATCGGCCATCGCCGCGCGCCAGAAGGCGGCATCCTTTGCTCGCTGGTCCGAGCCGCGATAGGCGGCATCTTCGTCATAGGCGCGCGCCAGCGGTGCAAGCGGGGTGCCGGGCGCGGCGCCCATCACCTGGGCGCGATAGATTTCGGCCACGCGATTGGTGATCAGCACCATCGCATAGCCATCGATCGCAAGGTGGTGCACCCGTTGATACCAGAAAAAATGCGCCTCGCCCAATTGGTAAAGCGTAAAGGCCGCCAGCGGATCGTTGGCGGGATCAAGCGGGCGCGCGGTATCGGCTGCCATAAGCGCGCGGGCCTCGGCCGCCGGGTCGGGCCTGTCGCGCAGATCGGCAAAGCCGGGCGTGGGCGTCGCGGCCAGATCGTGCCATTGCACCGGGCCATCGGGGCCGTCGGTGATACGCAGCGACAGGGCTTCGGCCTCATCGATCATCGCGCGCACGGCGTCCTGAAAGGCGGCGATATCAAGCGCGCCGGTAATTTCCAGATATTGGCCGGTATTGAGGATCGGATTCGCCGGATCGAGCCGCTGAAAAAGCCACAGGCCCGATTGCGCCTCGGTCAGCGGATAGGCGGGCGCCGCCTGGGGTTTGGGATGCGCCGTCATTGTGCAGCGGCGAGCGCGTCATGGATCGCGCGGATGGTCAGGGTTTCGGCCAATTGGGTGAAATCGATGTCGATCCCCGCCTCTTGCCACTGCATCGCAAGGTTCATCAGCAGCATGGAATCCATGCCCAGATCGGCGAGATTATCATCAAGGCCGATTTCCGCAGGATCATCATGCAACAGCGCGGCGATATCGGCGCGGATACGATCAAGGCTAAAGGGCTGGGTCATGGCAGGCTCCGGATCTGGCGGTTAGGGCTGGGGAACGGGTCATTTTTCGTGAAGTCGGGAGATCAGCGCATCGCTCAGCATCGGCACGGCGCAGCGACCGGCCGTCCAGCTTAGCGCCAGATCATGTTCGGCGCGGCTGAAATCGGCCAGCGCATCGGCAACCATGAAGGGCTCGATATCGCGCTGAAAGGCCTCGGCCGCGGTGGTCATGCAGCCGATATGCGCATAGATCCCGGTGATGATCAGTTGATCGCGTTTGCGCGCCTGCATCATCTCGGCCAGCGGCGCGCGCTGAAAGGCGCTGTAGCGGTGTTTGGTCAGGCGGTAATCGCCGGGCCGGGGGGCAAGCGCGGGGATGATATCCTCATGATCGGGCCGCGCCTGCATCCCGGGCCCCCAAAGATCGGCCTGAAGGCCGCGGTCGCGCCGGTCCTGGTTGCCATGCTGGGCGGTATAGAAAACCGGCAGCCCGGCGGCGCGGGCGGCATCGGCAAGGCGCGCGATATTCGCGATGGCGGGCGCGATCGGGGCCGCATCGGGGGTAAAGACGTTTACGAAATAATGCTGCATGTCATGGATCAGCAGCGCAGCACGCGCCGGATCAAGCTGCCAGGGTGCGCGCGGCTGCGGCAGTTCCGCGGCCTCGGGCAGGGAATAAGGGGCGATACGGGGCAGGCCGCTCATGGCAGGATCTCCGGGGTGAAAGGCTGGGAAGGGAACATCAGGCAAGGGCCGCAACGGCGAATGTCCTGCCATGAGGTTACGGCAGCATTCGGCGCGTGGTGTGGCGCGGTCGCCAAAAAATGCAACCCGGCCCCTGGCCCAAGGGTGGGTGCGCAGCGCCCGCCCATCGTGCGGACAGCAGGCTTTCGGCGTGACAGGTCGGGACCAGGCCGCGACGTGGCAGCCGATCGCAACGGATCTTTGGCCGCGGGCTGCAGGGCGAAAGTAACGAATGGATCACTGGCCGTCAGGCGGGATGAGCGTTCCATCGCCGCGCGATGCCAACCGGCGCCCGGCGCAAGACCTCGGTCGAAAGGACGCCGCGACAGGCGGTGCCCGGCGCCGAACCCGGTTACAGCAGAGTAACGATTGAGCCTCAGCCAAGCGCGTTTCTGGTGCCGCGCTGCCACAAACCGCCGCCCGTCGTGCTGAAAGCATGCGTTCGGCGTAAAGGGCGCGGTTCGGGCGCCGGTGCGCCGCGATGTTCTGTTGCTGTCAGTCGGCCCCTGCCGAAGATCATACCCCATACCCGGCACCCTCATACGCCCTGACGTTTTGCGGCCTCTTCGGCCAGATAGGTTTCGCGCAGCCGTGCGCGCAGCGCCTTGCGGCTGATCTTGCCCACGGCGGTTGTGGCGAATTCCGGCACGAACACCACCTGATCGGGCACTTTGAACCCGGCGATCCCGCGCCCGCGCACAAAAGACTTGAGCGCCGCCGCCTTGGGCTTTTCGCCCTGTGCGATCACGAATGCGCAGATCCGCTCGCCCAGATTATCGTCGGGGATCGAGACCACGGCAGCATCGAACACGGCCGGATGCGCCAGCAGATGATCCTCGATCTCTTCGGCCGAAATCTTTTCGCCGGCGCGGTTGATGTGATCGCTTGCGCGGCCTTGCACCACCAGATAGCCGCCGGATTGGCGCGCCACGACATCGCCGGTGCGGTAAAACCCGTCTGCCGTGAATGAACGCGCATTGGCGCCCGGATCATTGTGATAGGCGCGGATCGTATAGGGCCCGCGGGTAAGCAGATGGCCGGGCGTGCCATCGGCCACCGGGTTGCCTTCGTCATCGACGATCAGCACTTCGTCATCGGGGCTGATCGGGCGGCCCTGGGTGTTGACGATGATATCCTCGGGGTCATCCAGACGGGTGTAATTCACCAGCCCCTCGGCCATGCCGAAAACCTGCTGCAAGGTGCAGCCCAGCGTCGGGCGCACCCGGGCCGCCACCTCGGGCATGAATTTCGCGCCGCCCACCTGCAGCACCTGAAGGCTGCTCAGATCATGGGTGTTGCCCGCCGCCGCGCGCAGCCACAATAATGCCAGCGGCGGCACCAGCCCGGTGATCGTCACGCCTTCGCGCGCGATCAGCGGAAAGGCCACTTCGGGCGCCGGATTGGGGCAAAGCACCACCCGCCCGCCGGCATAAAGCGTGCCGAATACCCCGGGCGAGGACATCGGGAAATTATGCGCAACCGGCAGCGCACAGAGGTAAACGCTGTCCGCCCCAAGCCCGCAGATTTCGGCGCTGGCACGGAAGCTATAGATATAATCATCATGCGTGCGCGGGATCAGCTTGGACAGCCCGGTGCTGCCGCCCGATATCTGCAAGAACGCCACATCGGACGGCGCGCGTTCGGGCCAGACCATCGCCGGATCGGCGCGGAAATCGGCCAATGCGGTGAATTCCGCGGCCTCGCCCAGCACCACCACATGGGCCAGATCGGGCACTTCGGCCTGCACCTTGCGCGCCAGCGTGCGGTAATCGAACCCCTCGTGCTGATCGGCGATCACATAGGCCCGCGCCCCCGAGAGGCGCAGGAAATGGACGATCTCGGTTTCGCGATGCGCGGCCAGCGCATAGACCGGCACCAGCCCGGCCAGAAACAGCCCGAATACCGCCGGAAAAAATCCTGTGATATTAGGCAGTTGCACGATGACCCTGTCACCGGGCTTTAACCCCAGTGCCGCGAATCCTGCCGCCGCCGCCTCGGCCTGCGTCAGCAGATCGCCATAGCTCAGCCGTGTGTCGCCGCCGACCACGGCCAGCCGCGCGGGATGCTCGGCGGCGCGGGCGCGCAGGATATCGGCAAAGGTCTCGCCCCGCCAATAGCCTTTGGCGCGGTAGCGCGCGGCGAAATCTTCGGGCCAGATCTGGACGGGTTCGGGGGTCATGCGTTGCACTCCTCAGCGCGCTGGCCGGATTCGCATATGCCGAAAGCCGCCAGCATGGCAAGAAACTTGGCCGAGGTCTCTGCCGCCTCGGCTTCGGGGGTCGAGCCGGGGACAATCCCCGCACCCGCGTAAAGCCGCGCTTCGTAGCCGCTGATTTCGGCGCAGCGCAGCGCGATATACCAATCGCCATCACCCGCAGCATCGAGCCACCCGACCGGCCCGGCATAAAAGCCCCGGTCATAGCTTTCAAACGCGCGGATCGCCGCATCCGCCGGCTGACGCGGCAGGCCGCAAACGGCAGGCGTCGGATGGATCGCGGCCAGCAGCGCGGAAACCGGGGTGGCGGGGTCGCGCAACTGCCCCTCGATCCGGGTGCCCAGATGCCACATGGTCGCGGTCGCGGTCAGCGCCGTGCCCTCGGGCGCGCCCAGCGTGGTGCAAAAGGGCGCAAGCGTATCCAGCACCGCCTCGACCGTCAGCGCATGTTCATGTCGGTTCTTGCGCGAGCCGAGCAGTTCGGCGCCGATCGCCTGATCTTCGGTCGCATCCGGATGTCTTCGGGCCGAACCGGCGAGCGGGTGCGAAAACACCGCCCGCCCCCGGCGCGAGATCAGCAATTCCGGCGTCGCCCCGATCAGCCGGCGTCCGCCCGGCAGCGGCGTGGAAAAGACCGTGGCCGCCGGATCGGCGCGCAGCGCCGCAAGCAGCGGCGCAGGGTCGATCGGCCCGGGCGCAAGCAGGCGCAGGCTGCGCGACAGCACGATCTTGGCAAGTCCGTCCTTGCCCGCCTCCAGCAGCGCCAGCGCCCGGGCAACGGCGGTCTCATAAACGGCGCGCGGCGGTTCGGGGGTGATTGCCCAGTGCGCGGCATCGCTTAGCGCGGGTGGGCGGGGAATGCGGGCGGGCGCATTGCCCCGGGTGGCGGTGACGGGCTGAAACAGGTGATCGTTGGCCGCGCGGTCATAGGGCAGGGCCCCCACCAGCAACCCGGCGCCGGACCGGGCCTCGGACGTGGCAAAAAACGCGGCGCTTCGGGCCTCAAGCGTGGTGATATCACCCGCAGGCAGCGCGGCGCGGCAGCCAAAGGCTACCAGCGGCTCACCCGGCGCAAGCAGCAGGAACGAAGGCTCGGGTGCCGCCGCATCGGGCCGCGGCACGCGCGCGGGATCGTCGGCCGCAGACAGCGCCCCGCCCGCAGGCTCGGCCCCGGCAGAATCTTCGGCCCGCGCAGTGGGGATAAGCGTGGTTTGGGCGGCATCTGGCAGCCGGGCGGCACTGTCGGCGGGCGAACAGGCGCGCGAAGGCCGTGCATCGCGGCCCGCGACATGCGCCGGGCCAGAGGCTGGTTTCACATCAGTGGCCGGAACCGCTTGCCCCACGCCCTGCGATATGCGGACGCCATCGTCGCCGGCCCGCACGCTCGTGGCATCTGCCGACGCCGTGCGCGCAGCGTCAGAGGCTGGCTCCGCGTCGGTGGCGTGGCCTGCTTGCCCCACGGCCTGCGATTTGCGGGTGCCATCGTCGCCGGCCCGCACGCTCGTGGCATCGGCTAGCGCCGTGCGCGCAGCGTCAGAGGCTGGGCCCGCGTTGGTGGCGGTGCCTGCTTGCACCGCGGCCTGCGATTTGCGGGCGCCGTCGTCGCCGGCCCGCACGCTTGTGGCATCTGCCGGCGCCGTGCGCGCAGCGTTAGAGGCTGGTTCCACGTCAGTGGCGGGGCCTGCTTGCATCGCGGCCTGCGTTTTGCGGGCACCATCGTCGCCGGGCTGTGCATCGTGGCTTGCGCCTTGCGCGGGGTCAGAGGCCCCCGCGCCGGTGGCTGGGGGTTCGGCCATGTCGGGTTGCGATTGGCGGTTGTCGCTTTCGATAGGTGCGGATTTCGTGGACAACTGGGTCGGTTTCGCGCCTGTCGTGCGTGGCATGGCGGGCGGGATGATGGGTGCGATGTTATGAGCCGCAGCGGGGCGTGGCGCATCCTTGCCGGGGCGGGAATTCGGTGCGGGTTTGGCCGGTTCTGCGCCGATGCCGGGCGCGACGGTTTTCCCGTTCGCCGCATCAACCATCGGGACCATGCCGGGCACCGGGCGGGCATCGGATACCGCCGGCGTTCCGGGTGTGGGGGCGAGAGGAGAGAGACTGGCCATCGGGCACCTCATTTCTTGCAGGCTGCGCCCGCCCGTGGCGGGGCGACGCATCATCGGGCTTGCGGCGCTCATCGTAGCGCGAACCGGACAGGGACGGTCACATCCGGGTTGATGCCCGGCGGCGGCGGCGGCACCGGCGAGGCGCGTTGCGCCATGTCGATCACCAGCGCGTCGAGTTCTGCCGAGCCGCTTGATTGCGTGATCCTTGCGTTCAAAATGTTGCCCCTGGGATCGATCTGAAACCGCAGATGGGCAATGCCTTCGATCCCGCGTCGGCGCAGCGACGACGGATAGCGCTTGTGGCGTTCCAGATGGCTGAGCAACTGCGATTGCCAGCGCGCGGGCGATATATTGTCCGACACCTGCCCGCGCGCGGATTCGGGCGCTGCGGCCTGCGGCGCGGGGGCGGCCTGGGCCTGTGGCGGCGCTGCGGCGGCGGGCGGCGTGGGCGCGGGGCGGCGGGGCTCTTCGCGGCGCTCGGGCCGGGGTGTCGGGCGGGCCGAGGGGATCACGGCCTCGGGCTCGACCTCGGGGATGACTTCGGGTTCCGGTTCGGGTTCGGGCAGGGGTTCAGGCTCCGGTTCCGGTTCAGGCTCCGGTTCGGGTTCTGGCTCTGGCTCTGGCTCAGGTTCGGGCTCGGGTTCTGGTTCCGGCTCGGGTTCTGGTTCCGGCTCGGGTTCCGCCTCCGGTGCTTCGGGCGATGGCTCGCTCATCTCGGTCGCAGGCGATTCGGGGGCCATCGCCACCAGATCGATAAAGATCGCAGGCGGGGCCTCCGTAGGCTCGGGGTCCTGGCGCATCAACAGCGCCGCCGATCCGACATGCACACCCAGCACCAGCACGCCCGCCGCGCTCCATAGCGCCATTTCGCCCGCCTTCTGCACGAAACGCGGCTCGCCGGGCGGTATGTGATCACGCGTCATCATGGTCTGGCCTCGGGCGCGCGGGCTTCAAGCCCTGCCAGCGCGCTTTTCAGACCTTCGGCGCGCAGCAGGTTCATGGGCCTCGTCAATTCGCCCCGAACCACCGCCCGGTCGGCCCGCATAACGCGCCCGATTGCGGTCGGTATCGCGCGCGCTTCATGCACGAAACGCGGCTTGCCGGGCGCTATGTGATTGCGCGCGATCATGGCGCGGCCTCGGGCGCGGGGGCGGTGGTTTCTAGCCCCACCAGCGCGATTTTCAGATAGCCTTCGGCACGCAGCAGGTTCATGGTTTCCATCAATTCGCCATAAGCCACTGCCCGGTCGGCGCGCAGAAAGATCCGGGTTTCGCGGTCGCCGCCGGTGGCGGCCAACAGCGCTGCCGCAAGCCCGTCGGGCCCCACCGGATCATTGCCAAGGCTTAGCGACAGATCGGATTCGAGCGTCAGATAGAGCGGCTCATCCGGGCGCTCCTGCGGCGTGGCCGAGGATGCCGGCAGGTCCACATTCACATCCACCGTCGCCAGCGGTGCTGCCACCATGAAGATGATCAGCAGCACCAGCATCACGTCGATAAAGGGCGTGACGTTGATCTCGTGGTTCTCGGCGAGATCGTCTTCGGGTGTGCGGCGTATTCCCCCGGCCATGGCTTACTCCGCTGCCTTTGCCGTCACGTCTGCCGGGGCAGGCACAAGGCGGAAGTCCAGATCGCGGCTGACCAGCACTTCGACCCCGGTGGCCGCATCACCCAGAATCTGGCGATAACCGGCGATGGATCGTGCAAAGACGTTGTAGAACACCACCGCCGGGATCGCGGCCACAAGCCCGATGGCCGTGGCCAGCAGCGCCTCGGCAATGCCCGGCGCCACGATGGCGAGGTTGGTGGTCTGGGCCTCGGAAATGCCGATGAAACTGTTCATGATGCCCCAGACAGTGCCAAACAGCCCGACAAAAGGCGCGGTCGAACCGATGGTGGCCAGAATACCGGTGCCGCGCGACAGGCGCCGCCCGGCGCGGGCCTCGATCCGCGACAGCGCCAGCGCGACGCGATTGCGCAGCCCTTCGGCCCCGGCATGGTCAAGCGCGGGGGCGCTGCGGGTCAGTTCCTGCGTGGCGCTGCGCAGCATGGCGCGGGCCGGACCGCCGCCATTGCGCGCAACTTGCGGGCCGAAATCGGCAAGGCTGCGGGCCGCCATGATCCGGTTGGCGGCGGCAGTCGCGCGCCGGCGCGCGAGAAAGATTTCAACCGTCTTGGCCAGCCAGATCGTCCAGGTCAGCAGCGAAGCAATGGCCAGCCCGATCATCACCGCCTTGACCACCCAATCGGCGGCCATGAACATCCCCCAAGGCGACAGATCATGCGGCAGATCATCGCGGCGCTCGGTCGTTAGCTGACGGGCGATATCTTCGGGCAGCAGGTTGGTAAGGCCGGACAGCGGGCCAGGCGCAGCGGGGGGCGTGGCGGGTGCAGGTTGCGCCTGTGCGGCGGGGGCCTGTGCGTCAGGGGCCTGTGCGTCGGGCGCGGGTGCATCGGCCCCAGCCGGTGTGGCGGGATCGGCGGGCTGTTCCTGTGCCGGGGGAATGGGCGTGTCAGCCGTGGGGGCCACGGCATCGGGGGTTTCGGCATCCGGGGTTTCGGCAGGGGCGGCGGGATCAGCCGGATCTGTGGGTTCGGCCTGCGCCAGCGCCGGATTTTGCGCCGCGGCATCCACGGCGGGATCGACGGCGGGGGCAGCCGCGCCTGCATCGGCGGCCGGGGCCGGGTCTTGCGCGGGGGCTGCGGCCTCGGGGCGCGACGGCACCGGCCCGGCCTCTTGCGCGGCGGCAGGCGCGGCGGCACAGGCCAGCATCAACGCAAGCGCGGTGGCGGAATGGCGGGGCAGGTGGGTCTTTGGGTCGTGCATATTATGTCCGATACTGTTCGGCGGTGTCGGTGGGGCCCCAAAGGGCCCCGCCCGCACTTATTCAGCCCGTTGCAGGCGGGTCAGGTGATCGCCGGTCGCATCTTCGGCGCCGCGTGTCTTGTTGACCGCGAAAAGCCGGCCCTCGCCATCGGTGGCGATATGGTTGGGCAGGCTGCCGGTCGCGATATTGGCCACGATTTCGCCTTCGCCATTCACCGCCGTCACCGTCCCCGCACCACGGTTCGACACCCAGGCAAGCCCTTCGACCGGCTCATAAAGCACATTGAGCGCGCCTGCACCCACCGGCACGTCATGCAAAACTTCGCCGCTGGCCAGATCCACGATCAGCAGATTGTCACTGTTTTGCGAGGCAACGAACAAACGCCCCGCAGCCGGATCGACCGCAACGCCGCTGGCGCGCAGCGCGCCGGGCAGCGACAGGATCTGCGCAACCTCGTTGGTGTCGGTATCAATCACCGCCGCTTCGGGCGAATTCAGGCTCACGGTATAAAGCCGCCCGGCTTCGGCATCGAGCGCAAGGCTCATGGGCGTGAAACGCGCGCCCCGAATGGTCGAGCCAAGCTCGATCCGGGTCACATGTTCCAGCGTCGCGGTATCGAAAACCTCAATAAAGGTCTGATTGGCCGCCGAGACATAGGCCCGGTCGCGCGTCGTGTCGATCACCACATCGCGGGCATGGATGGCGGCACCCGGTTCGAATTGATGTATCAGCGACAGATCATCTTGCGCATAGACGGCGATGGTATCCTGCCGGGTGTTCGTGGCCCAGATCGTGCCGTTTTCGTCATCCAGACCAATCCCATAGACGGCAAAGACGCCGCCGGTCGAACCATCGGCGCGGGCGGGCGCCTCGGCGGGGGTGATGCTGGCGACGATTTCGAAGCTGTCGGGATCGACGCGCATCAGCGAAGATTGCGTCACCGGCGGGCGGCCCACGGCGGCAACCACGAACAGCGCGTCAGAACGGGCGCTATAGGCCGATTGATAAAGACCGGGGTCAAGCTGCGCGGCTTCGATCGTGTAAAGGTCTGCCCCCGCAAGCGCAACATCGGGCGAGATTTTCATCTCGATGATGCTGGCGGTCGAGGGGGTGTCGGTGATCACCACAATCGGATGCAGGCCCGGTGCCGCCTCGGCCGGCAGGGTAAAGCTGCCGCTGATCGCGCCCTCGGCATCGGCTGTCAGTTCGGCGATCTGGTGGTGGCCGTTTTGCA
>JBBAGE010000044.1:0-14831 GCA_041655055.1 Paracoccaceae bacterium
GCCGGGCCATGGCCAGAGCCCCGCGCCCGTGGATCTCGCCAGCGTCACCGCCGAAAGCCTGATCGCACGGCTGGATGAGATCCGCGCCGGGCTGGGCATCGGGCGGTGGTATCTCTGCGGGCAGAGCTTCGGGGCGGGGCTGACGCTTGGCTATGCGCGCCGCTTCCCCCAGCATGTGGTGGCCCAATGCTTCACCAATGCGCGGGTGGTTCTGCGCGACAATGACACGACGCAAGAGGTGCAGGCCCGCGCCGCGCGGCTGGCGGTGCTGCGGGATGAGGGCATAGCGGCCCTGCGGCGCGAACGGTTCCACCCGCGGTTTGCCAAACGCTTCCCGCCGGATATCCGCGCGATCCTGTCCGAAGATGCAGACCGGATCGACCTGCCCACCTATTGCCAGATTCTGGAGCATGTCATGCCCGCGCTTTCACTGCGGCATGTGCCGGGTTCCGCCCCGGTGGTTCCGACGCTGCTGATCAATGGCCGTCATGAGCGGGTCTTTCAGCCGGTCCGCGATGAGTTGGCCCGGCTCTGGCCTGCGCTGCGCATCGTGGATATCGATGGCGGGCATTCGGTGAATATCGAAAATCCCGAAGGTTTTGCCGAGGCCTTGCTGGCGTTCCTTGCCGCGCATCCGCCCGCAGCGAGGGATACAGAAAGCATAACCAAACCTTAGTCACGGGTGATTTGTGCCAAGTTGAGCTTGGCTCGCAAACACCATTAACTCGCCATCAAAGAGGGAATGACGGGCCGCTGTTCAGGGGCCATTCATCGGGGGAAAGCATGAACAAGATCGAGAGATCGCCGCTTCAGGCATGGCAGGATCATCTGCGCGCCGGAGAGCTTGCCTATCAATTCAGCCCGGATACCGGCCGGGCGGTGTTCTATCCGCGGGTGGTCTGCCCGCATGGCGGAAACGCGCCGCTGGAATGGCGGGTCAGCGCCGGGCGCGGCAGCGTCTATTCCATCTCGCGCGTGCATCCGGTGAAGGGCGATCCCTATCCCGTGGCGCTGATCGATCTGGATGAGGGGTTTCGCATGATGTCCACCGTCGAGGGCGCGCGGGGCGAGCCCGATGAGATTGGCCGCCGGGTGCGGGTGACGTTCCGGCCCGCAGAGGGCGAAGGCGCCGCGCCGGTGCCGGTCTTTGTCTGGGAGGGGGCGCAATGAACGGGCTGAAACGCGGCGGCAGCGCCATCGTCGGGGTGGCGGAAAGCGATCTCGGGGTTGTGGCGCCGGGGACCACGCCGCTCGATCTGATGGGGCAGGCGGTTCAGGCGGCGCTAGAGGATGCGGGGCTGAGCCTTTCCGATGTGGACGGCGTTTTCAGCGCCGCCAGCCAACTGTGGATGCCGACGATCTCGCTTTGCGAATATCTGGGCATCCGCCCGGCCTATTCCGATTCCAGCTTCATCGGCGGGGCTTCGTTCCAGAGCCTTGCGGCCCATGCCGCGCTGGCGCTGGAGGCGGGGCTGTGCAATGTCGCGGTCATTGCCTATGGCTCTACCCAGCGCAGCGCGCGCGGCTCTTTCGTGCCGCAGCGCGATCTGAACGAGTATGATGCGCCCTTCGCCCCGCGCCTGCCGATTACCGGCTACGCGCTGGCGGCGGCGCGGCACATGCACCTTTACGGCACCACGCGCGAGGATCTGGCCGATATCGCGCTGGCGGCGCGGGGCTGGGCGCAGATGAACCCGCGCGCCTTTGACCGCCGCCCGCTGACGCGCGAGGATGTGCTTGGCGCGCCGATGGTCTCTTCTCCGCTGGGGGTGAAGGATTGCTGTCTGGTCACCGATGGCGGCGCCGCCGTGGTGATGGTGCGGGCGGACCGGGCGAAGGATCTGCGCAAGGCGCCGGTCTATCTGCTGGGCGCCGGCGAGGCGCAAGAGCATCACACGATCAGCTAGATGCCGGAACTGACCGATACCGGCGCCGCGCGTTCGGGCGCGCAGGCCTATGCGATGGCGGGGCTGAGCGCGCAGGATATCGACGTGGCGCAGCTTTACGATGCCTTTACCATCACCACGCTGCTGTTCCTCGAGGATCTGGGCTTCTGCCCCAAGGGCGAGGGTGGCCGCTTCGTGCAGGATGGCGCCATCGCGCCGGGCGGGCGGTTGGCGGTCAATACCTCGGGCGGGGGGCTGTCTTATTGCCATCCGGGGATGTTCGGCCTCTTCACCATGGTCGAGGCCGCGCGCCAGTTGCGCGGCGAATGCGGCGCGCGGCAGGTCTCTGGCGCAAGCACCGCGATCGCCCACGGCAACGGCGGCGTTCTGGCCGGGCAGGCCACGCTGATCCTCGGCACTCAATCCACCCTTTGACGAAACGGAAAACCGATATGACCGCAAAATTGCTGCAAGACAAAGTAATCCTCGTCACCGGCGCGGGCCGGGGCGTGGGCCGTGAAATCGCGCTTTGCGCGGCGCGGGCCGGGGCGAAGGTGGTGGTGAACGATCTGGGCGCCTCGCTGACGGGCGAGGGGCAGGATGCGAGCCCGGCGCAAGAGGTGGCGGACCTGATCCGCGCCGAGGGCGGCGAGGGCATCATCAACGGCGATAGCGTGGCCACGGCAGAGGGCGCGCAGAGCATGGTGGATGCCGCGATCTCCAACTTCGGCCGGATCGATGGCGCGGTCCACAGCGCGGGCATCCTGCGCGACGTGATCTTTCACCGCATGACGCCGGATGATTTCGAGGCGGTGCTGCGGGTCCATCTGTTCGGGGCGTTCAACATCTCTCACGCCTGCGCGCCGCATTTCAAGGCGCAAGAGGGCGGGGCCTTCGTGCATATGACCTCTACCTCGGGGCTGATCGGTTCGTTCGGGCAGGCCAATTACGCGGCGGCCAAGATGGGTATCGTCGGGCTTTCGCGCGCGATCTCTTTCGATATGGCGCGCTTCAAGGTCCGCTCCAACTGCATCGCGCCCCATGCCTTCAGCCGGATGATCGAAACCATCCCCGGCAAGAACCCCGAAGATCAGGCCCGCGAGATGGAAAAGCGCCGCACGAAAACCCGTGCCGATCAGATCGCGCCGTTGGCGGCGTTCCTGTGTTCGGATGCGGCGGCGGGGATCACCGGCCAGATCTTCGGCGCGCGGGGCAATGAGGTCTATCTTTACAACCAGCCGCGCCCGATCCGCACCATGCACCGCGATGATGGTTGGACGGTCGAGGCGCTGGCCGAGCGGATGCCGAACGCCTGGGCTTCGGCTTTCACGCCCGCCGAGCGGACCAAGGAAGTCATCGGCTGGGATCCGATTTGAGGGAGCGCCCCAATGGCTCTGAACGTCGATGCGCTGGAGGGCTGGGTCTTTCCCCGGCTCGAACAGTCCTACACCGATAAGGACACGATGCTTTACGCCGTGTCGCTTGGTTTCGGGCAGGATCCGCTGGATCCCGCGCAATTGCCCTTCGTCTATGAACAGGGCTTGCAGGCGGTGCCGACGATGCCCGCGATCCTCTGCCATCCGGGGCGCTGGACGGCGGACCCGGCGCTGGGGGTAACGCTGAACAAGGTGGTCCATGGCGAGCAGCGGGTTTTCCTGCATCAGCCCATGGCCCCCGAGGGGCGGCTCTATGCGCGCGCCAAGGTGGCGGCGGTCGAGGACAAGGGCGCAAAGGGCGCGGTGATCCACGCCGCGCGCACGATGTTCGATGCCGAGACCGATGCCCCCGTGGCCTCGGTCCTGCATTCCACCTTCTGCCGCGCAGATGGTGGTTTCGGGCGCGAATTCGGCGCGGCGCCGCAGGCCACGCCCTGCCCGGACCGCGCGCCGGATTATGAGATTGACGTGCAGACCCGGCCCGAGCAGGCGCTGATTTACCGGCTGAACATTGACCGCAACCCGCTCCACGCCGATCCCGCCTATGCGGCGAAGGCGGGGTTTGACCGGCCTATCCTGCACGGGCTTTGCACCTACGGCCTTGCGGCGCGCGCGCTGCTGCCCACCGTGGCGGGAGGCGACGCCGGGGCGATCCGCTCGGTGGAATGCCGCTTCTCGCGCCCGGTCTTTCCGGGCGAGACGGTGCGGTTCCAGATCTGGACCGGGCCGGATCACGCCAGCTTCCGCGCCCGTGTGGAGGCGCGCGATGTGACCGTTCTGGACGCGGGCCGCGCCCTGCTCGGGCCGGGCCATGCCGCGCCGGATTATGCCCTTCTGGAGGAGACGCCATGAGCCTGCCCCAAGCCTTTCAAAGCCGCCTGCGGCTGCCGGTCATCGCCGCGCCGATGTTTCTTGTGTCCGGGCATGAGCTGGTGGTGGCGCAGTGCAAGGCGGGGATCGTGGGTTCCTTCCCCTCGCTCAACGCCCGGCCCGAGGCCGAATTGCAGGACTGGCTGAGCACGATAAAAGAGGCGCTGGCCGCCCATGACGCCGCCCACCCCGAGGCGCCCGCCGCACCCTATGCGGTCAACCTGATCTCCAACGCCTCCAACGCGCGGTTCGCGCATGATGCGCAGGTCTGCGTTGATAATGAGGTGCCGCTGCTGCTGACCTCGCTCTCGCCCCCGGGCGATCTGGTGAAGGCGGCGCATGGCTATGGGGGCCTTGTGTTCCATGACGTGACCACCGTGCGCCACGCCGAAAAGGCGCTGGAGCAGGGGGTCGATGGGCTGATCCTGATCTGCAACGGCGCGGGCGGCCATGCGGGCACGGCCAACCCCTTTGCCTTCTATTCCGAGGTGCGCAAATTCTATGACGGCACCATCGTTCTGGCGGGCGCCATCGGCACCGGCGGCGCGGTCCATGCCGCGCTGAGCCTTGGGGCGGATATGGTCTATATGGGCAGCCGTTTCATTCCCGCCTCTGAAAGCCGCGCGCCGGAGGATTACCGCGCGATGGTTGTGGGCGCGGCGCTGAAGGATGTGATCTACACGCCCTTCTTCAGCGGCCTGCCCGCGAATTACCTGCGCCAGAGCATCATCGCCGCCGGGCTGGACCCGGAAGAGGTGGCCGCCGCCAGCCGCGACAAGAGCCGCTATAAGGCAGGCGGTCGGTCCGAGGCCAAGGCATGGAGCGATATTCGTGGCGCCGGGCAGGGCATTGGCCTGATCGCAGAGGTGCAGCCTGCCGCCGGGATCGTGGATCAGCTTGAACAGGAATGGCGCGCGGCCGAGGCGGCCAGCGATGCGGCGCGCACCGCGCGGGCGGCGTGGCTGCGCAAGGGAGGGAAGTGATGGGCATCCATCTTGAAAAATCCGGCGGTATCGGGCGGATCATCTTTGACACGCCGGGGCGGCGCAACGCGCTCTCGCCCGAAGAACGCTATGAGATGGCCGACATGATCCGCGATCTGCGCCATGACACCGAGGTGCGGGTGGTGCTGATCCGTGGCCTGAATGGCGATTTCTGCGCCGGGGCCGATGTTTCGCGCATGGGCAAGGATACGCAGGGCAGCGCCCGCGCCCGGATGCAGCGCGGCGTGGGCGCCATCGCGCGCGAACTGGCGGCGGTGGAAAAGCCGGTGGTCTCGGCCGTGGGCGGCGTGGCCGTGGGCTTCGGCTGGTCGGTGGCGCTGGCGTCGGACGTGGTGATTGCGGCGGAATCCGCCCGGTTCTCGATGATCTTTTCCAAGCGCGGGCTGGCCCCCGATGGCGGCGCGATCCATTTCCTGATCCGCCATATCGGGCAGTTGCGGGCCAAGGAACTGGCCTTCTCGGCCCGCATCCTCGGCGCGCCCGAGGCGCTGGAGATGGGGCTGGTCAGCCGGGTGGTGCCCGATGACCAGTTGGAGGCCGAGGCCGAAGCCTATTGCCAGCAGCTTCTGGCGATGCCGACGCTGGCGCTGGGCATGACCCGGCACCTGTTCGAGGTGGCCACTTCCGCCGATCTGGACGCCTTCCTTGATGCCGAGGCCTCTACCCAGTCCTACCTGAACCAGAGTGAGGATTACAAAGAGGCGGTCCGGGCCTTCATGGAGAAACGCCCCGGGGTTTATCATGGCCGCTGATCCCGCACCGGACTGGAACGGCATGGCGGAAGCGGAGTTCCGCCGCCTCCTGCGCGATTTCATCGAGGCCGAATGCCCGCCCGAACTGCGCCATTACCCGCACCGCTTTCCCGCCAATGTCTCGATGCCGTGGTATCAGGCGCTGCACCGGCGCAACCTGATCGCGCCGGGCTGGCCGGTGAGCTATGGCGGCATGGGGCTTTCGCCGGAGCGCCATCTGATCTTCATCGAAGAGATGGAGGCCGCCGGCACCCCATGGCTGCATGACGCCGGGGTGCGCAACCTTGGCCCCGCGATCATCGCCTGGGGGACCGAGGCGCAGAAGGCCCACTATCTGCCCAAGATGCACGCGGGCGAACATATCTGGTGTCAGGGCTATTCCGAGCCCGCCGCCGGGTCCGATCTGGCTTGCCTGCAATGCGATGGCCGGATCGAGGGCGACCGGATGGTCATCAACGGGCAGAAGATCTGGACCACCTCGGCCCACGTGGCCAACCACATATTTGCCCTGATCCGCACCGATCGGAGCGGGCCGAAGCAGGAGGGCATCAGCTTCGTGCTGATAGACATGCGGCTGCCCGGCATCACCGTGCGCCCGATCGAGAACCTCTCGGGCCACCCGGATTTCTGCGAGGTGTTCTTTGATGACGTGACGGTCAGCACCGATTGCATTCTGGGCGAGCCCAACAAGGGCTGGGCGGTGGCGCGCTCGCTTCTGGGGTTTGAACGGATCTGGGCGGGCTCGCCCAAACGCGCGTTCAAGGTGCTGCTGGCGCTGCGCGCGCAGATGGAGGCGCGGGGCCTGCTGGCCAGCGATTACTGGCGCGACCGGCTGGCGCAAGCGATCTTCGATACGCAGGACGCGCAGGATATGTATACCGGCTTCGCCGATCTGGTGCGCACCGATGGCAAGGTGGGGGTGGAAATTTCGGCGCTGAAGATCTGGTCCACCGGCACGTTTCAGCGCCTGTCCGAGCTGCTGCTGGAGGTGGCGGGCGCTGACGCCGCGCTGGCGGGCGAGGGCGCGGCGGATCTGCTGGCCCCCTATTATGAAAGCCGCGCGCCCACGATCTTTGCGGGCACCAATGAGGTTCATCGCAATATTCTGGCGCGCTCGGTTCTGGGCCTGCCGAAGGAGGGCGCGGCATGACGCTTGATCCAGAGACCGCCGCGCTCTTGCGCGAGGCGGTAATGAAACATGCCGGGCGCGCGGCGGATGGCGCGGCGGTCCGCGCGGCGCGCAACACATTGCCGGGCTACGGGCCGGACACGCTTGCCACCATGGCCGCGCAGGGCTGGCTCGGCCTCGCGCTGCCCGAAGAGGCGGGCGGGCTGGGGCTTGGCATCGCGGCGGCGGGGATCGTGGCCGAGGGGCTGGCGGGGTGTTTCTCCGCCGATCCGCTGCCGGGGCTTTTCCTTGCCGGGCGGGTGCTGGGCCATTCCGGTGCCGGTGCCGATCTGCTGGCCGGACTGGCCGGGGGCGAGGCGCTGCCCGCGCTTGCGTGGCAGGAAGGGCCGCGGGATTTCGCGCGGGCTGCCGTGCCCGCCACCGTCTGGGCGGATGGCGCGCTGAACGGCACGAAGGGTTGGGTGGCCGGTGCCGCCGGGGCCAGCCATTTCATCGTCAGCGCCCGGGCGCCCGAGGGGCTGGCGCTGGTGCTGGTGGCCGCCGACGCGCCGGGGCTGTCGCTGACCCATGATTTCCGCGCCGATGGCACGCCCATGGGGCGGCTGGTGCTGGAGGCCGTGCCGGGCGAGGTGCTGGCCGTGGGCGCCCGCGCCGAAGCCGCGTTGCGCGCCGCGCTGGATGAGACATCGGTTCTGATCGCGGCGGAGCTTATGGGCCATGTGGATCGCATGATGGCGCTGGTGATCGAGCATCTGAAGACCCGGCGCCAGTTTGGCCGGGCCATCGGCTCTTTTCAGGCGCTTCAGCACCGCGCGGCGGATATGTTCGTGCATCAGCGGCTGGCGCGGGCGGTGCTTGATACCGGCCTCGCCCGGTTCGATGCGCTGGAGGATGCTGCCGCGCGCGGGATGCAGGCCGCCCGGCTGCGGGCGCGGCTGAACGATACCGCGCAATTGATCATCCGCGAGAGCATCCAGCTTTTCGGCGCCATGGGCATCACCGATGAAAACGAACTCAGCCTGCATCTGAAACGCTGCCTTGGCCTGATCCCATGGCTGGGCGGCAGCGTGGAGCAGCGCAGCTATTACATGGATCTGGCCGCGCCCGCGGGGCAGCCGGCCGAAGGGAGGATATGAGATGACCACAGAAACCGCCGGGGCGCTTGATGCCCTGTTTCGCCCGCGCAGCATCGCGGTGATTGGCGCGTCCGATGATCCGCGCAAGATCGGCGGCCGCCCGATCCGCTACATGCTGGAGGCGAAATCCGATGTGAAGGTCTATCCGGTGAACCCGACGCGCCCCGAGGTGCAGGGCCTGACCGCCTATCCCACCGCCAGCGCCATCCCCGGGCCGGTGGATCAGGCCATCATCGCCGTGCCCGCCCGCCATGCCGAGGCCGCCGTGGCCGATGCCTGCGCCGCCGGGGTCCGCTCTATCGTGATGTCCAGCGCGGGTTTCGCCGAGGCGGGCGAGGAAGGCATCGCCGCGCAGGCGCGGATCATGAAGATGATCCGCGATGCCGGCGCGCGGCTGCTGGGGCCGAACGCCATGGGATCGTTCAACACGGCGGACCGGGTTTTCTCCACCTTCTCCACCGCGATGGACCGGGGCACGCCCGCCGTGGGCCGGGTGGGCATGGTCAGCCAGAGCGGGGCGGTGGGCTCTTACCTGCAGAACCTTGTGATCAGCCGGGGCATGGCGATCTCGAAATTCGTGGCCACCGGGAACGAGGCCGATGTAGAGGCCGCCGAATGCCTTGAATGGATGGCGCAAGATCCCGATACCGATGTGCTGATGCTCTATCTTGAGGGCTGCCGCAACGGCCCGGCGCTGGTGCGCGCGCTGCGCACCGCGCGGCGAATGCGAAAGCCGGTGATCGTGTTCAAGGCGGGCCGGACCGAGGCGGGGCAGACGGTTGCGGCCTCGCACACCGGGGCGCTGGCGGGTTCGGTGCAGGTGTTCGATACGGTGCTGCGCGAAGGCGGCGCCTATTCCTGCCACACGCTGACCGAGATGGTCGATGTCACCTATGCCTGCGCGCAGGGCCGTCTGCCGGTGGACAAGACGCTGGCCATCGTCACCGTTTCCGGCGGGGTGGGGGTGATGTCCACCGATGCGGCGATGGAGACCGGGCTGGAGATGCCCCCGGTGTCCGAGGCCACGCTGGCCGCGGTGCAAGCAGAACTGCCGCTGGCCGTGGGGCTGAACCCGGTGGATACCACCGCCCAGACCGGGGTGACCGGGCGATGCTGACCCGCACGGTAGAGCGGGTTCTGCGCGACCGGCCCTTCGGCTCGGCCATGCTGTTCTTCGCCAATGCCGGGCGCAACGCCCATGATATGGAGGTGCTGAGCGCGCCGCTGCGCAAGCTGCGCGCCGAGTTTCCCCAGACCCAGCTTGCGCTTTGCGTGCAGTCCACGCCGGAGTTCCGCCAGCAGCTTGAGGATATGGGCTATCTGGTCTTTGAGGATCCGGTTTTCTGCGTGAAGGCGCTGGCGGGCGCGGCGGAGCTTTCCATGATGCGCGATCAGCCGCTGGTGGTGCCTGAAGCCGCAGGTATCGCCCGCGAGGCACTGACTGAGAGCCCGGATGAGGCGCAATCCAAGGCGCTGCTGGCCAAGGCCGGGCTGCGCTTTGCGGACGAACGGGTGGCGGCCAGCGCCGAAGAGGCCGTGGCAGCGGCCGAGGCGATGGGCTATCCGGTGGTGCTGAAGGTGCTTTCGGTGCAGATCGGCCACAAGTCCGAGGTGGGCGGCGTCGCGCTGAACCTTGCCGATGCGGAAGCGGTGCGCGCGGCCTTTGCCCGCGTGACCGGGAACGCCGCGCGCGCGGTGCCCGAGGCCGAGATCCGCGGCGTGACGGTGGCGCAGATGATCACCGGCGGCACCCAGACCATCATCGGCGCGCATCGCGATCCGACTTTCGGCCCGATGGTGATGTTCGGGCTGGGCGGCATCTATACCGAGGTGCTGAAAGACACGGTTCTGCGCACCGCCCCCGTCACCCATGTGGCGGCGCTGGAGATGATCCGCGCGATCCGCAGCTTCGCCATCCTCGATGGTGCGCGCGGGCAGGAGAAGGCCGATCTGGAGGCGATTGCCGGGGCGATCGTCGCGGTCTCGCAATTCATCGCCGCGCAGGGGCCCGAGGTGGAGAGCGTGGAGATCAACCCGTTCATCGCGCTGCCGCAGGGCGGGTTTGGCGTGGATGCGCTGATCCATGTGACGGGCTGAGGCCCCCTGCCGCCCCGCCGGTGCAAGCAGGGCTTTGCACCGGCGGGGCGAGCCGCTAAACCGGGCGGCAGCGGGCATGAGGAGAGCGCGATGAGCGACAAGCCGGGAATTGTGATTACGGGCGCTTCGGGGCGCATGGGGCAGATGCTGATCCGGCAGGTGCTGGGGTCGGATGCCTGCCGATTGGTGGGCGTGTTGGAACGGCCGGGGCATGATTGGATCGGGCGCGATATCGGCGTGGCGATGGGCGGTGCCGAGCGTGGCCTGACGGTCAGCGATGATCCGGTCGAATGTTTCGCCCGCGCGCAGGCGGTGCTGGATTTCACCGCGCCGGCGGCGACCGTCGCCTTCGCCGAACTTGCTGCGCAGGCGCGGGCGGTGCATGTGATCGGCACCACGGGATTCGATGATGGTGATCTGGCCAGGCTCAAGGCTGCGGCGCGCCATGCGGTGATCGTGCGCGCGGGGAATATGAGCCTTGGGGTCAATCTGTTGGTGCGGATGACGCAGATGGTCGCGCAGGCGCTTGATGCGGATTACGATATCGAAGTGATCGAGGCCCATCACAACCAGAAAGTCGATGCCCCATCGGGCACCGCGCTGATGCTGGGCGAGGCCGCGGCCGCCGGGCGGGGGATCTCGCTGGCAGAGGTGCGCGATTCGGGGCGCGATGGGATTACGGGCGCGCGCAAGCGCGGCGATATCGGCTTCAGCGCGATTCGCGGCGGCGATATCGTGGGCGAGCATGACGTGCTGTTCGCCGGGCCCGGCGAGCGGATCGTGCTGCGCCACGTGGCCAGCGACCGGAGCCTGTTCGCCAAAGGTGCGCTGCGCGCGGCCCTTTGGGGGCAGGGCAAGGCACCGGGCGAATATGACATGATGGATGTGCTGGGGCTGTGAAGCTGGGGGTGATTTGGTGATCGCCGGCGCAACGTGCAGGCGCGTCGCCGGACTATTCAAGATTAAATCAGACGTTTTCGACGACTGGCGTGGTAAGTTTGAAGCATCCAGACCGGCAATCATGCACTATGGACCGCGCCCAGCCCGGGATGGCCCGAAAGCGCGCGACCTGCACGCCGGATAAAACAGATGTAGCGTGGCTTGCCGCTGGGCGAAATTTTTCGGATAAGGAAGCGGCTTGGGAAGTTAAGAAAAGCCGCGCATCGTCTCTCGACACCGACCACAAAGTGCAGCGGCCGGCCCGTAACTGGCTGGCGGGGTCAAGGGTTGTTTACACACGGGCGCGCGTAGTGGCTGGCGTGAGTGGACAACTTACTACGTTTTTGAGGGCGCACGGTTTCGCGCCCCTATACCGACGCCGATGTCAGATTATCAGGCAAAACCACGCCCGCGCACGGCTCAAAAATCGACAGCGATGCCCTTTTTCTCCCAGTCGCCATAGCGCACGGGTTCGGGGCCGTCGCGGCCGCCGAGTTCCAGCGGCAGGGCTTTTTGCCTCGCCTCGGTCGCTTTGCGGCGGGCTTCGGCTTCGGCCAAGGCGCGGCGGGCGGCGGGGGGCAGGTCGTCTTGGGTGTTCATGGCGTAGTCCTTGTCGCTTTGCCCTGTCTGATATAGGCCAAGCGCCGACAGGAACAAGTTCGAACGAAAGGTGCCGCCATGGCGCAACCGGGTCTTGCCCCACGCCTTGCGGCGGTTCACCTGCTTAACGGGGTCACGCGCGACCACCGCTTGCTGGCGCAGATGCTGCCCGATGCTTTGGCACGGCTGGCACCCGACGAGCGCGCCCGGGCGCAGCGGCTGGCGCTGGGCTGTTTGCGGCAGGTGGATCGCTGCGACCGGCTGCTTGGTCCGCATCTGCGCAAACGGCCCGATGAACACGCGCTCAATATCCTGCGGCTTGCGGTTTATGAGATCTGCGCCGAAGGGGCCGCGCCGCATGGGGTGGTCAATGCCGCCGTGGCCATGGCCCGCGCAGGCGGGCGCGATGTGGCGCATCTGGCGGGGCTGGTGAATGCGGTGCTGCGCAAACTGGCCGAAACCGGGCCCGCCGCATGGGCCGCGCTACCGCCGCCGCGCCTGCCGAAATGGTTGCGCAAGGTGCTGGTGGCCGATTTCGGCAAAGCGGCGGTGGCGGCGATCGAGGCCGCCCACGCCGCCGGCGCGCCGGTTGATCTGACGCCAAAGGACGGCGATGGCGCGGCGCTTGCGGCGCAGGTGGGCGGCGTAGTGCTGCCCAGCGGCAGCGTGCGGCTGGCCGAGCCGGGGCAGATCAGCGCCCTGCCCGGATACGGGCGCGGCGATTGGTGGGTGCAGGACGCCGCCGCCGCGATCCCGGCGCGCATGCTGGCGGTGCAGCCCGGCGAAAGGGTGCTGGATATGTGCGCGGCGCCCGGCGGCAAGACGATGCAGATGGCGGCCAGCGGCGCGGATGTCACGGCGATCGATCTGTCGGGGCCGCGTATGGCGCGGGTGCAGGAAAATCTGGCGCGCACGGGGCTGGCGGCGCGGATTGTTGTGGGCGATGTGCTGGCGCATGACGCCGCGCCCTATGATGCGATCTTGCTGGATGCGCCCTGTTCGGCCACGGGCACGATCCGTCGCCATCCTGATCTGCCCCATGCCAAGGATGGCAGCGATTTCCCCGCGCTTTTCGCGCTGCAGGAACGGATGATCGACCATGCGCTGGCGCTGTTGCGGCCCGGCGGGCGGCTGGTGTTTTGCACCTGTTCGCTGCTGATCGATGAGGGCGAGGAACAACTGGCCGATGCGCTGACCCGCCACCCCGGATTGCGCGCGGATCGCGATGCGGCGCTGGTGCCGGGGGTTGATCCGGGCTGGGTGTCGCCCCAGGGCGGGCTGCGCCTGCGGCCCGATTACTGGCCCGATCTGGGCGGGATGGACGGCTTTTTCGCGGTGCGGCTGCACAAGCCCGAATAATTCCATTTACCGATGACAGCCCGCCCGGCTGTGCGTATGCTGGCCCCATCGGGTGCGGCCAGTTTATGCGCAATCAAGGCGGGGCAGGGCCAAGTGAGACATCTGGACAGTCTGTCCGCGCGCATGACGCGCTGGGTCAATCGCGTGCATGCGCGCTGGGCCGGGATGGCGCGGCCCGTCACCGCATTTCGCGGCCAGAGCGAGCCGCGCAGCATGGGCAGCCCCCTGCGCGGGGCGCGGTTGATCGCAGGGCAATTTCAGTTTGCCGGGCATCTGGTCGAGGCGCCGGGGCGCTCGATCTGGCGGATTGCGGCGCCGTCGCGGGCCTTTGCCCAGGAAATCCATGGTTTTGGCTGGCTTGATGATCTGGCGGCGGCGGATGATCGGGCGGGGCCGGTGCTGGCGCGGCAATGGGTTGGCGAATGGATCGCGCTTTATGGCCGGGGCCGGGGGCCGGGCTGGTGGCCCGATCTGACCGGGCGGCGGCTGACGCGTTGGGTAAACCACGCGGAACTGATCGCCCCCGATGCGGGCACGATGGCGCGGCAGGTGATCTATCTGGCGCGCCGCTGGGACAAGGCGCCCGCCGGCCTGCCCCGGATCGAGGCGCTGGCCGGGCTGATCCACGCCGCATTGGTGCTTGAGGGGATGGATGCCCATATCGCCCCCGCGCAAAAGGCGCTTGGCGCGGAATGTGGCCACCATATCGATGCGGATGGCGCGATTCCCACCCGCAACCCCGAAGAATTGCTGGATATCTTTGCGCTGCTGAACTGGACGGCCTCGGCCCTGTCCGAGGCCGGGCGGATGGCGACGCGTGATCATCTTGAAACGATTGCGCGGATCGCGCCGGTGCTGCGCGCGCTGCGCCATAGCGATGGCGGGCTGGCGCGGTTTCACGGCGGCGGGCGCGGGGCCGAAGGGCGGCTTGATCACGCGCTGGCGGCATCGGGGATCAAGACGCGGCCCGGCCCGGGGCTGCATATGGGCTATGCGCGGCTAAACGCCGGGCGCACCACGATCATCATGGATGCCGCCCCGCCCCCCGCGCGCGACGTGAGCTTTGAGGCCCATGCCTCTACGCTGGCGTTCGAACTGACATCGGGGCGGCGGCCGGTGATCGTCAATTGCGGGGCCGGGCGCAGTTTTGGCGGCGAATGGCGGCGCGCGGGCCGGGCCACGCCATCGCATTCGACGTTGGGGATCGAGGGCGTGTCATCCGCCCGGCTGGCGCGGGCACGTGCGTCGGCCCATGGGCGCGAACGGCTGGATCATGCCCCGGGCGAAGTGCAACTGGAACATCGTCTGGCCGAGGATGCGGTCGGCATCATTGCCGCGCATGACGGCTATTTCGCCAGCCACGGGCTGATCCATATCCGCCAGATCGACCTGTCCACAGACGGGCGCGATATCACCGGCGAAGATACGCTGGCCGCGCTGGAACCCGCGGGCGAACAGCGGTTTACCGCCGCGCGGCTGGCGGCAGGGCTGGCAGGTGTGGCGTTCAAGATCCGCTTCCACCTGCATCCCGATGTGGTGGCCCGGCAATTGCCCGGCGATGGCGGCATCACCCTGACGCTGCGCAGTGGCGAGGTGTGGATTTTCCGCCATGATGGCCGCGGG
>JBBAGE010000045.1:0-14702 GCA_041655055.1 Paracoccaceae bacterium
AAGACGGTATGCCAAGCGAAACCCGCCCGCAATGGGATGTTGGCCTAGTTTGTCGGTGCGATCCGCGCCAGATGCCAGATATGGGCGGCAATATCGGCGGGCCAATGGGCCATATGCTGGCGCATCACCGCCTGATCACCTGCATAAAGCGCGCGCATCGCGGCCTCGAACCCCGGCTGATTGCCCGCCATGGCGCTGGCAAAGCGGTAAGCGGCATCGCGGTCCTGGGCCGAGGTATCGCCCCCATCGGCATGGCGCGCCGCATCGATCAATCGGCGCAGCGCCGCCGAGGCCCCGCCGCGCTGGCTGGCCAGCCAATCCCAATGGCGCGGCAGCAGCGTCACTTCGCGCGCCACGACCCCCAGCCGGGGGCGGCCGCGACTGCGCGGCTCGGTGCCATAGCGCGTGGCAATGGCCTCTGCGCCGCCGCGCAAATCGAGATCGGTGGCAGCACCCGTGGCATCGTCGAAAATCAGATAGCCGCTGCTATCATCGGGCGCGCCATGTTGGTGCAGCGCCAGCGCGACATCGGCTTCGGCGCCGTGGGCGATGCGGGTATTGCCGTGAAAGGCGGTGAGGGATCTGGGCATGGTCATGGCCTTTGAAATGTTTATACCCGGATGAAATATATTTACCAGGGTGAAAATTCAAGTGGAGTTTTGACCTAAGGCGCTGCATTATCTGAGCAGCTCAAGGCTTTGTTATCTAATCCAAAGTCCCTCGCGCTTGATCCGGTTGCGGATCATCTGTTCGCGACGCGGCAGATCGTTGCGATCAAACAGCGCGCGCAATTTCGCGCCTTTGCGTTGATAGACGAGCCGCCGCATCGGCTCATATTCCTTGAGGATTTTCTTGATCCGATTCGGGGCCGCGACCTCATGCAGGGCCGCGACGACCCGGTCACTTTCACGCGCATAAAGCAGCGGCAACAGCCGGTAATGGCAGCTTATACCCCCGTCAAGCATCCCCGCTGGCAGCGTGTCGCGCCCGCCCCCCAGCGCGTGGATCACCAGCGGCAGGGCAATCTGGTCAAGCCAGGGATCAAGCGGCTGACAGATCAGCGCCGGGGGCGGGTTATCGCGAATCTCGACCGCGTAATCGGTAAACAACCGGCCAAAGACACGCGGGCAACGATAGAAAAACCAGCCGGCGTTGAAATAAAGATAGCGTTGCCAGTATTCATCAGGGTGGCGTTCATCCAGCGAACTGACGAAATCCAGCCCGAAATGATCGTAAAGCGCGCCCCAGATCTGGCTATAACCGGGGCCGTAAAGCTCGATCTGCGGCCATGTGCCTTCGCGCCGAAGCGAGGCGGTGGGGCGATCGAAATCAAAAGGCACGGCGCTGAGCGGGCCGGTGATCAGCGTGTCGCTATCGAAAAACACGAAGGGCTCGCCCTCGGGCAGGGCGGCAAGGGCCTCGATCTTGTTGCCATAGGGATAGGACTGGCCGAAATGGTGGTTTGTGAATGGCACGATTTCTGCGCCCAGATCGCTTAACGCGGCGCGCAGCCCATCATGGTGCATGCGCGGATCATCGGCCCACAGCGGCCCCGGCTGCGGTTCCGCCACGAACAACCGCCCGGCAAAGCCCGGATCGCTGTGGCGCAGCGAGGCGGCAAAAAGCAGCGCTTCATAAGAGAGTCGGCCCCGCTGCCCGATGATGAGGATGTTGAAGGTCTGGGCGTTTTCGGGGGCCATCGGATGGGTTGCCTGTCGCTGCGTAATGCGCGCAGTATAGGGGGCGGCGCGAGGCTGAAAAAGCGGCAAATCCGGGGGGCGGGGGGAGTTTTCTACGGATTGTTGAGGGGACGGGGATAAATCCATGAAAGCCTTATCGATTGTTGCGCCGAACGGCGAGCGGATCGCGCGGGGCGAGAAGACGCTGGAGATCCGGCGCTGGGCACCCGGCCTCGGCCCCGGGGAGGATCTGCTGATCGTTCAGAACCGGCGGTATCTGCGGCAAGACGGCGAGGAAGACCCGGACGGCCGGGCGGTGGCGCTGGTCCGGGTGGCGGCGGTGCGGCCGTTCGTGGCGGCGGATATAGAGGCGGCCTGTGCGGGGTCTTTCGAAGAGGGGTGGCTGGCCTGGGAGCTGACCGATATCCGGCCGCTTTCGCGTAATGCAAAGGTGCGCGCGGCAAGGGGGATCTATGAGATCACGGGGGATTTTTCCTGACGGCGGCGCCGGGATCGGCTATGCTGCGGCGGCAGCAAGGAGAAGCGCGATGGCTGGCAGAAAGACCGGAAAGACGCCGGGCGAGGGCGAGGTGGTCCTGCTTTCTGGCGGCAATCCGCAAATTGCAAAAGGCGAGGGCGACGCCCCGGTGCAGGCCTATATCGCCGCGATGCCGGGCTGGAAATCCGATACCGGCCGGGCGCTTGATGCGCTGATCGAAAAGACGGTGCCCGATGTGCAAAAAGCGGTCAAATGGAATTCGCCGTTTTACGGGGTCAAGGGGCAGGGGTATTTTCTCAGCTATCACTGCTTTACCCGCTACATCAAGATCACCTTCTTTGCGGGCACCAAACTCGACCCGCTGCCGCCCGTGGGCTCAAAGGATCCGAACACGCGGTATTATCATATCCACGAAGATGAACCGCTGGACGAGGCGCTGCTCGTAAACTGGATCCGTCAGGCCGCGGCGCTGCCGGGGTGGGTGACCTGACACTTAGTCGAGCGCATGGGCGACCGCTGCGTGACAATGCAGTTCGGTCGTGGAAAACGCCGGGATCGGCGCATCTTCTGGCGCCAGCAGCAGCGGAATCTCGGTGCAGGCCAGCGCCACGCAATCCGCGCCCCGCTGGCCGAGCGCGGCGATGATCCGTTGATATTGCCGCCGCGTTTGCGGGCGAAAGCGGTTATGCACCAGTTCCTGATAAATGCTGTCATGGATGAAGCGTTTTTCATCCTCATCGGGCAGCAGCGCCTCTAGCCCGTTGCGGGCAAGGATGTCGGGATAGAAATCGCTCTCCATCGTTTTGCGCACGCCCAGAATGGCGACCCGTTTCAGACCCCTGGCGCGGATGGCTTCTGCCGTGACCTGCGCGATATGCAGAAACGGGATCGCAATATCGGGTTGAATCTGCGGCACGAAACGATGGACATCGTTGCAGGTGATCACGATGAAATCCGCCCCCGCCGCCTGTAGCGCCCGAGCCGAGCGTGCGATAAGCGCGCAGGCCATATCCTCGTCCTGCCGGTCGATCACGGCCGAGACATAGTCCTGCCGGTTCACGCTTTCGAGCACGATCCGTGCCGAACTGACACCCCCGGCGCGCTCTTGCGTGATCACATTGATACGCTTGTAATATTCGGCGGTGGATACCCAGCTCAACCCGCCAATCATCCCGATTTTCTTCATGCCCCGCTCCGTTTGGGCGAAAGGCTAGGAGGGACGGGGGATAATGGCAATGGGGATGTAAATGGTGGGCGACCCTGGAATCGAACCAGGCGTGGGTCTCCCCGGCGGAGTTACAGTCCGCTGCCGCACCTTGCAGCACGTCGCCCGCAGCCGGGTTTGGCCCGGTGCGAAGTGGGGGATACAAGCAGACCATGGGGGCGTCAATAGGAAAATCCCTTGCGCCCGGTCCGGCCACGGCGCATTGTCCGGCGCGCGACGGAACGGGGGCACGATCATGCAAAAACCCAAATGGGTCATCGAGAAGGAACAATCCAAGCGGCTGGCCGCGGCGGCGACGGTCTGGCTGTTCGGGTTGCATGCGGTGCGTGATGCGCTTTTGAACCCTGCGCGTATCCGGCTGCGGCTGATCGTGACGCGCAATGCGGCCGATCGGCTGGCCGATGCGATTGCTGCGGCGGGGATCGAGCCGGAAATCGTCGATGCGCGCCGGTTTACCGCGCCGCTTGATCCGCAATCGGTGCATCAGGGCGCGGCGCTTGAGGTCAAACCGCTCGACTGGGGGCCGTTGGCCGAGGTTTGCCTTGCGGGCGAGGACGGGCGCGCGCCGATGGTGGTGTTGCTGGATCAGGTGACCGATCCACATAACGTCGGCGCGGTGCTGCGCTCGGCCGAAGTATTTGGCGCGCGCGCGGTGATCGCGCCTGCGCGTCATGCGGCGCCCGAAACCGGGGCGTTGGCGAAAACGGCATCGGGGGCGCTGGAACGCCAGCCCTATCTGCGGGTGCGCAATCTGGGCGACGCGATGGAGGAATTGCGCGCCATGGGCTATGTGCTGCTGGGGCTGGATGGCGAAGCCGATATCCCGCTGCCACAGGGGCTTGCGGGGTTGGCCGGGCGGCCGGTGGGGCTGGTGCTGGGGGCCGAGGGGCCGGGGCTGCGCGCCCGCACGCGCGAGACCTGCGATATGCTGGTGCGTATCCCGGCGGCGGCGGAATTCGGTTCGCTTAACGTGTCGAACGCGGCGGCGGTGGCGCTTTATGCGGCGGCTGAACGCGGCTGACGGGCTCACCGTTCATCACTCTTTCGTTGAGGGGGGTTTCGCATCCATGCTGCCACGTGCATTTTTGGGGCAACCCTACCACGAGAATCGCTGATGTTCATGCGCCATAGTCTGCACGGATTACTGATTGCCCTTGCGCTGGCGAGCCTTGGCCCGGGCCTGCGCCCGGCGCTGGCCGGGCCCGAGGTGCATACGACCGGCGGGATCGCGATCCATGGTGCCGATCCGGTGGCCTATTTCACCACCGGACGCGCGGTGGCGGGGGTGCCGGCCTATGCGCTGATGTGGGCGGGGGCGACCTGGTATTTCGCATCCGCCGAACATATGGCGGCGTTTGAGGCCGACCCCCGTGCCTATGCGCCGCAATTTGGCGGCTATTGCGCCCATGCCGCCGCGCAGGGCGGGCTTTTGGCGGCACGACCCGAGATTTTCGTCATCCATGAGGGCAAACTCTATCTGGCGGCAACGCAGGATGCGCTGGATCAGTGGCGCGCCGACGCCCCGGGCCATATAGCGGCAGCGCAACGGAACTGGCGCGATCTGATCGACGAGTGATCGCGTGATGTTAACGTTCTGTTCACAGTTCGTTTACACCCCTTTCAAGTCAGGCGACCCCACCTATTTATCTATCAGAGGCGCGATATTGGAACTTCCGCGCTTCTCTTCACTGTCCCTCGTTCCGAACTGGCGCCCGGTTCATCCCGGGCGCTTTTTTGTCTGGGCCGCCGCTGATCCGCGCCATTTACCTTGTGCGGATCTGTGCTAGATTGGCAGACATGACACAGCAAAAACCCGATATCCAAAGAATATTCGAAACCACGCGCGTCATCGCCGTGGTCGGCGCCTCGAACAAGCCGGAACGGCCCAGTTATTATGTGGCCGAATATCTGGCGGAACTGGGTTACCGCGTGATTCCGGTCAATCCGGGGCTGGCGGGGCAGGTGCTGCATGGTGAAACGGTCTATGCATCGCTGGCCGATATTCCCGATGAAATCACCGTTGATATGGTCGATATCTTCCGCCGGTCCGAGGATGTGCCCCCGGTGGTTGATGAGGCGCTGGCAGCATTGCCGGGTCTGCGCACCGTATGGATGCAGATGGGCATCGTGAACGAAGCCGCAGCACAGATCGCCCGCGAACGCGGCATGGCGGTCGTGATGGACAAATGCCCCAAGGTCGAATATCCGCCCCTGTTTGGCACGCGCCGGCTGGATGATATCGCCGCGCACTGATGTTTAGCGCCCGGCCTTTTCGCTGATACCCGATTGCCCGGCGCGCCGGTCAAGTTCGGCCAGCACTTCGGCGAGCGTGATATCGCGCGCGGCCAGCATCACGGCCAGATGGTAAATCACATCCGCCGCCTCATAGACCAGATTATCGCGATCATTGGCGACACAGGCGATCACGGCCTCGATCGCTTCTTCGCCGAATTTCTCGGCGCATTTTTCGGGGCCTGCGGCCAAAAGCCGGGCGGTCCAGCTGGTTTCCGTATCGCCGCTGCGCCGCGCGGCGATGGTATCGGACAGGCGCTCTAGCGTGGTCATGCGAGCCTCACGGGGATGCCGGCGGCGGCCATATGTTCCTTGGCCTCGCGCACGGTGAAAGTGCCGAAATGGAAGATCGAGGCCGCAAGCACGGCACTGGCATGGCCCTCGATCACGCCTTCGACCAGATGATCCAGCGTGCCGACCCCGCCCGAGGCAATGACCGGAATGTTGACCGCATCGGCCACGGCGCGGGTCATCGGGATATTATAGCCATCGCGCGTGCCGTCACGATCCATCGAGGTCAGCAGGATTTCGCCTGCGCCCCTGGCCGCCACAAGCTGCGCGAATTCCACCGCATCGATGCCGGTGGCTTTGCGCCCGCCATGGGTAAAGATTTCCCATTTGCCGGGGGCCACGGTGCGCGCATCAATCGCCACGACGATACATTGGCTGCCGAAACGATCGGCCGCGCGGGCCACCACATCGGGATCGGCCACGGCGGCGGAATTGAAGCTCACCTTATCCGCCCCCGCCAGCAGCAGGTTGCGCACATCTTCGGTGCTGCGCACACCGCCGCCGATGGTCAGCGGGATGAAACACTGTTCGGCCGTGCGGGTGACCAGATCGAACATCGTGCCGCGGTTTTCATGCGTGGCATTGATATCGAGAAAGCACAGCTCGTCCGCGCCCGCCGCATCATAGGCGCGCGCGCTTTCGACCGGATCGCCGGCATCGACCAGATCGACGAAATTCACGCCTTTGACGACGCGGCCATCGGCCACATCAAGGCAGGGGATGACGCGGGTTTTCAGCATGGATTATTCCTTTAGCGCTGCAAGGGCGGCGGCCAGATCGATCGCGCCATCATAAAGCGCGCGCCCCGAAATAGCGCCCGCGATCACGCCGGTATCGCGCAGGGCGATCAGATCGGCAAGCGACGCCACCCCACCCGAGGCAATGACAGGAATGCTGACAGCGCGGGCCAGCGCCTCGGTCGCGTCGATATTGGGGCCCTGCATGGCGCCATCGCGGTTGATATCGGTATAGATGATGGCGGCAACGCCCGCATCCTCATAGCTTTGGGCAAGATCCCCGGCCATGACATCGGTTTCCTCGGCCCAGCCTTTGGTTGCGACGCGGCCATGGCGCGCATCTATGCCCACGGCCACCTGACCGGGGAAAGCGCGCGCAGCTTCGCGCACCAGGGCTGGATTTTCCACCGCCACCGTGCCCAAAATCACGCGCGCCACCCCACGGCCCAGCCAATGTTCAATCGTGGCCATATCGCGGATGCCGCCGCCAAGCTGCGCGGGCACGGGGCAGGCGGCCAGAATTGCCTCGACCGCGGCGCTGTTGACGGGGCTGCCGGCAAAGGCACCGTTCAGATCCACCAGATGCAGCCATTCGCACCCGGCGCGCACGAATTCCTGCGCCTGAGCGGCGGGATTGTCGTTGAATATGGTGGCCTGGTCCATCTCGCCCTTGTAAAGGCGGACGGCCTGACCATCCTTGAGATCAATCGCGGGGTAAAGGATCATGGCAGACTTTCAGATCAAGGGGCGCGCCACGCGTTCATGGCGCCCAGGCAAGGAAATTCGCAATCAGGCGCAATCCGGCCTGCTGGCTTTTTTCGGGGTGAAACTGGGTGCCGAGGATATTATCCCGCCCGACAATGGCCGTGATATCACCGCCATAATCGACATGGGCCAGCCGTTCGCGGGCATTGGCGGCGCGGAAATGATAGGAATGGACGAAATAGGCATGATCGCCCGTCGCAATCCCGTCCAGCACCGGGTGGGGATGATCGATCACGAGGTCATTCCAGCCCATATGTGGCACCTTTAACGCCCGCTCAGTGGGGGCGATCGGCACAACTTCGCCGCCGATCCAGCCGAAGCCGGGCATATCTTCGTATTCGCGGCCCCAGTCGGCCAACATCTGCATACCGACGCAAATGCCAAGAAACGGCCGCCCCTTGGTGATCACCGCCAATTCGATCGCGTCGAACAGCCCGCTGCGCCCGGTCAACTGCCGCTTGCAGGCCGGAAAGGCCCCGTCGCCGGGCAGCACGATGCGATCCGCCCGCGCCACCATATCGGGATCGGCGGTGACGATCACTTCGCCAGCATCGGTTTCCGCAGCCATGCGTTGAAACGCCTTGGCGGCGGAATGCAGATTGCCCGAATCGTAATCAACAAGCGCGGTCAGCATGGGGCCAGTCTGGGCGTTGGGCGCGGCTCACAGCGCGCCTTTGGTGGAAGGAATCGCATCAGCCCGGCGCGGATCGGTTTCCAGCGCATCACGCAAGGCGCGGGCCAGCGATTTGAACGCAGCTTCGGCAATATGGTGGCTGTTGATGCCGTGCAGCATATCGATATGCAATGTGATACCGCCATGGGTGGCAAAAGCCTGAAAAAATTCGCGCACCAATTCGCAATCGAACGTGCCGATCTGCGCCGTTGGCAGCGCCACATTCCACACCAGATAGGGCCGCCCCGACAGGTCAAGCGCCGTGCGCACCAGCGCGTCATCCATCGGCAACAGGCACGATCCATATCGCCGGATGCCGGTTTTATCGCCGATGGCCCGCGTCAGCGCCTGCCCAAGCGCGATGCCGGTATCCTCGACCGTGTGGTGATCGTCGATATGGGTATCGCCCACGGCGCGCACGCGCATATCGATCAACGCATGGCGGGCCAGTTGATCAAGCATGTGATCGAAAAAGCCGACGCCGGTATCATTATCATACTGGCCGGTGCCATCGAGGTTGATCTCGACCGAAATGTCGGTCTCGGCGGTTTTTCGGGTGATTGAGGCTGTGCGCATCGGGAACTCCGCTGGTCTGCCGCCTTATAGGCGGGCCGCGCGGCTATTCCAAGGGACCAGCGGCGCAAAATGCCCGATAGTTTACGGAAATCCCGCTTTCCCCGAAGGGAAATATTCATTTCAACCTGTGAGAAAATTGGAGCGGGCGATGAGATTCGAACTCACGACCCTAACCTTGGCAAGGTTATGCTCTACCCCTGAGCTACGCCCGCATCCGTTGGGTGAGGGATCATTTATACGGGGCGTCCCAAGGCTGCAAGGGCAAAAATACGTTTTTTCATTTTTCCCCGATTTTCGGCAAAAACGGGAACATAGGGCGAACAAGTCTTTCCCTTCGTTTGCGATCTGATTAGACTGGCGACATGAGCATGCAAGACGACGCCACCCCCAATGAATCTGCGCCGACCCGCCCGCGGCTAAGCGAAATGGCCATGGCCGCGCGGCCTGCCGGGCCTGCGCATTACCTTGATGATCTTAACGCCGCGCAGCGCGCCGCGGTCGAGGCCGTGGATGGCCCGGTGCTGATGCTTGCAGGTGCGGGCACGGGGAAAACCAAGGCACTGACCACGCGGATTGCGCATCTCATCAACACGGGCCGCGCCTTTCCAAGCCAAATTCTGGCGGTGACATTCACCAACAAGGCGGCGCGGGAAATGAAGGATCGGATTGGCCGGCTGTTGGGAAATACGCTTGAAGGGACGCCGTGGATGGGCACCTTCCATTCGATATGCGTCAAGCTGTTGCGCCGGCATGCGGAATTGGTGGGCCTGAAGCCTAACTTTACAATTTTAGACAAAGATGACCAGATTCGGCTTATTAAGCGGATTCTTGAAGCGGAGCGTGTTGATCAGAAGCGATGGACCGATCGCTGGGTTGCTGCGCATATTGATAACTATAAAAACCGCGCAATTCGCGCGGATGCAGTTAATCCCGATTCAGGGCCGTTTGTTGAGCGAATTGTTGACGCAGCACGGGATAAGACTGGACACACACGCTCGGTTGGAATGATTTATACCCAGTATCAGGATCGGCTGCGCGCGCTTAATGCCGTCGATTTCGGCGATCTGCTGCTGCATATGGTGGCGATTTTCCAAAACCACCCGGATGTGCTGGCGCAGTATCAGCGGCAGTTTCGTTATATTCTGGTGGACGAGTATCAAGATACCAACGTCGCCCAATATATGTGGCTGCGGCTGCTGGCGAGCGGGCATCGCAACATCTGTTGCGTGGGCGATGATGATCAGTCGATCTATGGTTGGCGCGGGGCCGAAGTCGGCAATATCTTGCGTTTCGAGAGCGATTTTCCCGGCGCGACCGTGATCCGGCTTGAACAGAATTACCGCTCGACCCCGCATATTTTGGGCGCGGCCTCGGGTGTGATTGCAGGCAATCAGGGCCGGCTTGGCAAGGAATTGTGGACCGACGCATCCGATGGCGAAAAAGTCCGCCTGATCGGCCATTGGGACGGCGAAGAAGAAGCCCGCTGGATCGGCGAGGAAATCGAGGCCCTGCAGCGCGGCACCCGGGGCCTGCGTGGCTATAGCCTTGATGACATGGCGATTCTGGTGCGCGCCAGCCACCAGATGCGCGCATTCGAGGATCGTTTCCTGTCGATCGGTCTGCCTTACCGCGTGATTGGCGGCCCGCGCTTTTACGAGCGGTTGGAAATTCGCGATGCGATGGCCTATTTCCGCGTCGTCGTCAGCCCCAGCGATGATCTGGCGTTCGAGCGGATCGTGAACACCCCCAAACGCGGATTGGGTGAAAAGGGGCTGCAAAGCATTCAGGTGCTGGCGCGCGAGCGTGGCATCAGCCTGTTTGACGCCACCCGCGCCGCGTTGGCCGAAGGTGCGCTGGGCGGCAAGGCGCGCGGGGCGGTGACGCAGTTGATGGCGCAATTCGCGCGCTGGCAGATGCTGGCGCAGACCCCGCCGCGGCAGGCGGTGGTGGTGGACGATGATGTGTTCGAACGCGACGCCGATGCGCCCATCAGCCATATCGAACTGGCTGAACAGATTTTGGACGAATCGGGCTATACCGCCATGTGGCAGGCCGACAAGAATCCCGACGCGGCGGGGCGGCTTGAAAACCTCAAGGAATTGGTCAAGGCGCTGGAACAGTTTGAAAACCTGCAGGGGTTTTTGGAACATGTCGCGCTGATCATGGATAACGAATCCGAACGCGATGGCGCCAAAGTATCGATCATGACATTGCATGGCGCCAAGGGGCTGGAATTTCCGGTCGTGTTTTTGCCCGGCTGGGAAGACGGGCTGTTTCCCAGCCAGCGCAGCATGGATGAAAGCGGTGTGAAGGGGCTGGAGGAAGAACGCCGTCTGGCCTATGTCGGCATCACCCGGGCCGAGGAAATCTGCACCATATCCTTTGCCGCGAATCGGCGGGTTTATGGCCAGTGGCAAAGCGCGCTGCCATCGCGGTTCATCGATGAATTGCCGCCCGAACATGTGGATGTGCTGACGCCTTCGGGGCTTTATGGGCATGCGGCCAGCACCAGCACGATCGACAGCAAGGCCGCGCGCGCCGATGTTTATAATTCACCGGGCTGGAAACGGCTGCAACAGGCACAGACTGCGCGGCCGGTGCGCCCCGTGGTGATCGATGCCCAGGCGGTTGCCTCATTTACCAAGGGCGCGCGCGTCTTTCACCAGAAATTCGGCTATGGCACCGTCATGGGGATCGAGGCTGACAAGCTCGATATCGAATTCGACCATGCAGGTGCCAAAAAGGTCGTGGCGAAATTCATCGTGCCCGCCGAACAGGCAGGCGATGTGCCGTTTTAGCGTGCCGCCACCCGCGCCCCAAGGCTTGCGAGCGTCCAGGCGGTGAACTCATCCATCAGGTTTGCGGCCGCGCGATCAAAGGCCGCGACCAGAACCAGCGTATCGGTGGATGCGGCCTCGGCGCGGGCGGTGAATGTGCGGCTGGCGATGATGCGCGTATCCGATTCGCGCAAGATCCGCGCCGTCATGCGCAGGTTCACGAGCGGGGCGGCATCGGCATCGGGCTGTTCGGCCTGAAAATCCACCAATTCGGTGACGATGGCAAAATCCCCGCCCGGCCCCAGGGGGCGGCGCGCGACATAGCGCACGGCATTGCTGCGTTCCAGCGCGCGCACCATCAGCGTTTGCACCATGACCGGCGCAGGTTCGCCCCAGCGGGCTTCGGGCAGATATTGCGCCTGAAAGGCATTGGGCCGGATCATGATCCGGTCGGTATCCAGCGCGCCGCTGGTGGTGGGCAATTCCACGATGATATCGCGCGCAAGCGGCGCGCCGCTTGCCACCACACCGGCGTTTTCGGCGCGCAGTTCATAGACTTCAAGCGGGGTGGTGGCATCGCTGAGCGCGGAAATGGCGCTGCAACCGGCCAAAAGCGTCAGGGCGGCAATGGCAATAGCGGGGCGGAGCATGGCGGGCCTCATCTTCTGCGGAAATCGGGGGTTTGCTGGTTCAGAAAGAAGCGCGCCGGATCGCGCTGGATCTGGGTGGTCAGTTGATCGAGATTTTCGATCAGATTGCGGGTTTCCTGTGCCAGCCGCGCGAAATTGGGCAGGGCGCCGGCGGCAAAGGCCTGAACCGGGGCACCGGCACTGGTGACGACGCTTTGGAATTCGGCAAATGCGGCCTCGGCGGCGGCGCTGGCGGCGCGCAGATCGGCGGTAATGGTGGGGATATCAGCCGCCACCAGCCCGATCGCGCCGTTCAGCTCGGCCAAAGTGGTGCGCAGATCATCGGTGATGGCGCTGATATCCTCGTTGATCACGCGGTCGGCGCCGACAAAGGCGCTTTCGGCGGCGCCAAGCGCGCGTTCGCCGGTTTCCAGCGCGGAATTGATCGCCGAAAGGGTGGTATTGGCGTTGTTGAATGTCGTCGTGACAGTGGTAAGCGAGGTTTCGGCATCGCTGATCAGCCCTTCGACGCGGCCCGATGCCTGGCTGATATCGCGCCCTACCTCGGTGACGGTGCGCGATGCCACCTCGGTCGCGGTGCGGATATCGGCGATGATCGCGGGCAGATCATTTTGCGCGGCGGCATTGATGGTTTGCACGGCTTCGGTCGTTTCGGCCAGCGCGGCGCGGGCATCGGCCACCAGCGCGGTGCCGTCCTCGGCGATAAAGCGGTTAAGCTGGGCAGAGGCTTCGTCGATGCCGCTTAGCGTGCCATCGATGCGGGCCAGAACGGCATCGGCGGCGGCGATCGTAGCCTCGGCTTCGGACAGGCGGGCAGTGGCCGCAACCCCGGTGGCGCGATAGGTGCCCAAAGTGGCGCGCGCATCGATGATCACATCGCTGAATTGTTCGCGCATTTGTTCAAGCATTGTGCGCAGCGCATCGGTCGTGGTGGTCAGATCATCGGTGATATAGGTCTGCGCCACGGAAATCACATCGCGCGCACCGGTGATGGTTTCGATCCCCTCATAAAGCGCGACGCGGCCTTCTTCGGCCAGATCACCGATCGATCCCAGTGTGGTATCGGCGGTGGCCAGCACCACGGTAATCGCGCCGGTCAGCTCGTCCAGCGTGGCGTTAAAGGCGTCGATCTGTTCGGCAAAGCCCGAAATCGAGCCGGTGATATCGGAAAAGGATTCCAGCGATTGCGCGAAATTATCCGAGGCATCTTCAAGATTGCCCAAAATCCGATCCACCCGCCCGCGATTTTCGCCGCCAAGGCTGTTGGATATTTCCTGCACGATCAGCAACATTTCGCTGAGCAGTTCCGGCCCGTCTTCGGACAGGCTTTGCAGGATCGAGCGGCCCGATTGAATTTCCGGGATCTCGCCCTCGGGGCCACGGCGCAGCAGCGCCGCATCCGGCGTGCCGGCGGTGATGCCGACATAGGCCACGCCGGTGACGCCCTGCGATTCGATCGTGGCGATACTGTCCTCGCGGATCGGGGTCTCGGCGCCGACCTCGATCCGGACGCTGATTGCGCCTTCGCCGCCCGGCGACAGGCCCACAGCCACCACACGCCCCACCGGCAGGCCGCTGAAACGCACGTCAGACGCATTGTTCAGCCCCGATACCGATGAAAAGGTGATGTCGTAATAGGCAAATTGCCGGTCGAGTTCGACCCGCGCGAACCAGAGCAAGAACGCCAGAATTCCGATGGCGCCGGCCAGGGCGAAAGCCCCGATCAATATGTAATTCGCCCGTGTCTCCATCGTGGTTCAGCCTTGCTCGTTTGCGGCCATATCCTGCGCGGCACGCGCGCGGGGGCCGTGGAAATATTCATGCACCCAAGGGTGATCGACATCCAGCATCTGGCGCATCGTGCCACTGACCAGCACCTTGCGTTCGGCCAGCACGGCGATTCTGTCACAGACTGCATGCAAAGTATCGAGATCATGCGTCACCAGAAAGACCGTGAGTCCCATGGACCGGCTCAGCCCGCGAATAAGCTGGTCAAAGGCCGAGGCGCCGATTGGATCAAGCCCCGCGGTCGGTTCATCCAGAAACACGATTTCGGGATCACGCGCCAGCGCGCGGGCAAGGCCGGCGCGTTTGCGCATCCCGCCCGACAGATCGGAGGGGTATTTGTCGCCCGCATTCCATGGCAGCCCCGCCATCGAGATTTTCAGATCGGCCAGATGCCGCCGGATATCGGGATCAAGGCCCGGGACCGCGCGCAAGGGCACTTCGACATTTTCGCGCACGGTCAGCGATGAAAACAGCGCCCCATCCTGAAACATCACGCCCCAGCGGGCCTCAAGCGCGGCGCGGGTCGCCTCATCCGCGGCAAGCACATCGGTGCCCAGCACATTCACGCTGCCCGCCGCGGGGCGCATCAGCCCGGCAATCGTGCGCAACAGCACCGATTTGCCGGTGCCCGAACCGCCAACCACGCCCAAAATTTCGCCGCGATAGACATCGAGGTCCAGCCCTTCGTGCACCACATGGCTGCCAAAGCGGGTATGCAGATCGCGCACGGATATGACGATATCGCGGTTC
>JBBAGE010000046.1:0-14591 GCA_041655055.1 Paracoccaceae bacterium
CCTTGTGGGCAAAGGGTTTGAGTCGCCCGCCATGGGTATCCAGAAACGCCCTTGTGCGGGCGGCATCGTGTTTTGACAGATCGCGCAGCCACCAGGCGATGGCCTTCTGGATGAACCAGTCGCGATCATCCGCCATGGCGGCGGCCCAATCCAGCACCTGTTCGCGGATGGCAATGTCGCCGGGCTTGGGATGATTGAGCCGCGCCCAATGTAGCGTCATCACCAGCGCCGCGCGCCGCGCCCACATATGCGGGCTGCTTACCCATGCGCCCAGCGCCGCCACCCGGGCAGGATCGGCCACCAGCCGTTTCATCCCCGCGATTGCCACCGTATCGGCAATCGCCCAGCTATCGAAATCGGGCACCCAGCCGCAAATCATATCCCAGGCCGCGCCGTCATCGGGGCGGATGCGCGCCTGGGTCAGGATTTTGGCGGCGGCGATCCGGGCCTCAAAAATATCCGTCTGCCACAGCCCATCGGCCAGCGAAAAACGGGCGGCAAGATCCAGTTCGCGCCGCCAGCCCTGTGCCAGATCATTGATCACCGGGGTGACCACACCCAGATAGCGGCGCGCCACCTTGTGATAGCGCGCGGATTGCGCCGCGCGCGCCGGGTCGGCATGGGCCGCAAGCGCCGCAATCGCGGCTTCGGGGGTCATTCGACCGTGACCGATTTGGCCAGATTGCGCGGCTGATCGACATCGGTGCCCTTGGCCACGGCGGTGTGATAGGCCAGAAGCTGGGCGGGGATCGCATAGACGATCGGGGCCACCAGATCGGACACGGCCGGCAGGCAGATCGCGCCCCAGACCTCATCCCCTGCCGCCGCGCAGCCGGCCACATCGCTGATCAGCAGCACCTTGCCATCGCGGGCCATGACCTCTTGCATGTTCGATATGGTCTTTTCAAACAGCCGGTCGCTGGGGGCCAGCACGATGACGGGCGTATGCTGATCGATCAGCGCGATCGGCCCGTGTTTCAATTCGCCGCTGGCATAGCCTTCGGCATGGATATAGCTGATTTCCTTGAGTTTCAGCGCCCCCTCAAGCGCCAGCGGATAGAGCGTGCCACGCCCCAAAAACAGCACATCGCGCGCCTCGGACAGCTTTTGCGCGGCGTCGCGGATCGCCATATCCTGATCGAGCGCCAGTTGCAGCGCCGCGGGCAGGCCGCGCAGATCGGCGATATGGGTCGCAAGGCTGCGATCATCCAGCACGCCGCGATCATGCGCCGCTTTCAGCGCCAGCGTCACCAGCACCACCAGTTGCGCGGTAAAGGCCTTGGTCGAGGCGACGCCCACTTCGACGCCCGCATGGATTGCCAGCGCCAGCGCGGATTCGCGCGCGATCGAGCTTTCGGGCGCATTGATCACGGACACGATCTGCGCCGCCTTGCCGGCGGTATAGCGCAACGCCGCCAGCGTATCGGCGGTTTCGCCCGATTGGCTGACGAAAATCGCCAGCGTGCGCGGGCTGATCGGCGGTTCGCGATAGCGGAATTCCGATGCGATATCGACCTCGACGGGGATACCGGCCACACGTTCGAACCAGTATTTCGCGGTAAGGCAGGCGTAAAAGGCCGTGCCACAGGCGACCATGGTGATCCGGTCATATTGGGTGAAATCAATGCCTTCGCCGGGCAGGGTGATGGTATCGCCCGTCAGGTAATGGGACAAGGCCTCGGCCACCACGGCGGGCTGTTCGGCGATTTCCTTGGCCATGAAATGTTTGTGGCCGGCCTTGTCGATCCGGGCCTGGGCAAGCGCGATATGGCGCGCCTTGCGCGTGACGGGCGTGCCATGGGCATCGCGGATTTCGGCCCCCGCGCGGGTGATGACGGCACGGTCGCCTTCTTCCAGATAGGTGATCATATCGGTAAGCGGCGCCAGCGCGATGGCGTCCGATCCCACGAACATTTCGCCCTTGCCATGGCCGATGGCCAGCGGCGATCCCCGGCGCGCGGCGATCAGCAGATCGTCATGCCCGTCAAACAGGAAACACAGCGCAAAGGCGCCCTCTAGCCGGTCGATCGTGGCCATGGCGGCCTCGACCGGGCCAAGCCCTGCGGCCAGATAGGATTGCGTCAAAAGTGCGACGGTTTCCGTATCGGTATCGGTGGTGTGATGCAGGCCCTTGGCGGCCAGTTCTTCGCGCAGCGCGCGAAAGTTTTCGATGATGCCGTTATGAACCACCGCCACAGGCCCGGCGCGATGGGGATGGGCGTTCACCTCGTTCGGGGCGCCATGCGTGGCCCAGCGGGTATGGCCGATGCCGGCCTTGCCTGTCAGCGGATCGTGAACCAGCAGGTCCGACAGGTTCACCAGCTTGCCCACCGCGCGGCGACGATCCAGCGTCGATGCCGCATCGATCGTCGCAATACCGGCGCTGTCATAGCCGCGATATTCCAGCCGTTTCAGCGCCTCGACCAATATGGGGGCGGCTTCGTGATTGCCCAGCACACCAACAATACCACACATCTGGTTAACCTTTCTGTCTGGCAGCCTTGGCCGCACGAAGTTTATCAAAAAGCCGGGTCGCAAGGCCGGGTTTGTTCACCTGTTTCGCCCGCCCCAGCGCCAGCGCGCCTGCGGGCACATCTTGGGTGATCACCGAGCCGCTGGCGGTCATCGCGCCTGCGCCAAGGCTGACGGGGGCGACCAGCATCGTGGACGATCCGACAAAGGCATCGGCGCCAATGTCGGTGTGATGTTTGAACACGCCATCATAATTACAGGTAATCGTGCCCGCGCCGATATTGGCGCGATTGCCGATCCGCGCATCACCGATATAGCTAAGGTGGTTGACCTTGGCCCCTTCGCCGATATCCGCCGCCTTGATTTCCACGAAATTGCCGATATGGGCGTCATTGCCGATTTCCGCGCCGGGGCGCAGCCGGGCAAAGGGGCCGATGGTCGCGCCCGCACCGATATGGCAGCCTTCCAGATGCGAAAAGGCGCGGATCTGCGCGCCGCTTTCCACCGTCACGCCGGGGCCGAACACCACATGCGGGCCGATTTCGCTATCGCGGCCGATGAATGTGTCATGGGCGAAATAGACCGTATCGGGCGCTTGCAGCGTGACGCCATTTTCCAGCGCCTCGGCCCGCGCGCGGGTTTGAAAGGCGGCCTCGGCGGTGGCAAGTTCGGCGCGGGTGTTGATGCCCATGGTTTCGGATTCGTCACAAACAACATAGCCCGCGCCAAGCCCGCGCGTGCAGGCCAGCGCCACGATATCGGTCAGGTAATATTCACCGGCGGCATTGTCATTGCCCACGGCCTCGATCAGATCAAAAAGCGTCGCGGCATCGGCGGCAATCACGCCCGAATTGCACAGCCTGATCGCGCGCTCGGCTTCGCTCGCATCGCGATATTCCACGATCCGTTCCAGCGCATCGCCCCGCACCACAAGCCGGCCATAGCGGCCGGGATCTGCGGCCTCAAACCCCAGCACGACGACGGCGGCCCGCTTGCGGGCATCGGCCATGGCCTGCAGCGTTTGCGGGCGGATAAAGGGGGTGTCGCCGTATAGCACGAAGATATCGCCCGCAACCCCCGCCAGCGCATCGCGCGCCTGTGCGGCGGCATGGGCGGTGCCAAGCTGTTCTTCTTGCACCACCACGTCGATATCGGGGGCAAATTCCTGCGCACTGGCGCGCACCGCATCCGCGCCAAAGCCCGCCACCAGCACGATACGTTCGGGATCAAGCGCGCGCCCGGCCGTCAGCGCATGGGCAAAAAGCGGGGCGCCCGCGATCTTGTGCAGCACCTTGGGCCGTTCGGAATTCATCCGCGTGCCTTGTCCGGCGGCAAGTATGATGAGGGCTGTGGCCATGATCTGCTCTTTTCATTATGCTCAGGCCGTTTTAGCGATGCGCCGGCAACCCGCAAGGGCCGAGGGGATCAAAGTTGTTTACAGCAGGTTTCAGCGCGGTTTCGCGCCGAGCCGGAAGGGAATGAAATGCGCACGATCATCTTTGATCTCGACGGCACCTTGGCCGATACCAGCGCCGATCTGATCGCATCGGCCAATGCCTGTTTCCGGGCCATGGGGCATGGCGATGTGCTTGACCCGCAAAAGGATGCGGCCACGGCGTTTCGCGGCGGTATGGCGATGCTGCGGCTGGGGTTTCAACGCATCGATCCCGCGCATGATCCCGATGCGGTGGCAGCGCAGATGCCTTTGTTGCTGGAATCCTATGCGGGGGCGATTGATCGGCATACCCGGCTTTATCCCGGGGCGCAGATCGCGGTGGAAACGGCGCGCGCGCAGGGTTACCGGCTGGGGGTATGCACCAACAAGCCTGCCGGGCTGGCCGAGGTGCTGCTGACCCGGCTGGGAATACGCGGGCTGTTTGACGCGGTGGTGGGGGCCGATACGCTGCCGGTGCGCAAACCCGATGCCGCGCCCTATCTGGCGGCGGTGGAACGCGCGGGGGGCAGGCTGGCGGCATCCTATCTGGTGGGCGATACGGAAACCGACCGCGCCACGGCGCGCGCGGCGGGGGTGGCTTGCGCGCTGGTGACCTTTGGCCCCGATGGGCGCGGGGTGGAAAAGCTGATGCCCGAGGCGCTTTTGGATCATTACGACGATCTGGGCATGATCACCACGCGGCTGATCGGATAGACCATGGCATCGGACGAAATTTTCACCGGCAGTTTCACCCAGCAAGCACCGCTGCCTGATGCGGCCATTGCCGCGGCCAGCGCGGTTTTGGCCCATGGGCGGCTGCACCGCTATAATACTGTGCCGGGGGAAATCAGCGAAGCCGCGGCGCTGGAACAGGAATTCGCCGCGCTGATGGGGGCGCGCTATTGCCTTGCGGTGGCATCGGGCGGGTATGCTATCGGGCTGGCGCTGCGCGCGCTTGGGATGGGCGCGGGCGACAGGGTGCTGAGCAATGCCTTTACCCTGGCCCCCGTGCCCGGCGCGATTGCAGGCGTGGGGGCCGAGCCGGTTCTGGTCGATGTCACACCGCAACTGACGATCGATCTGGATGATCTGGCCGCCAAGGCCCGCACAAGCGGCGCGCGGGTGCTGCTGCTAAGCCATATGCGCGGCCATATCTGCGATATGGATGCGTTGATGGCGCTGTGCGACGATGCGGGCATCGTGGTGATCGAGGATTGCGCCCATACGATGGGGGCCAGTTGGGCCGGGGTGCCATCGGGGCGGCATGGGCGGATCGCCTGTTATTCGACCCAGACCTATAAACATATCAATTCCGGCGAAGGCGGGCTGCTGATTACCGACGATGCCGACGCGATGGCGCGCGCGATCATGCTGTCGGGCAGCTATATGCTTTACGATCGCCATCTGGCCGCCCCCCCGCCCGAGGCATTTGCCCAATTGCGCTATGAGACGCCGAACCTGTCGGGGCGGATGGATAATCTGCGCGCGGCGATCTTGCGCCCGCAACTGGCGGATCTGGCGCAAAACTGCGCCGAATGGACGGCGCGCTACCGGGTGGTGGAACAGGGGCTGCGCGATGTGGCGGGGGTGCACCTGATCGAACGCCCGCAGGCCGAGGGATTTGTCGGATCATCCTTTCAGTTTTTGCTGCCCGCATGGTCCGACGCCGCAATCGCGGCGCTGGTCGATGGCTGTGCGCGCCGGGGGGTCGAGCTGAAATGGTTCGGCGCGCCCGAGCCTCAGGGCTTTACCGCGCGTTACGATAGCTGGCGCTATGCCGCACCGCCCGCCATGCCGCGCAGTGATGCGATCTTGCGGGTCTTGCTGGATATGCGCCTGCCTTTGTCGTTTTCGCTGGACGATTGCGCCCGGATCGCGCGCATCATCCGCGCCGAGGTAAGTGCCCGCGCCGCGCAATAATCTTGCGCAGGCGGGCGGAAAACGGACCCGATGTCGCAGCGGAATCGTGCGGGCTTGGTTGACCCAGCAAAAGGGCTTCGCTAAACCACGTCAAGGGCGCGCACCGGCCAATGTGCGCAGAGGAGGTAAATGTGGAAGATCTGCTGCGCGAATATCTGCCCATTGTCATTTTCCTTGGGCTTGCGATCGGGATCGGGCTGATTCTGCTGTTTTCCGCGATGGTCGTGGCGGTCCGCCATCCCGATGCGGAAAAAGTGTCTGCCTATGAATGCGGCTTCAACGCCTTTGACGATGCCCGGATGAAATTCGATGTGCGCTTTTATCTGGTGGCGATCCTGTTCATCATCTTTGATCTTGAGGTGGCCTTTCTGTTCCCATGGGCGGTGGCGTTCAAGGATATGGGGATGGTCGGTTTCTGGTCGATGATCGTGTTTCTGGGCGTGCTGACCGTAGGCTTTGCCTATGAATGGAAGAAAGGCGCGCTGGAATGGCAATAAGCACGGCAACTAATACCGCCGGCCCCGACCGCGAAGTCGCAACATCCGCACTGAACCGCGAGTTGCAGGACAAGGGATTTCTGATCACCTCGACCGAGGATATCATCAACTGGGCGCGCACGGGATCGCTGCACTGGATGACATTCGGTCTGGCCTGTTGCGCGATTGAAATGATGCAGGTTTCGATGCCGCGCTATGATCTGGAACGCTTCGGCACCGCACCGCGCGCCAGCCCGCGTCAATCGGATCTGATGATCGTGGCGGGCACGCTGACCAATAAAATGGCCCCCGCGCTGCGCAAGGTCTATGACCAGATGCCCGAGCCGCGCTATGTGATTTCGATGGGTTCGTGCGCCAATGGCGGCGGCTATTATCATTACAGCTATTCGGTGGTGCGCGGCTGTGACCGGATCGTGCCGGTCGATATCTATGTGCCCGGCTGCCCGCCCACGGCCGAGGCGCTGCTTTACGGGATCATGCAACTTCAACGCAAGATGCGCCGCACCGGCACCATCGCGAGGTAATCCATGTCTGACGCGCTAACGCATCTGGGCGAACATATCGCCAGCCGCTGCCCCGAAGCGGTGACCGGCCAAGAGATCGCTTTTGGCGAATTGACCCTGCAGGTCTCGCCGGCGCAGATCGTGGCGCTGGTGGAATTCCTGCGCGATGATGATGCCTGCCGTTTTAGTTCGCTGGTGGATATCACCGCGATTGATTACCCGTCGCGCGGCAAGCGGTTTGAAATGGTTTACCATTTCCTGTCGATGTATCGCAATCACCGCATCCGGCTGCGCATGGCCGTGGCCGAGGATGAGATGGTGGCCTCGATCACCGGTTTGCATCCTTCGGCCAACTGGTTTGAACGCGAAGTGTTCGACATGTTCGGCATTCTGTTTTCGGGCCATCCCGATCTGCGCCGCCTGCTGACGGATTACGGCTTTTCGGGCTATCCGCTGCGCAAGGATTTTCCGACCACCGGCTATACCGAAGTGCGCTATGACGAAAAGCAAAAGCGCGTCATTTACGAACCGGTCAAACTGGTGCAGGAATACCGCCAGTTTGATTTCCTCAGCCCATGGGAAGGCGCTGATTACGCCCTGCCGGGCGACGAGAAAGAAACGAGCACCTAAGTGGCTGGTGATCCCACCATTCTGTTTTGCATCGGCGCAACCAAGGCGGGCACAAGCTCGCTCTATCGCTATTTGCATGGGCATCCTGAATGCCATATGCGCTCGATCAAGGAAATTCATTTCTTTGATACGGTGGATTTCGACAATTACGACCGCCAGTTCGACGCCTATGCCCGGCTGCGCGCCAATCTGACCCGGCGTCAGGCGATTGCGGCGGAAAATGGCAATAAGTGGAAATTCGCCAATCTTGCCCGCCAGATCGCCGATGTGGATGAGGTCGTCACCCTGTTGAAACAGGGTGCGGCGGGCGAAACGGCCTATCTGCGTTATCTGTTGGCCGGTGTCGATGGGCACAAGCTGGTGGGCGATATTACCCCCGCCTATGCATTGCTGTCCGAAGATCGGCTGGCGCGCATGGCCACCATGGCCCCGGATGTGCGGTTCGTGTTTTTGATGCGCGACCCGGTGGACCGGCTTTGGAGCCATGTGCGCATGCAGGCCATCCGCCAGCGCCAGCCTGGGCAGGATGTGGCGCTGAAAGCCCGGCGCATCCTGAACCGGACAGTGAAAAAGGGAATGGAGACCCATATCCCCCTGCGCGGTGATTATCGCGCCATTTTGGGCAAACTCGCCCGCGCCGTGCCGCAGGACCGCGTTTTCATCGGGTTTACCGAAGATGTGCTGGATGAGGACGGACTTGCGCCCCTGTGCGATTTTCTGGGGATCAGCTATCTGCCGAATGACGGCGCGCCGCGCGAACATGAAGGCATGGATCTGGCGCTTGATGCGGCGCAGCGCCGCGATGCCGCGGAATTTCTTGCGCCCCAATATGCCTTTGCGGCGCAAACATTTGGAACACTGCCCCGACGCTGGCAGAGCAATATGGCGAAGGTCTAGGATATGAGCGACAGATTCGATGATGCCCTGACCGGCGAACAGAAAATTCGCAACTTTAACATCAACTTTGGCCCGCAACACCCCGCTGCGCATGGCGTTTTGCGCATGGTGCTTGAGCTTGACGGTGAAATTGTGGAACGCGCCGACCCGCATATCGGGCTGTTGCACCGCGGCACCGAAAAGCTGATGGAAAGCCGGACCTATCTGCAAAACCTGCCCTATCTGGACCGGCTGGATTATGTCGCGCCGATGAATCAGGAACATGCCTGGTGCATGGCGATCGAGCGGCTGACGGGCGTGGATATCCCGCGCCGCGCCAGCCTGATCCGGGTGCTTTATTCCGAAATCGGGCGCGTCCTGAACCATCTGCTGAACGTGACCACGCAGGCGATGGATGTGGGGGCGCTGACCCCGCCGCTGTGGGGGTTCGAGGAACGCGAAAAGCTGATGATCTTTTACGAACGGGCCTGCGGGGCGCGGCTCCATTCGGCCTATTTCCGCCCCGGCGGCGTGCATCAGGATCTGCCCCCGGCGCTGATCGACGATATCGAGGCCTGGGCCGAACAATTCCCCGCCCGGCTTGATGATATCGACGAGCTTTTGACCGAAAACCGCATCTTCAAACAGCGCAATGCCGATATCGGCATCATCACCGAACAGGATATTCTTGATTGGGGCTTTTCGGGCGTGATGGTGCGCGGATCGGGGCTGGCCTGGGATCTGCGCCGCGCGCAACCCTATGAATGCTATGATGAATTCGATTTCCAGATCCCGGTGGGCAAGAATGGCGATTGTTATGACCGCTATCTGGTGCGCATGGCCGAAATGCGCGAAAGCACCAAGATCATTCAGCAAGCCTGCGCCAAACTGCGCAGCGCCCCGGGCGATGTCATGGCACGCGGCAAGCTGACGCCGCCCAAACGCGCGGATATGAAAACCTCGATGGAGGCGATGATCCATCACTTCAAACTCTATAGCGAAGGGTTCCACGTGCCCGCCGGCGAAGTCTATGCCGCGGTCGAGGCCCCTAAGGGCGAATTCGGCGTTTATCTGGTGGCCGATGGCACCAACCGCCCGTATCGCGCCAAGCTGCGGGCGCCGGGTTTCCTGCATTTGCAGGCGATGGATTACGTGGCCAGCGGCCACCAGCTTGCCGATGTGGCCGCGATCATCGGCACCATGGATATCGTTTTCGGAGAGGTGGACCGCTGATGCTGCGTCGTCTTTACAAGGAACAGCCCGAAAGCTTTGCTTTCACCCCCGCCAATCAGGCCTGGGCCGAGGCGCAGATCACCAAATACCCCGAAGGCCGGCAGGCGTCGGCGATCATCCCGCTGCTCTGGCGCGCGCAGGAACAGGAAGGCTGGCTGACCCGTCCGGCGATCGAACATATCGCCGCGATGCTGGATATGGCCTATATCCGGGCGCTGGAAGTGGCGACATTCTATTATCAGTTCCAACTGCAACCCGTTGGTTCGGTTGCAAATATCCAGATTTGCGGCACCACATCGTGCATGATCTGCGGGGCCGAAGATCTGGTGGCGGTCTGCCGCGAGAAAATCGCGCCTGCGGCCCATCAATTGTCCGAAGACGGGCGGTTTTCATGGGAAGAGGTCGAATGTCTGGGGGCTTGCGCCAATGCGCCGATGGCCCAGATCGGCAAGGATTACTACGAAGATCTGACCGCCGCGCGGTTGGCGGAAATCATTGACGAACTGGCCGCGGGCGGGCGCCCGGTGCCGGGGCCGCAAAACGGGCGTTATGCATCCGAACCGCTGGGGGGGCTGACCTCGCTTGCCATGCATGAAAGCGGGCGCACCCAGTATAACGCCAGCGCGCAACGTGCCGTGGATCTGGGCGACGGGATCAAGCGGATCGATGGCAGCGAAGTGCCACTACATGCGCCCTGGCTGGGGCAGATGCCGGGGATCGGGGCCGGGGCTGCGGGCGAGGGGCCGTTGCCCGGCGACGGCGTGCCTGTGGATGGCACGGGCGTCACCCGCCAGCAAGCGCAGGCCGAAAAGATCGGGCATCCCCCCGTCTCGGTCGAGGGGAATATCCATAACACCCCCGTGCCCGGTGCCCATGGTTCGGCCCCCGTGGGGCAAAAGCCTGCGATGCTTGGTGCGCCGCGTGGCGGGGCGGGCGATGATCTGAAACGGATCAAGGGCATCGGCCCCAAGCTGGAATCGGTGCTGCACAGCCTCGGGGTGTTTCATTTCGACCAGATCGCCGGTTGGGGCGAACAGGAATTGATCTGGATCGATGAAAATCTGGGCGCATTTCGGGGCCGCGCCAGCCGCGATGGCTGGATTGTGCAGGCCCGCGATCTGATGGCACAGGACAAGGGTGATCAGGACGCGCCATGACACCGCAGGAACAGGAAAAACTGTCGCGCAAGGCCAGAATGGTCTCGATCGTGATTGCGGTTACGATGGTGCTATGGTTCGCTGTGCAAATGGTGGGCGGGCGGATCGGCCTGCATGGCTCATATGCGCTGCTGTTCGATTTCGCGGCGCTTGCGGCATTGGTATGGTCGCTGGTGGTGATTTATCAGATCTGGCGCGCGCGCCGGGGAAGCTAAGGAAGCAGATATGCTGAGAGATCAGGATCGGATCTTTACCAATCTTTACGGGATGCATGAGCGCACGCTGGCGGGCGCCCGGGCGCGCGGGCATTGGGATGGCACGGCGGGCATCATCGCGCGCGGATCGGATTGGATCATCGATCAGATGAAGGCCAGCGGTTTGCGCGGGCGTGGCGGTGCGGGATTTCCCACCGGGTTGAAATGGTCCTTCATGCCCAAGGAAAGCGATGGCCGGCCCAGCTATCTTGTGATCAACGGCGACGAATCCGAACCGGGCACCTGCAAGGACCGCGAAATCATGCGCCACGATCCGCATACGCTGATCGAAGGGGCGCTGATCGCCGGTTTCGCCATGGGCGCGCATGTAAGCTATATCTATCTACGCGGCGAATTCATCCGTGAACGCGAAGCCCTGCAGGCCGCCATCGACGAATGCTATGACGCGGGCCTTTTGGGCCGCAATGCCGCCGGGTCGGGCTGGGATTTCGATGTATTCCTGCATCACGGCGCCGGTGCCTATATCTGCGGCGAAGAAACCGCGCTTCTGGAAAGTCTTGAGGGCAAAAAGGGCATGCCCCGCATGAAGCCGCCCTTTCCGGCCGGTGCGGGGCTTTATGGATGCCCCACCACGGTCAATAACGTCGAATCCATCGCGGTGGTGCCGACGATCCTGCGGCGCGGGGCCGAATGGTTTGCAGGCTTTGGCCGGCCGAATAATGCGGGCACCAAGCTTTTCGCGATTTCGGGCCATGTGAATCATCCCTGCGTGGTCGAAGAAGAAATGTCGATCCCGTTCGAGGAATTGATCGAGCGCCATTGCGGCGGGATTCGCGGCGGCTGGGATAATCTCAAGGCGATCATTCCCGGCGGCTCATCCGTGCCGCTGCTGCCGGCATCGATCGCGCGCGGTGCGATCATGGATTTCGACTGGTTGCGCGAACAGCAATCGGGGCTGGGCACCGCGGCGGTGATCGTGATGGATCAGAACACCGACATCATCAAGGCGATCTGGCGGCTTTCAAGCTTTTACAAACACGAAAGCTGCGGCCAGTGCACGCCCTGCCGCGAAGGCACCGGCTGGATGATGCGGGTCATGGACCGATTGGTGCGCGGCGAAGCCGAGGTCGAGGAAATCGACATGCTGCTGGATGTCAGTATACAGGTCGAAGGCCATACGATCTGCGCGCTGGGTGATGCGGCGGCTTGGCCGATTCAGGGCCTGATCCGCCATTTCCGCGACGAAATCGAGGACCGGATCAAGGCCAAACGCACAGGCCGCCTCAGCGCGGTTGCCGCAGAATAGACATGCGCGGGCGCATTCGACATAATGCCGCCAGCCTGGGCGCGGCGCCACGTATACCGGCCATGCGCGGACGGCCTGCCATGGGCAGGCGCGATATTTGGGGACAGCACCATTTCAAGCAATCGCAATCTGCCGGAACAGACGCAAAAAAACGCGCATCCGGCGATATGCGATCACAGGCGCAGGATGAAAAGATGTTGTCAAAATTGCGAAAACTCGCCATTGCCGGGGCCGTCGGGTCGCTTGGCGTGGGGGCACCGCTTGCCGCTCCGGGGCAGGATTTGCCGCCGCTGGCGCAGAATGAATATATCAACACCCAGCTTCTGGCGGGCTTTATTGGCGATCTGATCGACAAGAATTGCAGCTCGATCAGCGCGCGCAAGCTGGTGGCGTTCCAAAAGCTTTATGCGTTGCGTGATCACGCGCTTTCGCAGGGCTATAGCCGCGCTCAGATCGAAAGTTTCGTCGATGATCGCGCGGAAAAGGCGCGGCTGCGGGCGATTGCCAGCGATTATCTGGCGCGCGCCGGGGCCCGCGACGGGGTCGAAGACAGCTATTGCGCCATCGGGCGCGCCGAAATTGCCAATCGCACGCTGACGGGCGTGTTGTTGCGTGCACGCTAGGGGGCCAATGATGAAAACAAGAACCTGTTTCATGGCGCTTGTGGCGGCTTTGGGGCTGTTGCCGCAGGGCGCGCTGGCCGGAATTGCGGATGATGCCAAATTCCAGCATATCATCGTAACCACCTTTGTGGTCGAACAGACCCGCGCGCGCTGCACCGAGATCGATATCGACATGCAGGCGACCGAACGGATGATCGTCGATATGGCCAATCACACCGCCGCCATGGGCTATACCCAGGACGAGGTGCAAGGCCAGTTGATGGGGGCCGAGGCTCAGGCCCGGCTGACGGCGGCGGCTGATGAATATATGAAGGCAAAAGGTGCCGATCCGACGAATCCAGCCTCGGTTTGCGCCTTTGCGCAGGCCGAGATTGCCGCCGGAACCGATGTCGGCATGCTCTTGAAAAGCAGGTGAGTGAATGACTGAGCGACGCAAGATCATCATCGACGGGCGCGAGATCGAGGTCGATCCTGCGATGACATTGATTCAGGCCTGCGACGTTGCCGGGATCGAGGTGCCGCGTTTTTGCTATCACGAGCGGCTTTCGATCGCGGGCAATTGCCGGATGTGTCTGGTCGAGGTTGTGGGCGGGCCGCCGAAGCCTGCCGCCTCTTGCGCGATGCAGGTGCGCGATCTGCGCCCCGGCCCGGACGGCCAACCGCCGCAGGTGCGGACCAACTCGCCCATGGTGCGCAAGGCGCGCGAAGGGGTGATGGAGTTTCTGCTGATCAACCATCCGCTGGATTGCCCGATCTGCGATCAGGGCGGCGAATGCGATCTGCAGGATCAGGCGATGGCTTACGGCGTCGATTTCAGCCGCTACCGCGAACCGAAGCGCGCGGTCGAAGATCTGTATCTGGGCCCGCTGGTCGAAACCCATATGACGCGCTGTATTTCGTGCACCCGCTGCGTGCGGTTCACCACCGAGGTGGCGGGGATCACCCAGATGGGCCAGACCGGCCGGGGCGAGGATGCCGAAATCACCACCTATCTGGGCCAGACGCTCGACAGCAATTTGCAGGGCAATATCATTGATCTCTGCCCGGTGGGGGCGCTGGTGTCCAAACCCTATGCCTTTACCGCGCGGCCTTGGGAATTGACCAAGACCGAAACGATTGACGTGATGGATGCGCTGGGCTCTAGCATCCGGGTGGATACCAAGGGGCGCGAAGTGATGCGCATCCTGCCGCGCAATCATGATGGCGTGAACGAGGAATGGATTTCCGACAAGACCCGCTTCGTGTGGGACGGGCTGCGCCGGCAACGGCTGGATGTGCCCTATATCCGCGTCGATGGTAAATTGCGGCCCGCCACCTGGCCCATGGCGCTTTCGGCGGCGGCTGCGGCGATCAAGGGGCGCAAACTGGCGGGGCTGATCGGTGATCTGGCCCCGGCCGAGGCGATTTTTGCGCTTAAGCAACTGGTCGAAGGGCAGGGCGGGCGCGTGGAATCCCGCCTTGACGGGGCGAAACTGCCTGCGGGCAATCGCGGCGCCTATGTCGGCACCGCGCGGATCGAAGATATCGACAGCGCGAAGCGCATCCTGCTGATCGGCACCAAGCCGCGCGACGAAGCACCGGTGCTGAACGCGCGCATCCGCAAGGCCTGGGCCAATGGCGCCGATGTGGCGCTGGTGGGCGCGCCGGTGGATCTGACCTATGATTATTACCATCTGGGCCATGACCGCGCGGCGCTGGCGGGGCTGTTGAGCGATGATCTGGCC
>JBBAGE010000047.1:0-14450 GCA_041655055.1 Paracoccaceae bacterium
TCGACGGTATTGACCGTGCGCGCCAGATTGATCGCGCCGCCGATGGCGTTATTCGCGCCCGCGCCACCATCGAGTTTCGGCAATTCGATTTCATTCGCGCGATGATAGAAAAAACCCTCGGCCAGCGCCTGCACATCCAGCGCGCCGGTGGTCGTGATATCGGCCCCGTCGCGAACCACGGCGCGTGTGGTATTGGCGGTATTGAAATACCCCACAGTAACACCGATGGCGAGTTCCTGCCCGCCATCCTGGGCCTCGCCCGTGCCAGTGCCGCCGCTGCCACCACCTTCGCCACCCGAACCACCCGATCCGCTGCCCGATGGCGCGGTCGCCGATGCGCCGGTCTTGGTGGTCAGATAATTATCCAGATCAAGCGAATCGAGCGAGGGCAACGCCCCAAAACCATCCTCGCCATCGCCATCGCCATCGCCGGTATCCTCATCCGCATCTTCGCGCGTTTCGGGCGAAACGAATTCCGTCGCCGCATCCAGATAGGCCGTAAAGAAATCGCGCAGATCATCCCATGGCCGCGCATTGGGATAGGCGGTGCTGGCCGCAGCCGTCACCGATGTGGCATCGGTGATGGTCAGATTGCCGCCCAGTTCGGCCTGCGTCGTGCCCGTCAGCGAGGTAATCGGCACATTCAAAAACACCCCATAGCCGAATTCATTGATGAATTCTTCTTCGGTCTTTTGCTGATCTTCAGGCTTGTCGCGGTTGTATTTTTCAAGCTCCTGGCGCTGTTTATCGCTTAGCGATGCGGCGCTGCTGGTAACAACGCGGCTGATGCCTGCGCCACCCTCGTCGCTGCTGGCAAAACGCAGCCCGGCATTGACGGCCACATCGCCCGCCGAAACGGTCGTGGTGCCCAGCGTGGTTTCCGAACCATCCGTCAGGTCGCGGTAGCTGCCGCCAAGGCTGGCATAGGTATCGTTGTCATCAAGCGTGATCGCCACGGCCAGTGCGCCGGCAAAACCGGGCTTGCTGTTTTCGGGCTCGGGTTCGCCGGGGGCCGGGTCTTGCTTGCCCAGCACCATATCCTTGAGCTTGTCGAAAAAGCCGGTCAACGAGGTGTTGGTATCCTCGGCGTCGTTTTCCTCGGATTCGTCGGCTGCATCGGCGGGATCATCCACGCCCAACGTGGCGCTGGCGGCATGGGAGTTCTTGAACCAGATGGTTTCGGCGCGCAGATCGATGCCCTGATCGGCCGCGATCGTGCCGCTTAGCGCGGCTTCGGTCAGGGTGCTGCCGATCGACACGGCGGCGGCCAGCGCGAATACGCCATCCTTGCCGCCATCGACGGCGGTGGTCACATCATGGTTGAGCCCGGTCAGCGCCTGCGCGGTGATCGTGCCGCCAGCGGTCATGGCGCCCCCATCGACCACAAGCTGATTGGTCAAATTGCGCGCTGAAATCACCACACCCGGGGTGACATTGGCATAGGATTTGGCCGCAATCGCACCGCTGAAATTTTCATGCGCGGTGGAATTGAGCACCAGATCGCCCGCGCTCGCCAGTTGCGAATTGGTGATGCGCAGGGTGCTGGTCGTATCGCTGAACGCGATCACGATGTTAAGCGGATCATCACCCTGGGGCGCGATACCCAGATCGGTCTGGGCATGTGAATGGATATAGAGCGCCGCGCCGCTTTCGCGAAATGCGCTGGCCAGTTTGCCCGTCAGCTCCGAGGTATTCTGGCCGGTAAAGTTATACACATCTTCGGCCAGCCCATCGGCGGCCAGCACCTTGTTATCCGACAAGGTGCCGTCAAATTCGGTGTCGGCCGTCATCCCGGCCCAGTTATCCTGGGCGGTGATCTCGCTATTGGTGATGTTGATTTCGGCCGTAGCGTTCAGCGCGGCGAATTGCGCGGGAATATCGCTTAGAAACGATCCGGTCAGCCCCTGCAGGCTGGACACGAAATCATCGGCCTTGATTTCTTCGCCGGAAATCAGCTTGCCCGCCACATCGAGCCCGACATCAAGCGCGGTTTTCAGGAAATCCCCGTTTGATCCGGGATCGCTGGGCGTCGTGACATCGGTGGCCCGCGCATAGGCGCCGATATAAATCGCGCCGCCGCGCAATGTAGCACCGGTGATATCCACCCGCGCCGTCGGCCCGTCGGTCAGCAACGGCAGGCCAGCGGGCGCATCATCACGCGCCAAAAGCGCCAGCAGGCCGCCGCTGTATCCGGCATCGGCATGGGTATAAAGACCGGCGTTCTGCTCGATGACAATTTCACGCGCCGAAAGGATCAAATCGCCAGAATTGCCCGTCGATGCGGCGGTCGCGTGATTACCGCTGGCAATCCGGCGGGTGGAAATTACAACGCCATCCTCAACGGTGATCGTGTCATCGGCCTGCAAAATCCAGTTGGCGCCACCGGTTATGATATCGGTGGAAATCGTCAGGTTGGCCGGATCGATATAGACCGTGCCCGCACGCCCCGTTTCGCTGGATACGTCCAGCTCGCCCGCAAAGCCCACATGATCGCGGGCGCTGAATTCGATAAAGCCGCCGTCACCGGCAATGGCGCTGGCGCTGATCCGCGCGCCCTGTTCCAGCAGGGCCGAACCATCGGCAAACAGGAACACGCTGCCGCCGGTTTCGCCATCGGCGCTGATCTGTGCGCCTGCGGCCACATCGATATCGCCGCCTGCGGTGGCCGCGATCCGGCCGCCATCATTGCCCGCCTGCGCGGAAATCTGGCCGCCCACTTGCATATCGCCTTCGGCATGCAGCCGGATCACGCCGCCGCTGACCGACACGCCCGCCGCATTTTCGGTGCCGGCGGTATTGACCGCGGGGGCCGCCGTCTGGCTGCCCTCTGCGTCGATTACATTGATCCGCCCATCAAGGATCATCCGCGCCCCGACGCGCATTTCCAGCCGCCGCGCATTGATCTCACCATAAAGCGCGATGGCGGCCGAGGGCGACAGTTCTTCGGTCCCGGCAAAAAGCTGCGCCACGGCATCGTCGCTGATCGCCCCGTCCGCGCCGATCAGCCGTTCGGCAAAACCATGGCTGCCGGTCGATACGGTCAGCGCGCCGGCATTGACCACGCCGCCTGCGCCCACGACCAGCCCTTCGGGGTTGACGAGGAATACATTGCCGCCAACCTCGCCGCCCTTAAGCACGTTCAGCGTGCCGTCGATATTGGTGATACCACCACGAATGACGTTGATCAGCGCGCCCGCCGCATCGGGCTGATGCAGATTGACGGTGCGCAATTGTTCGACCGAAAAACGTTCGAAACTGTTGAACGCATTGCCGCCATGGATCGTGCCGGTGGTGATGTCGGTGATATTACCCGATGTCACGATCTGGGTATCGGTGCGCCCGTCGGCGACGATCGCGTCCGCATAGGCGGGCAGCGCCGGGGCCACCGCGACCATGGCGGATGAAACCGTCGCAACGGTCCCCCGCAGCAGGCCCAAAATCCTCTGACGCCGGAAAGCGCGCGCGGACATATTGCCTTTGGCCATGGTCATCACCCTTGATCTGAAACCGGATGCGGCGCGCCCCGATTGGCGCGCCACGTTTTCGTTTTACTGGTCGGAAATTGCGGCAATCGCTTCGTTGAACTGGCTGATATCAAGCCCGACCACGATGGGTTCGGCCTCGACATCGGGGCGATAGCCGAACAGAAGCGTATCGTTTTCGGCAAAAAGCGCCATTTCATCGGCATCGAGCTGAATCGCGGCCTCGCACAGATCGCCCAGGCAACGCTGCCAGATCATCGAGCGCTGTTCCTGCGCCTCGTCTTCGTTGTCAAAGCGGTAAACCGCGCCGCCGGGCAGATAGGCGCCCATCGGCACCTGCGCCAGCAAGATCGCCGTGCCTTCGGGCGCGGGAATGGCCACCATGCGCACGACAAGCTGGTTGTTTTCCGACAGCGACAATTGCTGCACGATGGAACAGGCCACGCGGGTGACCGACACGGCCTCGCAATTCACCAGCCAGTCGCCGAACATGGCATTGTTGGGGATATCGGCCGCAGGCGCCGTGATTTGCGGCGCGGTGTTGAGGGGCGCGTCCTCGGCCTCGGTTTCCTGGGCGATGGCCCCAAAGGCCAGGAACGGAAGTGCAGCGGCAGCCAGTATATATTGCCTCACGAGAGGGCTCCTTGAATTCAAAAGGTCCAGTCAAGACCAAGGTAGAAAGACGGGTCTCCCTTGTCGGAAAAACCCAGCGTGTTGCGGATCGACACCCCGGCAAAGGCCGAAGCGGTCATGTTGCGCGGCAAATGAAACCGCGCACCCAGCCCAAAGGAAGCGAGCGTGTCCTGTTCGGAATCGATACTGCCATCGACCCGGTAGGGCACGACAAGGGCGGCATCGATAAAACCAAAGGGCGTGACACGCACCGTGCCCTCGGGGTTGAGCGGATAGGGTTCGGCGCGCGAAATCTGGCCTTGCAGGATGATCCCGCTATCGCCGCTGCGCACCGCATTGGGATACCCGCGCACCGAAGTCGCACCCCCCGCATTGAACAGCCGCGCCACCGGCAGGTTCGCGCCATGGGCGTATTGATAGGTTGCCGATGCGCTGAACAGGCCCCAATCGCTGACCCGGCGGGCATAGGACGCATTGCCAAAGATCAGGGTGAAATCGCCCTCGGTTTCCGAAGTGGCATCGGTATCGGCCTGCCCGGTGCGCAATCCGATGGAAAAACCTGCGACCGACTGGGCAAAGTTGCGCTGATAGGTGACGGCGATCGCGGCATCGATCAGCTCGGTCGTCAGCAGCGGCACGCCCGACAATTCGGAACTTGTGTGCTCGTAACGCAGATCGCCGGTAAAGCTCCAATAGCGGTCGGACTGCACGCGAAATGGCCGGCTATAGCCAAGCGATACCGACGATGATGTCGAGGCAATATCAACCGGGCTGAACGGGTCGGAAATAACCTGCGAATCCGCATAGGTCGCGGATGCGATCACCCGCCCGCCGCGCGCGCCCACCGGCAGCGAATAGCCCAGCCCCAGCGAATAGGCCCCCTCGGCGCCTTGCAATTGGAACGACAGCGTATCGCGCCGCCCCGTCATGCTGTTAAGCCGCCCGAAATAGGATGCGCGAAATTCCCCCGTCTGGGGCGAGCCGAAATTATCCATCGACAGCGTATGCTGCCAGCGTTCGGGTTCTTCGCCGCCGATCACGGCATGGGCGGTGGCAGGCGCCACCCCCGGCCCGAATGACAGGACGGGGCGGAAATCATGGGCAATTTCAAAGATCCGCAGATCCCGTTCCAGTTGCTCGAAATCGACGATCTCGCCGGTTTGCAGGCCGATATGGCGCAGCATGAAATCGCGCCGGGTTCGGGTCAGTTGATCGGTATCGATTGCCTCGACGCTGGCTTCGACCAGCCGCACCTGCACCACACCATCGGCAATTTCCTGCGGCGGCAGCACGGCCACAGCTGTTACCACCCCGGCCAGCGCATAGGCGCGATTGACATCCTCGATCAGGCTGTGCAGGTCGGCGATGGTGATCGGGCGCGTCAGATAGGGGGCGGCGATCGCCTGCAATTCGTCATCGGGCAGATAGGCGGATGGATCAAAGCGCACGCCGGAAATCGAAAAGCTCTGCGCCACGGCCGGCACCGACGCCATCCCGGCGCAGGCCAATACCGCCGCAGCCAATGCACCGCCGCAGCCAATGCGCCCTTGATTGAACCCATGCCCATCATTCCCGGCCTGCCCCTATTCCTGCGCGCCCAGCGCATCGAGCGCGCGCAATCCCGCCGTCACCCCCATCAACGACAGCTCTGCCACCGCCACCGGTGCACCGGGTCCGGGGCGAAAGCGCAATTCCACCGCGCGGCCCCGCTGCCAGGCCGATTCCTGCGCAGGATCGAGCGTGATCACCCCCGCGCAGGCGCGCGCGCTGCACTGCCGCCATTCGGCGCGCAGCGGTGTCAGTTCGCCCCCGATCAAGGATGCGTAAAGCCCCGACGGAAAATGCAACCCTGGCGGCACAAAAACCTCGGCCTGCCGCAGCGGCTGATCCGGCGCGCGCGGATGCATCAGCACGGTGGCGATCCAGACCCGCTCGGACGACATGATCGTCTGCGCCAACCGGCAACCGCCTGGTTCCGCACATGAAATCGCCCAATCGTCGAAGGTTTGCTGCGCGAAAACGCCATGCGGGAATGCGGAAACCGTCAGGGAAATGAGCAAGGCAGCCCAGATCATCGCGCTTTTCATCGCTCTGGCTCATCCCTATGTCCCAATTCACCAACACAACCGATAGGCGAATTTTCGCCACCGGAGCCACCTCCACATAATTTGAACCATTCTGTCAATGATTTTTTATGGTTTCGTGGCAATATTATAAATTATTCGTAATATTGCCCGGAAAAATGCCCGCCTGTGGTGCCCGCGGCCGGACTCGAACCGGCACGGCCTTTCGGCCTAGGGATTTTAAGTCCCCTGTGTCTACCATTCCACCACGCGGGCCGGGCGCGGCGAACATATCGGGGCTGCGGGCGGTGTAAAGGCCGCGTGAATGCGCCGGTGCAAATTCTTGACGCTGCGCGGAATCTGGGCCAGCGTGGCATATGTTTCCGATCCGTGATCACAACCCATCGCTGGGCACGCCATTCGTTACCTGGGCGCTGATCGCGGCGAATATCGCCGTTTGGCTGCTGATGCTGCCTGCATTCAGCGATGACGCGGCGATGTTCCGGCTTTTGGGGGATTACGGCGCGATCCCGGCGCGGCTTTCGGCAGGCGAGGGCTATCACACGCTGCTGACATCGATGTTCATGCATGGCGGGCTGCTGCATTTGGCCGGGAATATGGTGTTTCTATGGGTGTTTGGCGACAATCTTGAGGAACAACTGGGCCATCTCGGCTTTCTGGCATTTTATATCGCTGCGGGGCTTGGCGCGGTTTTTGGCCAATATATCGCGGCCCCGCTGTCGCCGATCCCGATGGTCGGCGCATCGGGGGCGATTGCGGGCGTGATGGGCGGCTATTTGCTGTTGTTTCCGCGCGCGCGGGTGGATGTGCTGTTCATCTTCGGTATCTTTTTTCGCATCCTGCCGATCCCGGCCTGGGTGGTGCTGGGGATCTGGTTCGCGATCCAGATCATCGCGGGGCTGGCGGCGGATCTACAGGCGGGCGGCGTGGCCTATTGGGCCCATGCCGGCGGATTTGCCGTGGGGCTGTTATGGGTGATCCCGGTGTGGCTGCGTCGGGGCGGACCGGCATTCTGGGCGCGCACCCATGGCCATCCGGCACATCCGACGGCGCGTTATGCGGCCAGTTCCATCCCCAGGGTCAGGCGCAAGCGCGACGGCGATCATTCGTGAAGTTTGGTGCTCATGGTGGTAAGCTTGGTGCTGATGCCGCCGGCGATATCGCGCACGCCGCCATGCACGCTGGCCCCCGCGATCACACCAAGCCCGACAATGGCCGCCGTCAGCACCACCCAGTCAACCGTGACCGCGCCGGCGGTATCCCGCCAAAATCCCGACAGACGCTGACGCATGTTCATGGCCCAGATCCTTCGTTGCCCGCCATATGCAATGACAAAGGATTTCGCCCAAATTATGGCGCGTCTGCGGTAATTCGGGGCGCGCGCACGCACGCGTGCACGCCGCGCAGGTCAGCCGCGAATGGTCTTGGCAAAGGCGTCGAACAGCGCCGCGTTGGCGGTGACGATATCGCCGCTTTCAAGGATATCATCGCCCGGATCGATGGGCTGGGCAAAGCCGCCCGCCTCGCGCACGATCAAAAGGCCGGCGGCCAGATCCCATGATTTCAGCCCGCGTTCCCAGTAACCATCGTAACGCCCCGCCGCCACATAGGCGAGATCGAGCGCCGCCGAGCCCCAGCGCCGCACCCCCGCGCAGCCCGGCAACAGCCGCGCCAGATCCTGCAGGGTTTCGGGCAGATCGCCGCGCCCGGCAAAGGGCAGTCCGGTGGCAAAAATCGCCTCGATCATGCGCGAACGCCCCGAAACGCGCATCCGGCTGTCATTCATCCAGGCGCCCGCGCCCTTTTCGGCCCAGAACATTTCATCCTTGGCCGGATCGTAAACGACGCCCGACACGATCTCGCCCTTGTGTTCCAGCGCGATGGACACGGCGAAATGCGGCAGGCCGTGCAGAAAATTGGTCGTGCCATCCAGCGGATCGACGATCCAGCGGCGCGTGGGGTCTTGGCCGGCCACATCTTCGCTTTCTTCGGCGCACCAGCCATAGGTGGGGCGCGCGCCCATCAGATCGTCGCGAATGATCCGCTCGGCGGCCAGATCGGCGCGGCTGACGAAATCGCCCGCGCCTTTCATCGAGACCTGCAGGTTTTCAACCTCGCGGAAATCCTTGACGAGCGAGCGCCCCGCCTTGCGGGCGGCCTTTATCATCACGTTGAGATTCGCGCTGCCTTGCATGTCTGGCTCCTTTTTGGTCGCAAGGCGTATACGCGCCGGCGTCTGCGCTGCCAAGCGGCAAAGCGGGTCTAGCGTTGCATCAGCCGTTCGGGGCCGCTGCGCGCCAGATCGATCAGATCGGTGATAAAGGGCTTGGCCGCATCATCGCTGCGGATCGCGGCATAAAGACTGCGCCGCAGCCCCTGTTTCGTAATCGGGCGGGTGACATAATCAGATTGATAGCGCAGATCGCGCACCACCCAATCGGGCAGCACCGCCACCCCGCGATTAGACGCCACCAAAAGCAGGATCACCGCCGTCAGCTCGATCTGGCGGATGGACTTTGGCTCGACCTTGGCGGGGGTCAGAAGCTGGCTGAAAATATCCAGCCGGGGCCGTTCGACCGGATAGGTGATCAGCGTTTCATTGCGGAAATCTTCGGCCTCGACATAGGGTTTTTGGGCCAGCGGATGCTGGCGCGCGGCCACGAAAACCGGCGCATAATCAAAAAGCGGGATGAATTCGACACCATCCAGCGCCTCGGGGTCCGAGGAAATCACCAGATCAACTTCTTCGCGCTGTAATGCGGGCAAGGCGCCAAAGGCCAGACCGGGGCGGATATCCACGTCGATATCGGGCCATTCCTTGCGGAATTCTTCGAGCGTAGGCAGCAGCCATTCGAAACAGGCGTGGCATTCGATGGCGATATGCAGCCGTCCGGCCTTGCCCGCGCGCAATCCTGCGAAATCTTCCTCAAGTGCGGCGACGCGGGGCAGCACATCTTCGGCCAGCCGCAACAGCCGCATCCCCGCCGCCGACAGTTTCAACGGCTTGGACCGGCGCACGAACAATTCGACGCCGGCCTGATCCTCAAGCCCCTTGACCTGATGACTTAGCGCCGATTGCGTGATATTAAGCAAATCCGCCGCACGGCCCAGGCCCCCGGCCTCGTGGATGGCCTTGATCGTGCGCAGATGCCTGAATTCGATATGCATTTGAACGATTTTCATCATGTTGATTAGAATTATGAATTTGTCTCACAAGTCCGGGCATGAGACAAGACATGACTAAAGTATCAGGAATCGTCATGGCCAGCGCAGTCACCTTTTCATTCGAATTCTTTCCGCCACAATCGATCGAAGCCTCCTTTCGATTGTCCGAAACGGTCCGCGCGCTGGCGCCGCTCAGCCCGGCATTCGTGTCGGTCACCTATGGCGCGGGCGGCACGACCCGGACGCTGACCCATGATGCCGTGGGCACGATCCATCGCAATTACGGGCTGAATGTGGCCGCCCATCTGACCTGCGTGAATGCATCGCGCGAAGAAACGCTGGCGATTGCCGATAGCTATGCCGATATCGGCGTGACGGAAATCGTGGCCTTGCGCGGTGATCCGCCCAAAGGCGCCACCGGCTTTACCCCCCATCCCGATGGCTTTGCCAATTCCGTGGAACTGGTCGAGGCGCTGGCCGCCACCGGCAAATTCCGCCTGCATGTGGGGGCCTATCCCGATCCGCATCCCGAAGCGCCCTATGCCGGTGCCGATGTCGATTGGCTAAAGCGCAAGATCGACGCGGGCGCGCATTCCGCCATTACCCAGTTTTTCTTTGAGGTCGATCATTTCCTGCGGTTTCGCGATGCGTGCGTTGCTGCGGGGATCGATGCGCCGATCATTCCGGGCATCCTGCCGATCGAAAACTGGAAGGGCACGCGCAATTTCGCCAAACGTTGCGGCACGCCGGTGCCCGACTGGCTGGATGCGCAGTTTGATACCGCGATTGCCGATAACCGCCATGATGATCTGGCCCTGCAGCTTAGCATCGATATGAGCAAGCGACTGGTGGCCGAAGGTGTCGGCCATCTGCATTTCTACACGCTCAACAAACCGCAATTGTCGCGCCATGTGGTCAGCGCATTGGGGCTGGCACCGGCGGATATTGCGGAAGTGGCGGTTTAGGGGGCTTGCGCCCCCTGCCTATTCCGCCGCCATTTTGGCAGTTTCCAGCATCTGCCAGACCCGCGTCGGGGTAAACGGCATATCCGCCACCCGCACCCCGCGCGACCACAGCGCATCCATCACCGCATTCGCAGTGGCGGCCATTGCGCCCACGGTGCCCGCTTCGCCGCAGCCCTTCATGCCCAGCACATTCGCGGTGGATGGCACCGGTTCGGACACGAATTTCACCATCGGCATCGCATCGGCGCGCGGCATGGCGTAATCCATGAAAGTCGCACTGAGCAACTGCCCCTCGGCATCGAAAACCGTATGCTCGTAAAGCGCCTGGCCCAGCCCCTGGGCCACGCCGCCATGCACCTGGCCTTCGGCCAGCAGCGGGTTCATCAGATTGCCCAGATCATCAACCACGGTATATCGAAGCGTATCGACCTTGCCGGTTTCGGGATCGACTTCGACCTCGGCGACATGGGCGCCATTGGGATAAGACCGCCCCGGCAACGTGGCCTTTTCGCGAAAACTCAGCAGATCCTCGCGCCCGGCGGCGCGGGCCATGGCCGCAACATCCAGCACCGACGGGGTATCGTTCGACCCTTTGATGCGGAAATGTTCGTCGTCAAAGCTGACATCGGCCGCCTGCACGCCCGATTGTTCGGCCAAAAACGCACCATAGGCGCGCAAAAGCACCCCCGATGTCACCAGCGTCGCGTTGTTTTGCGTGGTGACCGAGCGTGAGCCCCCCGTGCCGCCACCGGTGGGGATCAGGTCGCTGTCGCCTTGGATCACATGGATCAGATCGGCGGGAATGCCGGTATGATCGCTTAGGAACTGGGCATAGGCCGTTTCATGCCCCTGCCCGTTCGATTGCGTGCCGACATAAAGGTTAACGCTGCCATCCGCGTTGAATTCGATATGGGCGGCTTCCTCGGGGTTACCCAGAATCGCTTCGATATAATAACAGATGCCGATGCCGCGCAGCTTGCCGCGGGCCTCGGATTCGCGCCGGCGGGCGTCGAACCCGGCGCGATCCGCTTCGATCTCGGCGCGGGTGAACACCTTGTCGAAATCACCGACATCGATCAGTTCGCCATTCGACGTCAGATAGGGAAAGGCATCCTTGGGCACGAAATTGCGCCGCCGCAATTCCCATGGATCGATATTCAGTGCACGCGCCGCATAATCCATCGCGCGTTCCAGCGCATAGATCGCTTCGGGCCGGCCAGCGCCGCGATAGGCGTCGACCTGGGTGGTATTGGTATAGATCCCCTTGGCATTCAGCCATGTGTTCTGGATGTCATAACCCCCGGTCATCACCTTGGCGAAAAGCTGCGACTGAATTCCCTGCCCGAAGTTGGAATTATACGCGCCGAGGTTGGACAGGTTATGCACGCGGTAACCGGTGATGCGGTAATCTTCGTCAAAGGCAATCTCGCAGGTCGAAACCAGATCGCGGCCCGAATGGTCGGATAACATCGCCTCGGTCCGTTCCGACATCCAGCGCACCGGCTGGCCCAGCACCCGCGCGGCATGGGTCACGACGAAATATTCCGGATAGGGCGGGGATTTCATCCCAAAGCCGCCGCCCACATCGGGGGTGGTCACCCGGGCCATTTCCCGGTCCACGCCAAAAGCGCGGGCAAGCTGATCCTTCATTCCCCAGACGCCCTGCCCGCTATAGCCGAAATGCACGCGGCCCTGATCATCCCATTGCGCATAACAGCCGCGCGGCTCCATCGAATTGACGATGATGCGGTTGTCGCCCACATCGAACCGCACCTTGTGGGCGGCGCTGGCAAAGGCGGCCTCGGTCGCGGCCTCGTCGCCGGTGCCGTAATCATAGGCCAGATTGCCGGGGGCCTCGGGGTGGATCGGCTCGCCCCCGATGGCAAGATCGAGATGCACGGGCAGATCGGTGAATTCAAACGCGATCATTTCGGCAGCGTCCTTGGCCTGCGCAATCGTGTCGGCCACGATCATCGCGATCGGTTCGCCCACATGGCGCACCCGCCCATCCGCCAGATAGGGCCGCTGGGGGTTTGCGCCCTTGGTGCCATCGCGGTTATCCATCAGATTGGCGGTCATGGCGATATCCATCCCGGCCGCGCGCAGATCATCAAGCGTCACGATCAGATGCACACCGGGCATGGCGCGCGCCTCGTCGAGCCCCAGCAGATCGATCTGTGCATGGGCCACGGGCGAGCGGAAAAACCATGCCCGCAGCGCATTCGCCGGGGCCACATCGTCGATATAGCGGCCTGCGCCGGTCAGCAGGCGGATATCCTCTCGCCGGGTGACCGGCTGGCTTTTGCCAAAACTCTGCATCTGTCTTTCCTCCTCGCGCGTGTTTGGCGAAGCTTAACCGCTCATGGCTATCTGTCCAGCATTCATACGCGCTGGCCGGGCTTTCCCTTTGGCCACGCATTGTTTAAGCAGAACTGACGCAGCCCGAGACAGACGGAATCCGAACATGCCGATGGAAAAGACATTCGACGCAGCCCAGGCCGAAACGCGCATCTATGCGGCATGGGAACAGGCGCAGGCCTTTGCCGCAGGGGCCAATGCCGCCCCAGGCGCCGAAACATTTTCGATCATGATCCCGCCGCCCAACGTGACCGGCAGTCTGCATATGGGGCATGCTTTCAACAACACGTTGCAAGATATCCTGATCCGCTGGCACCGGATGCGCGGGTTTGACACGCTCTGGCAGCCCGGACAGGACCATGCCGGCATCGCCACGCAAATGGTGGTGGAACGCGAATTGGCCCGCGCCGGCGCCCCGGGGCGGCGCGAAATGGGGCGCGAGGCCTTTTTGGACAAGGTCTGGCAGTGGAAGGAACAATCGGGCGACACGATCATCAACCAGCTTAAACGGTTGGGGGCATCATGCGACTGGTCGCGCAATGCCTTTACGATGGATCCCAATTTCCAGCGCGCCGTGATCCGCGTCTTTGTCGATATGTATCACAAGGGGCTGATCTATCGCGGCAAACGGCTGGTAAACTGGGATCCGCATTTTGAAACCGCAATTTCGGATCTTGAGGTCGAACAGGTCGAGGTTGACGGCCATATGTGGCGCCTGCGCTATGCCTTGGCCGATGGCGAGACCTATCAGCACCCCGTCACCTTTGACGAAGATGGCAATCCCACGGCGTTCGAAACCCGCGATTATATGGTCGTGGCCACGACCCGGCCCGAAACCATGCTGGGCGATACCGGCGTCGCCGTGCATCCCGATGATCCGCGCTATCAGCATCTGATCGGCAAACATGTGCGCCTGCCGCTAGTGGGCCGGCTGATCCCGATCGTGGCCGACAGCTATGCCGATCCCGCCAAGGGCACCGGCGCCGTGAAAATCACGCCGGCGCATGATTTCAACGACTGGGCCGTGGGCGCACGCACCGGGCTGCGGGTGATTAACGTGATGAATACCCGCGCCGAAATGGCTTTGCGCGACAACGATGATTTTCTTGAGGAATGCAGCCCGACAGATGCGGCCATGGCCCTGCACGGGCTGGGCCGTTATGAGGCCCGCACCGCCATTCTGGAGCTGGCGCAGGAACAAGGCTGGCTGGACGGGATCGATGCCGATCGTCATATGGTGCCGCATGGCGACCGCTCCAAAGTCGCGATCGAGCCCTTTCTGACCGATCAATGGTTCGTCGATACCGCGCAGATCGTGCAACCCGCCATCGATGCGGTGCGGGGCGGCGAAACCCGCATCATGCCCGAGGGCGACGCCAAGGTCTATTTCCACTGGCTGGAAAATATCGAACCCTGGTGCATTTCGCGCCAGCTTTGGTGGGGGCATCAGATCCCGGTCTGGTATGGGCTGGATCTGGGCCTGCCGGGCGATTTGCCGGACACCGAAGATCTCGACGATGTCGATGTTTTGGGCCTGCTGGTGTCGGGCGGTATGCTGCAACCCGGCGAGGTCATGCATTGCGCCCCCGATTTTGAGGGTGTGAAAGAGGCCTTCCGCCGCGATAACGAAGATATCCCCAACCCGATTTCCGCCGCCGCCGTGATCGAGGTTGCGAACAAGGAAGAAGCCATCGACCGTCTGGCCGCCAGCCTTGCCGCCTATGCGGTGGATCAAGATCCGACGAGGCTGGTCTATCCGGTCT
>JBBAGE010000048.1:0-14136 GCA_041655055.1 Paracoccaceae bacterium
CCAGATCAACATGTTCTTTGAGAATTCGACCCGCACCCAGGCCAGTTTCGAGCTGGCTGGAAAACGGCTGGGCGCGGATGTGATGAACATGGCGATGCAGGCCAGTTCGGTGAAAAAGGGCGAAACCCTGGTCGATACCGCGCTGACGCTGAACGCGATGCGCCCCGATTTGCTGGTGGTGCGCCATCCGCAATCGGGCGCGGTGGATCTGTTGGCGCAAAAGGTCAATTGCGCGGTGCTTAACGCCGGCGATGGCCAGCACGAACATCCGACACAGGCGCTGCTTGATGCGCTGACGATCCGGCGCGCCAAGGGGCGGCTGCACCGGCTGAACATCGCGATTTGCGGCGATATCGCCCATAGCCGGGTGGCGCGGTCGAATATCCTGCTGCTGGGGAAAATGCAAAACCGCATCCGGCTGATCGGTCCGCCGACGCTGCTGCCCCCGGTTTTCGCCGATTTCGGCTGCGAAGTCTATCAGGACATGCGCGAAGGTCTGCGCGATGTGGATGTGGTGATGATGCTGCGCCTGCAAAAGGAACGGATGGACGGCGCCTTCATCCCGTCAGAGCGGGAATATTACCACCGATACGGGCTCGATGCCGAAAAGCTTGGCTTTGCGAAACCCGATGCGATCGTGATGCACCCCGGCCCGATGAACCGGGGCGTGGAAATCGACGGCACTTTGGCCGATGACATCAACCGTTCGGTCATTCAGGAACAGGTGGAAATGGGCGTGGCGGTGCGCATGGCCGCGATGGATATGCTGGCGCGCAATCTGCGGGCGGCGCGCCAAAACGGCGGGGTATGGGCATGATCGACATGCAGATGACCCCGCAAACCCCGCTGGCCGAGGGCGAGCATGTGATCCATTCCTTTCACCCCGACCGCGGCGCCTATTGGCGCGATCACGCCTGGATGGCGCTGACGGCGATGGTGGGCGGCATGATCGTGCTGGCGCTGATCGGCAATCCCCATGTCTGGACGGGCGCGGTCGCGGGGCTCGCGGCCGTGGCTGTGCGGGGGTTTTATCTGGCGGCGGATGAATTGAAGGCGCGCTGGGATCTGACCGAAACCCGCCTGCTTGGCCCGCAGGGGCGCGCGATTGCGCTAAGCGATATCACCCGGCTACGCGGGCTGGGCAGCGCTGTGCAAATCGTCACCCGCACGGGCGATAAACATCTGATGAAATATCAGGCCGACCGCGCCGCCACGCGCGAGCGGATTCTGGCCCGCGCGCCGGGGGCAAGCCAGTGATGAAAGATCCGCAATCCATGCTGTTCACCAATGCCCGCCTGATCGATCCCGAAACCCAAAGCGACACGATTGGCTGGCTACGCATCGCAGGCGGCGTCATCGCGGATCGCGGCACCGGCCCCGCGCCCGATGCCGGGTTCGATTGCGACCGCAAATGCCTAGCCCCCGGGATCGTCGATCTGGGCGTCAAGGTCAGCGAACCGGGCGAGCGCCACAAGGAAAGCTTCGCCAGCGCCGGGCGCGCGGCGGCAGCGGGCGGCGTTACCACCATGATCACCCGCCCCGACACCACGCCCGCCATCGACACCCCCGAGGTGCTGGAATTCGTGATCCGCCGCGCCACGCAGGACACAAGCGTCAATGTCCGCCATATGTCGGCCCTGACCAAAGGCCGGGCGGGGCGCGAAATGGTGGAAATCGGCTTTATGCGCGATGCGGGCGCCGTGGCATTTACCGATTGCGATCATGTGATCACCGATACCAAGGTCGTGCAGCGCTGTTTCAGCTATGCGCGGTCGCTGGATGCGCTGGTCATCGGCCATCCGCAGGAACCGCTGCTGTCGGCGGGCGCGGTCGCTACCAGCGGGGCCTTTGCCGCGCTGCGCGGCCTGCCGGCCGTGTCGCCCATGGCCGAGCGCATGGCGCTGGATCGCGATATGGCATTGGTGGAAATGACCGGCGTGCGCTATCACGCGGATCAGATCACCACCCGCCGCGCCCTGCCGGCGCTGGAACGCGCCAAGGCCAACGGGCTGGATGTGACCGCGGGCGTATCGATCCACCATCTGACGCTTAATGACCTCGACATCGGGAATTACCGCACGTTTTTCAAGGTAAAACCCCCGCTTCGGGCCGAAGATGACCGCCGCGCCATGGTCGATGCGGTGGCCAGCGGTCTGATCGATATCATTTCCTCGATGCACACGCCGCAAGATGAGGAAAGCAAGCGCCTGCCCTATCAAGAGGCCGCATCCGGCGCGGTCGGGCTGGAAACGCTGCTGCCTGCGGCGCTGCGGCTGTATCATTCCGGCGATCTGACGCTGGCGCAACTGTTTCGCGCCATGTCGTTGAACCCGGCGCGCCGGCTGGGGCTTGATGCCGGGCGGCTGGCGGTTGGGGCGCCCGCCGATCTGGTGCTGTTCGATCCCGATGCACCCTTTGTGCTGGACCGTTTCGCGCTGCAATCGAAATCGAAAAACACCCCCTTTGACGGCCAGCGGATGCAGGGCCGTGTGCTGGGCACATGGGTGGGCGGTGCCCGCGTGTTCGGGGGGGCAAGCGATGCCTGAGATCGTTACCCCCGGCACATGGCTGATCGTCACGGCGGCGCTGGCCTTTCTGCTGGGATCGGTGCCCTTTGGCATCGTGATGGCGCGGCTGTTTGGCCTCGGGGATCTGCGCGCGATCGGGTCGGGCAATATCGGGGCCACGAATGTGCTGCGCACGGGGAATAAAACCGCCGCCGCGCTGACGCTGATCCTTGATGCGGGCAAGGGGGCGATTGCGGTGCTGGCCGCGCGGGCGGTATTTTCCGAGGATGCCGCGCAACTGGCCGGGCTTGCGGCGTTTTTGGGGCATTGTTTCCCCGTATTCCTGCGATTTCGCGGCGGCAAGGGCGTGGCCACGTTTTTGGGCACGCTGCTGGCGATTGCCTGGCCGGTGGGGCTTGCCTGTTGCGCAACATGGCTGGCGGTGGCGCTGATCAGCCGGATATCATCGCTGGCGGCGCTGTCTGCGGCGTCATTATCCACATTCTGGGTGCTGGTGCTGGCCTTTGACCAGATGTTGTTCATAAGCGCGGCGCTGACGCTGCTGGTGTTCTGGACGCACCGCGCCAATATCGCCCGGCTGCGTGCGGGCACCGAACCCAGGATCGGGCGGAAATAACCTAGTCCCGGCGCGCGGCCAGCTTTTCTATCGCCTCGGCAGTGCGGCGGGTGTTGTCGTGAATACCAAGCGCCAGATAAAGGACGCCGCCGATCAGCACGACATAAAACGCCCCGCCAATCAGCGCGGCAATCCCCATCCATACGCCGCCCGGCTGCCCGCTGACCATCAGCCCCACCGCGGCGATCAGCACACCGATGCTGATCAGCACCAGCAAAATCGCCACCAGTTTTTCAAACGAATTGATAAAGAAATTTCGCATCATCTGTTCCCCTGTTGATCAAAAGTAACTGAAATCCTCATAAATCCGGGTCAGATCGCCGCCCCATGCGCCGTGATAGCGCGCCAGCAATTCATCGGCGGGGGATTTGCCCGTTGCCACGCTATCGCGCAGCGGGTCGAGGAATTGCCCCTCGTCGCGGCCACGCGCCCGCAGCCCGGCATCCGATATCGCCACCGCTTCGCGCGCCAGATCGCGCAGCTTCACACCGCCCGCAGCACCCGCCAGCCCATCGACCGAGGCCGCGACGCGCAAAGCCTCGCGCCCGGCGGCATCCAGCCCCTTGACCAGATCCCATGCCGCATCCAGCGCGCCCTGATCATACATCAGCCCCACCCAGAACGCGGGCAGCGCGCTTAGATGCGCGGGCCCGCCAGCATCGGCGCCGCGCATTTCCATAAAGGTCTTGATCCGCGCCTCGGGGAAAATCGTGGTCAGATGATCGGCCCAATCGGATAATGTGGGCTTTTCCCCCGGCAGCGCCGGCAATTCACCACGCAGAAAATCGCGAAACGATTGGCCAAGCGCATCGATATATTTGCCATCACGATAGACGAAATACATCGGCACATTCAGCGCATAATCGACGTAGCGTTCAAACCCCATGCCGTCTTCGAACACGAAGGGCAGCATGCCGGTGCGCGCGGGGTCAAGATCGCGCCAGATGCGCGAACGCCAGCTTTTATGGCCGTTGGGCTTGCCCTCGAAAAACGGGGAATTGGCAAAAAGCGCGGTCGCCACCGGCTGCAACGCCAGCGCCACGCGGAATTTCTGCACCATGTCGGATTCCGAGCCGAAATCAAGATTCACCTGAACCGTGCAGGTGCGATACATCATCTGGGTGCCGTGGGTGCCGACGCGGCCCATATAATCGGTCATCAGCCGGTAACGCCCCTTGGGCAGCACCGGCATCTGATCATGCGTCCAGATCGGCGCGGCGCCCAGCCCGATGAACCGCGCGCCGATATCCTTTGCAATCACCGCGACTTCGCGCAGATGGCTGTCAATTTCCTGTGCGGTCTGGTGGATGGTTTCGACCGGCGCGCCCGACAGTTCCAACTGCCCGCCGGGTTCAAGGCTGACATTCGCGCCACCTTTTTCCAGCCCGATGATATGGCCGCCTTCAAACACCGGCGCCCAGCCGAACTGCTGCTGCAAACCTTCGAGCATGGCGCGGATGGATCGCGGGCCCTCATAGGGCAAGGGCGCGAGCGAATCATTCAGATAGCCGAATTTTTCATGTTCGGTGCCGATGCGCCATTCGGAATCCGGTTTGCACCCGGATTCGAGATAGGCCGCCAACTGGTCATACTGTTCGATCGGCCCGCCGCCGGATTGTGGGATGGACATAAAAACGCTCCGGTTGCTGGCTGCCTGTCACTCGCGCCAGAGTTGGGACCAATTCCGCCCGATGTCAATGCAGCCTGCGTGCGCCCGATTGCCAAACCGCAAAGCTTGCATTCACGCGCGAGGATGCGGCGCGCAAGACCTGCGGATAATCCACGCCGTCAAAGGCGGCCAGCGCATCGAAAATCGCATTGGCGCCTGCGGCATTGGCCGGAATGCGCGCCGTTGGCTCGGCGCGGCGTTCAAACAGCCACACCATGCCCCCCGCGCCATCGGTTCGGATCGTGATCGCGATCACATCGTCAAAGGAAAAGCTCTGCCCGCCCAAAGCATCGAAATAGGTTAGCTGGCGTTCGGTGATTTCCACCAGCCCCGGCCCGTCGCTGCCCCGGCGCAGCCGCGCGCGGTGAAACCCGGTGAACAGCAAGATCGCGCCGCCCACGGTGATTGCCATACCGATCATCGGCATCAGCCCCGTGCCATTCACCGCATACCAGATCCCCAGCATCGACAGCGCCGCCCCCGCCAGGGTTTCGCGCCAGCGGGATAGAAAGGCCATGACTTCGGGGCGAACCATGCTCATTTTTTCACGCTACCAATCGCCCAATGCGGCCTGCCAAAGTGTCATCGCGGCCACCGCCGCCGTATCGGCCCGCAATATCCGCGGTCCAAGGCTAATTTGTGTCACAAAGGGCAAATCTTGCAACCTTTCGCGCTCGGCGGAGGAAAATCCGCCCTCGGGCCCGATCACGATCGCCCATTTGCCGCGCGATGCGCCCGCAAGGCCGGTGGCGGGGCCGACCAGCCCTTCGTCACAAAACAATAGCCGCCGGTCAGCGGGCCACTGGTCAAGCACGCGGCCAAAGGGCTGCAAATCCGCCACTTCGGGCACGAAGGTGCCGCCGCATTGCTCGGCCGCCTCGATCGCATGGGCTTGCAGCCGGTCTTGGCGGATACGTTCGGAATTGGTGAAATCGGTGGTCACCGGCAGGATGCGGGCGGCGCCCAGTTCGGTGGCCTTTTCCACGATGAAATCGGTGCGCGCCTTTTTGATCGGCGCGAACAGCAGCCAAAGATCCGGGGGCATTTGCAGCGGCGCGCTTTGTGTGCGACATAGCAACAAGCCGCCGCGCTTGCCGGCATCGACCACCTCGGCCAGATATTCGCCATCGCGGCCATTGAACAGCGCAACGCTTGCCCCGGTGCCAAGCCGCATCACCGCAAAAAGGTAATGCGCCTGATCGCGGGTCAGAGGAACCGTTTGCCCGGCATCCAGCGGGTGGTCTACATACAATCTGATTTTGACTTTCGACATAGGCCAAACATATGAGCGAAACGCACCAGACGCCAGAGACAGCCGGACAGGTCGCAGACGCCCCAAAGGGCAATTGGGTTGACCGCTATGCCCCGGCAGCCGCCCGCCCCTATCTGCGGTTGTCGCGCGCGGATCGGCCGATTGGCACATGGTTGCTGCTGCTTCCCTGCTGGTGGGGGGCGCTGCTGGCCGCGCTGTCGGTGGGGCGGTTTGATCTGGGCACGCTTTGGGTCATGGCGGGCTGCGGCATCGGGGCCTGGCTGATGCGTGGGGCGGGCTGCACATGGAACGACATCACCGACCGCCATATCGACGGATCGGTGGCGCGCACCCGGTCGCGCCCGATTCCCTCGGGCCAGGTCACGGTGCGTGGCGCGCTGATCTGGATGGCGGTGCAATCGCTGGTGGCGTTTTGCATCTTGCTGAGCTTTCACCCGCTGGCGATCTGGCTGGGCATTGGATCGCTGGCGCTGGTGGCGATCTATCCCTTTGCCAAACGCTTTACATGGTGGCCGCAGATCTTTTTGGGGTTGGCGTTCAACTGGGGCGCACTTTTGGCCTTTGCCGCGGTGGCGGGCCGTGTCGATGCCAATGCCGTGGCCCTTTATATTGCCGGGATCGCATGGACGCTGTTTTATGACACGATCTATGCCCATCAGGACAAAGAGGATGACGCCCTGATCGGCGTGAAATCCACGGCGCGGCTTTTTGGCGAACAAACCCATGCCTGGCTGCGCCGGTTCATCATCGTGGCCGTGCTGATGATGGGGGCCGCCGTGGTGGGGGCGGTCGCACCAAGCGGCAATCTGTTGCTGTTGGTGGTGGCGATTGCGGCGCCGTGGCTGTTTGGCTGGCACATGACATGGCAGTTGCGCCAGCTTGATATCGACGATTCGGCCAAATGCCTGAGATTGTTTCGATCCAACCGCAACGCGGGGCTGTTGCCTGCGCTGATTCTTGCCATATCACAACTCGTTTGATTGCGGGGCGGGCACTGATTGCCTAGACCAAGCGCGAATGGAACAAGCGGACATCCGGCCTATGCGATTGCTTTCCTATCTGCCCTATATTGCCGCGCTGGCGCTGGCGCTGGTGGCGGCACTGGGGGCGGCCTATGTCGCCGCCGGCGCGATCGAGCGGAACACCCTTGCCGCTGTCGATCTTGCGCTTGAGGAAGACGGCCATGGCTGGGCCAGCGCCAGCGTCGATGGGCTGCAAGTGCGTCTGACCGGCACCGCCCCGAACGAGGCCGCGCGGTTTCGTGCGCTTTCAACAGCGGGCAAGATCGTCGATGCCGCCCGCGTGATCGACATGATGGAGGTGGACGATCCCGATACGGTGACCCCGCCCAAATTCTCGGTCGAAATCCTGCGCAACGATGATGGCATTTCGCTGATCGGGCTGATGCCCGCCGCCACGGATCGTGCCGCGATCGTGGCACGTGTGGGCGGCGCTGCGGGGGATGAACCCGTCACAGATCTGTTAGAACTGGCCGATTACCCGGTGCCCGAGGCCTGGGATATCACGCTGACCTTTGCGCTGGATGCGCTGGCGATCCTGCCGCGATCGAAAATTTCCGCCACGCCCGGGCAGGTCGATATCACCGCTATTTCCGATAGCGAGGCCCAGAAACGCCGGCTGGAAACCCTGCTGGCGCGCGCCCGCCCCCAGGGGATCACGGCCAATATCGACATTTCCGCCCCCCGCCCGGTGATCACGCCCTTTACGCTGCGATTCCTGATCGACGATGAGGGCCCGCGCTTTGATGCCTGTTCCGCCGGATCGGACGAAGGCGCGGCCACCATCCTTGCCGCCGCGCGCGAAGCCGGGATGCAGGGCGAGGCCGAATGCACCATCGGGCTGGGCATTCCATCGACCCGCTGGCCGCAGGCCGTCAGCGCCGGAATTGCCGCGGTGGCGGAGCTCGGGGGCGGCTCGATCACCTTTTCGGATGCCGATGTCAGCCTGATCGCCACCGACGCCACCGCACAGGCGAAATTCGACCGCGTGGTGGGCGAACTGGAAGCGGCGCTGCCCGATAGTTTCTCGCTTCATTCCGTTTTGCCCGAAGCCGTGGCCGAGGATGGCAGTGCCGAGGGCGCAGGCCCGCCCGAATTCGTGATCACCCGCGCCGAGGATGGCAAGGTCGAAATGCGCGGCCGCGTGCTTGATGAACGCGCGCGCACCGCCGCCGAAAGCTATGCACAGGCGCTGTTTGGCAGTGCCGGTGTCGATGCGGCCATGCGGCTTGACGAAGATCTGCCCAGCGGTTGGGCCCTGCGGGTTCTGGGCGCGATCGAGGCGCTAAGCCATCTGAACAGCGGCAGCGTCACCGCCGATCCGGCGCTGATCACCGTTCAGGGGATCACCGGCCAACCCAATGCCCGGGCGGAAATCACCCGGCTTTTGTCCGAAAAGCTGGGCGAGGGTCAAAATTTCGAAATCGCGATCACCTATGAACGCACGTTGGATGAAACGGTCGATATTCCCACGCCCGAAGAATGTGTGGCCGCGATCAACAACATCCTGAACCAGAACAAGATCACCTTTGCCCCCGGATCATCCGATATCGAAGGCCCGGCGCTGGCGACGCTGGACCGGATCGCCGAACAGATCCGCAAATGCGATGGCGTGGAAATGGAAATCGGCGGCCATACCGACAGCCAGGGCCGCGAGGAAATGAACCTGCAGCTAAGCCAGGCCCGCGCCGATGCTGTGCTTGATGCGTTGCTGGCGCGCCGTGTGCTGACCTCGGCGCTGACCGCGCGCGGCTATGGCCCGGCCCGCCCGATTGCCGATAATGGCACCGAAGAGGGGCGCGAATTGAACCGGCGTATTGAATTCATGCTCTATCAGCCCGATGAAGAGGATGGCGAATCCGAATCCGAGCAAGAACCAGAGACCGAAAATGAATAGATCCGAATTCATCATCGTCACCGCGATCATCCTGTTCGTGGCTTTTATGCTGGGCTGGTTTGCGCATTGGGTGCTGGGGCGGTTCGCCCGCGTCGGCAGCGGCGAAATGAACGATCTCGATCACATGGCCCAGGCCCTGCACGAGGCCGAGGAACAGCGCGATCAGGCCATCGCCTATTACCAGCAGCGCGAGGCCGAAATGACCAACCAGCTTTCCCAGACCGAGGCCGAATTGCGTGCCGCGATGGATGGGTTGCGCGAAGCACGCTTTGAAACCGAAAGCCTGCGCAAGGCCGAACGCGGCGCCTAGCGATCCCAGCGGGTCAGCGCATCCTCATCCGCATCTTTGGCGGCGACCCATTCGGCCCCATCCGCGGCGAATTCCTTTTTCCAGAATGGCGCGCGCGATTTCAGGTAATCCATCAAGAATTCCGCCCCCGCAAAGGCATCGCGGCGGTGGCGCGCGGCGGTGGCAACCATCATGATCACCTCGCCCGGCTGTAACGTGCCATGGCGGTGGATGATCAGCGCATCGGCCAGCGCCCAGCGTTCCACCGCCTGCTGCGCAATCGCGGCCAGCGCGCGTTCGGTCATGCCGGGATAATGTTCGATCTCCATCCGCGTCAACCGGCCGCCTTCGTCGCGCACCAGCCCCGAAAAGCTGACGATCGCGCCGGCCCCATCAGCGCGGGCGGAAAAACGTTCAAGCTGATCGCCGGGCGAAAACGGATCGGGGGCCACGATGATCTGCATCGATCACCCCCCGGTCATCGGCGGAAAGAATGCCACTTCGCGCACCCCGGCCAGCGGCGCGTCGAAATCGGCCAGTTCCTGATCCAGCGCCACCCGCAACGCCGACAGATCGGCAAAAGCGGCGGCATAGCGTTCTTCGCGCGCGCGCAATTCGGCCACCAGATCGGCCACCGTGGCGGCGGCAGTTTCAATCACATCGCGCGGCACGCCGATCCGTTCGCGCACCCAGGCAAAATACATCACGGTGATTTTCATCGCGCGCCCTCCTGCAGATACGGCATGGCCTTGCGCAGATAATCCGCGCCGGTCACGACCGTCAGTATAGCCGCAACCCACAATAGGCCAACCCCGGCCCAGAAAAACCACATCATCGCGTGAAATTTCCAAGCCAGCCCGTTTGGATCGGCGATCCCCCCGTTCAGGATCGTATCGATACCGGCGGCATCCATCCCCTCGCCCGCCAGCGCGAAATATTGCGCGAAAATTCCCGCGCTCAGCAGCACGACAATCGCCACCATCTGCGTTGCGGTTTTCCATTTCGCGAGCTTCGTGACCTTCAGCAGCCCCGCCGTTTTTCCCAGAAATTCGCGCAGGCCGGAAACGAATACCTCGCGAAACAGGATGAGCGTGGCGGGCAGGACGATCAGGATATTCATCCCCGAAAGCGTCGAAAGCACCAACAGCGCCGTCAGCACCATCGCCTTGTCGGCAATCGGGTCAAGCATGGCGCCAAACAGCGTTTCCTGTTTCCAGCGCCGCGCCAGATAGCCGTCAACCCAATCGGTCGCCGCAGCGCCCGCGAAAAACACCAGCGCCAGCCAATCGGCCAGCGGGCGCGGCGCCAGAAGGAACGCCAGCGCGATCGAGGGCGCCGCCGCAAGCCGCAGGATCGTCAGAATATTGGGGATGTTCCAGGTCATATCGCCAGCCTTATCGCGTCACTGCTTGTCATGGAAGAAGGCATAAAGGGTTTCGGCCAAGGTATCGGAAATCCCCTCGACCGCCTTGAGATCGGCAAGCCCCGCCCGGCTGACCGCCTTGGCCGAGCCGAAATGCGCCAAAAGCGCGCGTTTGCGCGCCGCGCCCACGCCGGGCACATCGTCAAGCGGGGTGGCGCCGATCGCCTTGGACCGCTTGGCCCGGTGGGTGCCGATGGCGAAACGGTGGGCCTCGTCACGCAGGCGTTGTACGAAATAAAGCACCGGATCATTGCGTTGCAGCGCAAAGGGCCGCGCGCCGGGGCGGTGGAATTCCTCTTTGCCGTGGTCGCGATCGATGCCTTTGGCCACGCCGATCACGGGGATATCGTCGATCCCCTGTTCACGCAGGATCGACATCACAGCGCCAAGCTGCCCCGCGCCCCCGTCGATCAGCAACAGATCGGGCCACATTTCGCCCTGCCGATCCGGGTCTTCCTTGATCAGGCGGGAAAAGCGGCGGGTCAGCACCTCTTTCATCATGCCGAAATCGTCGCCCGGCGTCAGCTCATCACCGCGAATATTGTATTTGCGATACTGGCTTTTCATAAAGCCCTCGGGGCCGGCCACGATCATTGCGCCCACGGCATGCGCGCCCTGAATATGGCTGTTATCGTAAACCTCGATCCGCCGGGGCGGGCCATCAAGGCCAAAGGCCGCGGCCAGCCCATCAAGCAGCCGGGCCTGCGTGGCGCTTTCGCTCATTTTACGGGCCAGGCTTTCGCGGGCATTGCGCGCGGCATTGGCAACGAGTTCGGCCTTTTCGCCGCGCTGGGGGACCAGCAATTCCACCTTGTGCCCGGCGTTCATGGCCAGCGCCTCGGCCAGCAAATCGGGATCTTCGACCGGATGGCTCAGCAGCACCATACGCGGCGCCTGTTTGCCATCGTAAAACTGCGCCACAAAGGCCTGCAACACTTCGGGGGCTTCGGCCCCGGCGCCGGTGCGGGGATAGAAATCGCGGTTGCCCCAGCTTTGGTTCGCGCGGATGAAAAACACCTGCACGCAGGCCTGCCCGCCTTCCAGATGCAGGGCAATCACATCGGCATTGCTGACCGTGCGCGGGTTGATCCCCTGAATTTGCTGCACCGCCGTCAGCGCCTGAATCCGGTCGCGCAAACCTGCGGCGCGCTCAAATTCCAGCGCCTCGGACGCGGCCTCCATTTCAAGCGCCAGATCGGCCTGCACGCGGGTGCTTTTGCCTTGCAAAAAGCGTTCGGCATCGGCCACCAGCCCGGCATATTCCTGCGCGCTGATGCGATTGACGCAGGGCGCCGAACAGCGCTTGATCTGATAGAGCAGACAGGGCCGGCTGCGCCCCTGAAACATCGAATCCGAACAAGATCGCAGCAAGAACACCTTTTGCAATTGATTGAGCGTGCGATTGACCGAACGCGCATCGGCAAAGGGGCCGTAATAGGCACCTTTGACGGATTTTGCCCCGCGATGCTTGGTGATCTGCGGAAAGGGATGATCCTTGGTGATCAGAATATTGGGAAAGCTTTTGTCATCACGCAGCAGCACGTTATAGCGCGGCTTTAACTGCTTGATCAGGTTTTGTTCCAAAAGCAGGGCTTCGGCCTCGGTCCGGGTGGTCAGAAACATCATCGAGGCGGTTTCCGAAATCATCCGCGCGATCCGCCCCGAATGCCCGGCGGGATTGGCGTAATTGCCCACCCGTTTGCGCAAAGCCCGCGCCTTGCCCACATAAAGCACCGCGCCTTTTTCATCGAGCATGCGATAGACGCCGGGCGAATTGTCCAGCGTGCGCAAATAGGCTGCGATACGGGCATGGCCGCGCAGGGGCGATTTGGGGATGGGTTCGGTCGCGTCGGTCATGCCGGGATCTGATTCTCCTGCTCGGCTGCAATCATATAGGACTGGCTGCAAGTGCAAACCTGCCCACGGTTCTTGTGGATAACTTTGCGGATAACCTTGGGGCATCGTGTTTTTTTCGTTGTATCATGATGCATTCCACGGTTTGCCTGTTTTTTGGGCGCATTTGTAACGCCCTGTTTTTTAATGGAAAAATTATTAAGGCCTGCAAATCTTTGAAATCGTTGCGATTCCCTTAACGGTTTTGGGCCCTCAGCGGCGCTGGTGCATAAGTCAAGCCGCCATGGCCGCCAAATCCCCGCCAGATGCATCATTCCAGCCCCAGAACATCGGGCGTGCGCCAGCCCAGATGCTGCCCGCCATCGGTGCACAGCAACTGCCCGCTCACCCCGTCGGCCCCGATGAAATAGCGCAGCGCGCCGGTGACATCTTCGGGGTTCGATCCGCGGCCCAAAACGGTGGCGCTGCGTTGGCGGGCAAAGTGATCGGCGCTTTGGCGCGCGCCCTGCAGGGTTGGTCCCGGCCCGATCGCATTGACGCGGATCGCCGGGGCCAGGGCCCGCGCCGTCGTCTGGGTCAGTGCCCAAAGCCCCATTTTCGCGATCGTATAGGTCATGAAATCGGGGGTCAGCTTGCGCACCCGCTGATCGATCATGTTGATCACCAGCGCCCCCGCCACCGGTTCGCCCCGCGTATCCACGCCCGCAGGCGGCGCAGCGCGCGCGAAATGCTGGGTCAGAACAAAGGGCGCGCGCAGGTTCGATTCGATATGGCGATCCCAGCTTTCGCGGGTGGCGCTGTCGATCGTGTCATATTCAAAGATCGACGCATTGTTGATCAGCAACGTCAGCGGCCCGCCCAGCGCATCGGACGCGCGTGCAATCACCCCTTGGGTGGCCGCCTCATCCAGCAGATCGGCCTGCAATGTTGCCGCCCGCACCCCGTGCGCGCGCACGCCATCGGCGGTATCATCCGCGCCCGCGCGCGATGCCGCGTAATGCACGGCCACATCCCAGCCCTGCGCCGCCAGATCCAATGCCATCGCCCGGCCCAGACGCCCGCCTGCCCCGGTCACCAATGCCCGCCCCGGCTTCATCCCATCCTCCGAAAAACCCGTTGAAGATTATCGCGATTTCTTGCAATCGCAAGGGCCGCGCCCGATACGCGGGCGTGCGCAATCGGGGCATTTGGCCGATCTGGTGATCCGTGGCATCCGCAGCTTGCCAAAGATCGCCAGGATCATCATGGCCACCAGAAAAAGCGTGACGACCTTGATCATGATCTATAGCCCATAGCGCGCGAAATTGGCGCGATCCTCGACCTCGGCCAAAGCGGAACCGATCAGCCGTGCGCCAAAGCGGCGCCACATGCTGCGCCGGGGGCCGTAAACCGCAAAGGCCAGCTTGTCGCCATAGCGTTCCTTCATTTTGGGCACCAAATGCCCGATCCCGTCCGCGATCCCGTTTTCCAGCGCCTGCGCACCGACCCAGATATCGCCGGTGAACAGATCGGCGCCCGATGGCAGTTTATCCCCGCGCCGCTCGGTCACATAATCCTTGAACGCGATA
>JBBAGE010000049.1:0-14042 GCA_041655055.1 Paracoccaceae bacterium
CGGATGGGCCGCGCTCGGTGCGCAAGACCCGCACCGCTTTGGGCAATGATGCCATTGTCGGCACATTTTGCGGCATATCGCGTCATGATGGCCTGAGCGCGGGCGAAGCGGGCGCCGATTACATCAGCTTTGGCCCGGTGGGGCCGACGCCGCTGGGTGATGGGGCGCGCGCGGATTTTGACCTGTTCGAATGGTGGTCGGAAATGATCGAAGTGCCGGTGGTGGCCGAAGGCGCGCTGACGATCGAGACGATTCGCACCTTTGCCCCGGTTACCGATTTCTTTGCCATCGGCGAAGAAATCTGGCGCGAGGCCGATGCAGGCGCGGCGCTTGGCGCGATGATTGCGGCGATGCGCTAGGGCGCGGTTGCCTGGTTATGCCCATTGCGGATCTGATCTTCACAATAGGCGGCCAATGCCTTGCGGTTGGGAAAATCGGCCACGCGCACCGGCGGGTGATAGATCAGCTCGACCTGCCCCTGACGCGGCGCGGCCAGAACCTTGATCAGATGGCTGCCGAAACCCATATCCCCCCACCAGCCGTAAAAGCGCGGATCTTCGCCTTGGGGCGCGTGATAAATCACGCTGACGGGCTGAATATACATCAGATCATGCAGTTCCGGCCCATAAAAGGCCGCAAACAGCGTGGTTTTGAACGGTAAAACCCGGCGACTGTCGGTTGATGTGCCCTCGGGGAAAAACAGCAATTTATGGCCAGCGCGCAGGCGGTGTTCAAAAAGCGCCACATGCGCCCCCGCTTCGCGCCGATCGCGGTTGATGAATACCGTGCCCGCCGCGCGCGCCATGAACCCGATCACCGGCCAGCGCGCAACTTCGGCTTTGGAAACAAAAAACACCTGTTTGGGGGCGTTGAGCACGAAAATATCCAGCCAGCCAGCGTGATTGGCCACGACCGCCCCGGTATGGGGCATCTGGCTGCCGGTGGTGCGATGCGCGATACCCAACAACCACAACGCGGCGCGGCTGGCCCATTTGGGCACGGCACCTGACAGGGGCCGCCTTGGCCCGCTAAAGGGGCGCTCAACCCCGCGCAGGATCAGCAACACCACCAGCAACCCGCTCAAAGCGAACACAAGGCCGATCCCGCGCAGGCTGGCCCGCAGCCAGCCCATGACACCGGGGGGCGTGGCTGCGATCGGCTCGCCGTCCGACCAGGGCGCGTTCATGATACTGGGCGCGCGCGGGTATAAAGCGCGCTTTGGCGTTCATTCATACTGGCAGTATCAAGGACCAGACAAACATCGATCGTGTTGAACGCGTGATCGACAAAGGCCCCCTCGCCCACCAGACCGCCAAGCCGCAAATACGCCTTGATCAGCGCGGGCATATCGCGCATCGCCTGCACCCGGTTCAGCGCGGATACGGGCAGGATATCCATCGGCTGAAAATGCGCCGGCTGCGCGCGCGGGCGCAGCGTTTCGGGCGCCAGATAATGGTGATGCAGCATCGACAGCGGCTGTGCCAACGCCGCCAGATCCGTGCCCGGGAATGAGGCCGCACCAAACAGCACCTCGATTTCATGCGCGCGGATGTAATCGCCCAGGCCCTGCCACAGATGATACATCCCCATCCCGCCCCGACAGGCCGGATCAAGGCAGGATCGCCCCAGTTCCAGCAGCCGCCGGCCGCTGGCGCGCAACGGGCCAAGATCAAATTCCGATTCCGAATAGAACCGCCCGATTTCGGCCATCCGATCGCCCCGCAGCAACCGGTAAGCCCCCACCACGTGATCGGGCGCGGGCCGGGTGCTATCGATCAGGATCAGGTGATCGCAGACGGGATCGAACATGTCGCGCTCACGCCGGGCGTCGTGATCGACCATTTCGCCGCTGCCGCCCAATTCCTCGATAAACACGCGGTAGCGCAGCCGCTGGGCGGCGCGCAGATCCGCATCATCGCGCGCAAGACGGATTTCAAACGGTTGGTCAGCAGCGATCATCGGCGGTGCAATTCCATAGGGCCCAGCGTGCAAAGCACATACGGCCTGTGTTCCCGTTTTGCAACGGCGCGGCTGCGTGGCGCAAATCCGGCTTGTCGCGTTAAGGTTGTATGCATATAAGTTAATATAGTATGACGCGTATCCGGCGGCAGACAAGTAACGAGGCATTTCGTGTATCGATTTCATTCCCCGCAGGCCCGGCCATGACCGGCTCAAATGATCTGACCGCGCTTTTGGGATCGCGCATCTGCCACGATCTGATCAGCCCTTTGGGCGCAATCAGCAACGGATTGGAACTCTTGTCGCTTTCGGGCCTGCCCGATGGGCCGGAAATGCGCCTGATCGCCGAAAGTGTCGCCAACGCCAATGCCCGGATCAGATTTTTTCGCGTGGCCTATGGCGCGGCTGCCCCCGAACAGATGATCGCCGGGCGCGAGTTGCGCGATATGCTGGCCGCATTGTATGCCGGTGGCCGCATCCATGTCGATTGGGATATCACCGCCGATGTGGCGCGCCGCGAAGCGCGGCTGGCGTTTCTGGCGCTGCAATGTCTTGAAACCGCGATGCCGCGCGGGGGCAATGTGCATATCACCCGCAGCCCCGATTTGTGGCAACTGACCGGCAGCGCCGCGCGGCTGAATATCGTCCCGGCGCTGTGGAATACGCTAATGCAGCCCGGCGCCCATGATTTTGCCGCAGCCGAGGTGCATTTCGCGCTGGCCGCCGGCGCCGCGCGTGAACTGGGCCGCCATCTGCGCGTCAGCAACAGCGACACGCAGATCACGATCAGCTTTTAGGCCCGCGTCGCGCCTTCGCCGCGCACGACATATTTGAACGAGGTCAGTTGTTCCGCCCCCACCGGGCCACGGGCATGCATCTTGCCAGTGGCGATGCCGATTTCCGCCCCCATGCCGAATTCACCCCCATCGGCAAACTGGGTCGAGGCATTGCGCATCAGGATCGCACTATCCAGATAGCCAAGGAACCTGGCGGCGGTATCGTCATCCTCGGTGATGATGCAATCGGTATGCTGCGAACCGTAGGTGCGGATATGCGCAATCGCGCCATCGACATCATCGACCACCTTGGCCGCAAGGATCATGTCGAGATATTCGCATCCCCAATCCGCATCCGTCGCCGCCACCGTGCCGGGGATCGTGGCAAGCGTCGCATCGGCGCGCAGCTCAACCCCTGCATCCATCAGCGCGCGCAGCAGATCGGCGCCCAGCGTGTCCGCGATATCGCGGTGGATCAGCAGGCATTCGACCGCGCCGCAAATGCCGGGGCGGCGGGTTTTGGCATTCATCACGACGCGCATCGCCTTTTCGGCATCGGCGGCTTTATCGACGTAAATATGCACGATCCCTTCGAGATGGGCAAAAACCGGCACCCTGGCTTCGCGCTGCACCAGCCCGACCAGCCCCTTGCCGCCGCGCGGCACGATGACGTCGATCGTGCCGGTCATCACCAACATTTCGCGCACCGCCGCGCGGTCGCGCGTGGGCACAAGCTGGATGGCATCCTCGCTCAGCCCTGCGATGCGCAGACCTTCGGTCATGCATTCATGGATCAGCCGGGCGCTGTGAAAACTTTCCGATCCGCCACGCAGGATCACGGCATTGCCCGCCTTGAGGCAAAGCGCGCCGGCATCGGCGGTCACATTCGGGCGGCTTTCATAGATCACGCCGATCACGCCCAAAGGCGTGCGCATCCGCTGGATATGAATGCCCGAGGGCATATCCCATTCGGCGATGATCTGGCCCACCGGATCGGGCTGGCTGGCCACTGCGCGCAACCCGTCGGCCATGGCCGCGATCCGCGCCTCGGTCAGTTCCAGCCGGTCAAGCATCGCCGAGGTCAGCCCCTTGTCGCGGCCTGCCTGCATATCAAGCGCATTGGCCGCAATGATCGCATCGCGCCGCGCCAGCATCGCATCGGCGGCGGCGTTCAGCGCATGGGATTTCTGCGCCGGGGCCGCAATCGCAAGTTCCGCCGCTGCCGCCCGCGCCCGCGTCCCGATACCGGCCATGAGGGTGGACACATCCATGTCTTTTTCAAGATCCTTCATAACACCATATCATCCCTGTGAATAAGCGCCGCCCGCCCCGGATATCCCAAGATAGCCTCGATATCGCCCGATTGACAGCCCTTGATCTGATCGGCCTCGGCGGCGGTATAGCGCACAAGCCCCACCCCCAAAGGCGCGCCACCCGGGCCGATGATCGCAACCGGCGCCCCGCGCCCGAACCCGCCCGCAAGCGAAACCACGCCCGCAGGCAGCAGCGATTTTCCCATCCGCAACGCCTGCGCGGCACCGGCATCGATGCGAATCTCGCCACGCGGTTTCATCGCGGAAATCCAGCGTTTGCGGGCGGCTTGCGGATCGTCCTGGGGGGTGAACCACGTCGCGCGGGCCCCGGTTTCAAGCGCCGATAGCGGCCGCATGACCGAACCTTCGGTGATGGCCATGGCGCAACCGCCGCCGGTCGCGGTTTTCGCGGCCATCAGCTTGGTTTTCATGCCCCCCTTGGACAGGCCCGAGGTGGCATCCCCGGCCATGGCCTCGATCTCGGGGGTGATGGCATCGATCACGGGAAAGAAGGTCACATTTGCCCCGCCGCGCGGATCGCCGGAATAGAATCCATCGACATCGGACAACAGGATCAGTTGATCTGCGCCGATGGTCACGGCAATCTGTGCGGCCAGCCGGTCATTATCGCCAAAGCGGATTTCGTCGGTGGCGACCGTGTCATTTTCATTGACGATCGGCACAACCCCCAGCCGCAGCAATTGCCCCAAAGTGGCGCGCGCGTTGAGATAGCGCCGCCGGTCGGCCGTATCTTCCAGCGTCATCAGCACCTGTGCGGTGGTGATGCCAAGCGGTGTCAGCACCTCTTCATAGGCGCGCGCCAGCCGGATCTGGCCCACGGCCGCGGCCGCCTGACTTTGTTCCAGCGGCAGCGCGCCCCGCCCCAGCCCCAGCACCTCGCGCCCCAGCGCGATCGAGCCGGATGAGACCAGCACCACCTGCACACCGCGCCCGCGCAGCATCGCCACATCCTGCGCAAGGCCCGCCAGCCAATCGGCGCGCAATGCGCCGCTGTCGCGATCAACCAGCAGGGCCGAGCCGATCTTGACGACCAGCAACCGGGCATCTTTCAGGGCCGCCAAGGGGCATCCTCCGTCGCATCACCGTCGCCGGCATCCTCATTGGCACTCTTTAACCGTTCGGCGCTGATCTCGGCTTTCAGCGCGCGCAGAACATCCGTGACCCCATCGCGCGTGGCCCCCGACATCAGCATCACCGGGCCGCCCGAGGCATCCTCAAGCGCGGCGCGTTTTTCGGCACGCTCATCCGCGTCCAGCGCGTCGATCTTGTTCAAAACCGTGATGCGCGGCTTGTCCGCAAGCACTTCGGAATAGGCTTCGAGTTCGATGATGATGGTTTCATAATCCTGAACCACATCTTCGGACGTGCCGTCGATCAGGTGCAGCAGCACCGCGCAGCGTTCGATATGGGCCAGAAACGTATCGCCAAGCCCGCGCCCCTCGGACGCGCCCTCGATCAGGCCGGGAATATCGGCCACCACGAATTCGGTATTATCGACGCCTACAACGCCCAGATTGGGATGCAGCGTGGTAAAGGGATAATCCGCAATCTTGGGCCGCGCATTCGATGTGACCGACAAAAACGTGCTTTTGCCCGCATTGGGCAGGCCGACAAGCCCGGCATCGGCGATCAGTTTCAGCCGCAGCCAAAGCGTGCGCTCGATCCCGTCAAGGCCGGGGTTGGCATGGCGCGGCGCGCGGTTGGTGGCGGTTTTGAAATGCATATTGCCGAAACCGCCATTGCCGCCGCGCGCAAGCAGCACGCGCTGGCCCACCTCGGTCAGATCGGCCAGAACGGTTTCTTCGTCCTCGTCCAGAATTTCGGTGCCCGCAGGCACGCGCAGCACGATATCGTCGCCATTGCGCCCGGTGCGGTTCTGGCCCATGCCGCCCTGCCCGTTCTGGGCAAAGAAATGCTGCTGATAGCGAAAATCGATCAGCGTATTCAGCCCGTCCACGGCCTCGGCCCAGACATCGCCGCCGCGCCCGCCATCGCCGCCATTCGGGCCGCCATATTCAATGAATTTTTCGCGCCGAAAGGATACGCATCCATTCCCGCCGCGCCCCGAGCGGATATAGACTTTTGCAAGATCGAGAAATTTCATCGGTTCTTTCCGCTAGTGGTTGCACCGCGCGATAGAGGATAACAGACGCGGCCTCAAGCCTCGCTGCAAGGCGGGGCGGGCCGGTTTCAGGCCAGTTTGCGCAGATAGGTCCAGGTTGGCACCATCGCATTGCGCGCCACGCTGAAACATTCGGCATCGCCAAGATATTCGAAACCGTTGTTGGTGACCACCCGCGCCGATGCGGGGCTATCCTGAAACACCTCGGCAAACAGGGTTTTGGCCTGTTGGGGATTGGCCTCGATCACGGCGCGCAGCGCCTCGGACGCAAGGCCGGTGCCCCAGAACGCCGGCCCCACCCAGTAATTGACCTGTGATTGTCCACGGCCCATGGCCGTCAGCGTCACCAGCCCAAGCACTTCGCCCAAACCGTTATCCGCCCCATCCAGAATCCAGGTCATGCGATCGGCCCCGTCGGCCTGGGTGCGCGCGATAAAGGCTTCGGTCGCGCCGGGCGGCAAGGGATGCGGGATCGAACGGGTAAACCGCGCGACCCGTTCATCGCCCGCATACATGGCCAAAAGCCCGGCGTCGGATTTTCGCACCGGACGCAGGATAAAGCGTTCGGTTTGAATGACCGGCAGGGGCGTGATCGGTGTGGCCAGTGTCATGGTGATATCCTCCAGTTCGCAGTATCGGCGGGGATTGCGTCAAAATCGCGACGCTTGCGGCGCTGGCAGGGGATTTTTCGGGCAGGCTGGTAAAATGCATGGGGGACCGGCCTGCGCCGACCCCCCGCTTTGTCAGCCAAGGTCACGGCCTATTCGGCAGCTTTCGCAGTTGGAAGCACCGAAATAAAGGTGCGGCCCTTGAGCCCTTTGTGGAAGGTCACCGCGCCTTCGGCGGTGGCAAAGATCGTGTGGTCACGACCGATGCCCACGCCTTCGCCCGGCCACCATTTGGTGCCGCGCTGACGCACGATGATATTGCCGGGAATGGCGGTCTGCCCACCAAAGAGCTTTACGCCAAGACGGCGGCCGGCGGAATCGCGGCCGTTACGGGATGAACCGCCTGCTTTTTTATGTGCCATATCGCTGTTCTCCTATCTATGATCAGGCCTGAGCCAGTTCCTTGGCCTGGGCCACCCAGCCTTCACGCTCGATCCGGCCTTTGAACGACAGCTTTTCGTCGAATTCGGCAACATCGGCATCGCTCCATGCGGCGATCTGGGCGAATGTGGTGATCCCTGCGGCCAGCAGCTTTTTCTCAAGCGCGGGGCCAACACCCGACAGACGTTTGAGATCATCCGCAGGCCCGGCAGCAGCCAAGGGGGCCGCAGCGCCGTTACCCGACACCGAACCCGCACCGATGGCAGCCTTGACGCCGCTCGCATCCGCGCCGGTTTCAAGGATGTCGGTGATCCGCACCAGTGTCAGTTGCTGGCGATGGCCGCGTTTACGCTGCGAGCTGTGCTTGCGGCGGCGTTTGACATAGTTGATGACCTTGGGGCCCTTGATCTGGTCAAGCACTTCGGCCTGAACCGCGGCACCCGCCACCAGCGGCGCGCCGACCGAGCCACCCACCATCAGAATATCGTTGAATTGAACCGTTTCACCGGCATCGGCGGCAAGTTTTTCCACGCGCAGCGTATCGCCGCTTTGGACCCGATATTGCTTGCCACCAGTCTTGAGGACTGCAAACATGCGTCATTCCTTTGTTCCCGCGCTCTTTGGCCCCCGGATGCCGGGTGTTTCGGGGTGTCCCCGCCTCGAACAGCGCGCCTTTTGGGCGTCATTACAAAATCCGGACAGACTCCGCCTGCCCGGTTGCGGGCTTATGCGCGGACTGCGCCCGATAGTCAAGGCCCGGCCGCATGCGCAATCAAAGATCCTGGCTCATCATCGCGCGCGCGGCGCCCTGGCCAAGACCATGGGAAATCCCGCTATACATTTCGTCAAAGGCCGCGAACAGCGCGCGGTGTCAAAGGCCGCGAACAGCGCGCGGTTCAGTGCCCGCCCGGCAGCAGTCTCGGAAAAGTCGATATAGGAAGTGATATCCTCATCGGCAAGCGGGCGATAAGCCAGATGCAAAAAGTGCATCAGCCAAAGTTCGGTATCGGCGCGGATCGCGTCTTCTTGCGCCCAGACATCGGCGATGATCTGTTCCTGCGTTAACCCGTCGCCGATCCCTTCACCGCTGGCAAGGCCGGTATAAAAGGCATGCGACGCATTCATCGCGCCGGCCACATTCGCGTCGATCAGGTTATTGGCGTCGATAAAACGCGTCAGCAATTGATGGCGCGCCGCATCGCGGTTTGGCAGATCGGCGGCGGCGGCCTGGGCCTTTTCCTCGACCCCCTCATCCATCAGCGCGCGTCTTGCGGCGATTTCGAGTTCCGTGATCTGGCGGCCGGTATCGGTGCTGAAAAACGCGATGACAGGTTGCAGATCCGTATCGGCCAGTTCCGCATCCAGCCGGTCGCGCACGATGGTTTCAAGCCGCGCGGCGTCATAGAGCTGTTCGCTCAGCGCCGCCCAGCCCGTGCCGCCATCGCCGGCGAAAAGCTCGGCCTCGATCTCGCGGGCGTAATCCAGCCCCTCGGCGCGCATGACCGCGATCACGTCGCCAAGCTGCAAGACATCCGCCAGTGGATCGACCCGCCGCTCGGCATATGCGGCGGTGGCGATAAACAGAAATGCAAACCAAAGAGCAAGGCCGCGGCGCAACATGGGGCATCCTTTCGCAAGCAGGCAAATCTGACGATAGGCGCCGGCCCCCCGCATTCCAAGTCCGCGCCGATGACTTTTGCGTGCAGCACCGCGCAAAAAGGGCTTGCACCCGCCCGCCCCGCCCGCTAATGACGCGCCACCAGACCCCCGCGGAGAGATGCCGGAGTGGTCGAACGGGGCGGTCTCGAAAACCGTTGAGCCTTCACGGGTTCCCAGGGTTCGAATCCCTGTCTCTCCGCCACTTACCTTTGAAATCATTAGATAACTTCTAGATCAAGGCTCACTATTGCCGATCTGGTGGCAGTTTCCGCGCAGTAGCTTCGGGATGCCCACAAGGAATTCCCGAAAAACGAGCGGCGCATCTTCGCTAAATTACTTTCGGCATGGCGTCGGAACGCAGACCGACACCCTATCCCGGCGCATCCTCGGCCTGCTTGATCCCGGCGACGGCCGGGGCGTGGCCTTCGTCGATGCGCGGCAGGAACCATGCCAGCAAACCGGCCAGCGGCAGAAAGGCGCACAGGTGATAGACCGCCTCGATCCCGACGCTGTCCGCCATCCCGCCCAGCACCGCCGCGGCGATCCCGGCAAGCCCGAAGTTCAGCCCGTAAAACAGCCCGCCGATCAGGCCGATCCGCCCCGGCGCCAGCTCCATCGCATAGATCAGGATCGATGCGAAGGCGCTCGACATGATCAGGTTGATCAGCACGGTCAACACACCCGTCCAGAAGAAATCCACATGCGGCAACAGCAGCGTCAGCGGCAATGGCCCCAGCACCGAGATCCAGATGATCCGATAGCGGCCGATCCGGTCGCCCAGAATCCCGCCGATCAGCGCACCCGCCGCCGCCGCCAGCAAAAAGACGAACAGCATCAGTTGCGACACCGGGATCGAGACATCGAACCTCTCGATCAGGTAAAAGGTATAGAACGAGCGGAAACTTTCCACATAAGTGTTTTTCGAAAACATCAGCAGCGTCAGCACCGCCAGCCCCCAAAGCACCGTGGCGCGTGGATGCACCGCATGGGCCCCTGCCCCGGCGCCGCGTGAAGCCGCAAGCCGCCGGTGCAGCGCCGCCATCTGCCGCGCCGTCCAGACCATCAAGATCACCGCCAGCAAAGCCGCCAGCGCGAACCAGGCAAGGCTCGTCTGGCCTTTGGGCACGATGATCAGTGCCGCCGCCAGCGGCCCAAGCGCCCCGCCCGCCTGTCCGCCGATCTGGAACAACCCCTGCGCCAGCCCTTGCCGACCGCCCGACGCCATGCGCACCATCCGCGTGGCCTCGGGGTGAAAGATCGACGACCCGATGCCGACACAAGCTGCCGAGACCAGAATGAACCCATAGCTCGTGGCAAAGCCAAGCCCCAGCAACCCCGCCAGCGAAAACATCATCCCCACCACCGAGGCATAGGGCATCGGGTGGCGATCGGTCACATGACCCACCACCGGCTGAAACAGCGAGGCCGCGATCTGAAACGTCAGGGTGATCATGCCGATCTGCACGAAATCAAGCGCATAGGCATCCTTGATGATCGGATAGATTGCCGGGATCAGCGACTGGATCAGATCATTGAGCAGATGCGTCGCACTCAGCGCAAGCAGCACAGCCATATGAGTTTGCGGCCGCGCGGCCACGGATCGCACCTGTTCCATCGCTGGTTCTCCTGAAGGGATCAGATCCCGGCCGAAACCGGGTCACTCGATATGCCGCCAAGCTGGCTCAAATGAGCGCAAGGGTAAAGGGGCGATCTCACGTTCCTGTGGCATCAAGGGCGGCTGGCCCTGGCCTATCGCGCGCCCCAGATGCGATATGATTTCGATACGCAATCAACCCCGACAGATAATGTTCCACATCGTCAATGCGCACCCGAAATGCATGATGCCGGATAAAGAATGCCCCAAGGATACGGTCCGGGTTTTTGAAAAACATCGCATATTCCGGCCAGAAATGGCCATTCAACAGATAGGCCGCGCGAAAATGCAAGGCGCGATTGAATTTTTCCTCATCAAATCCTCCAAGCAATGACGCAGCCTCCGGCATGGATTTTAATCGATCCAACATCTTGCGCCCGGCCATCATCAGTTCAAGCAGCGTCGGAAAAGTCGTGATCCGCTGCAGGACAAAATCCAGATATCCGTCAAAATTCTGAATCCCAAAACGAAAATACCTGTTTTCCGGGCGGTGTATTATCAATTCATTGGTGCAATAGCTCAGCCAGTGATCGTGATACTTCCAATAATCCTTCGCGATAAAATGATCAAACGCGCGCTCAACGGCCGTGATCCAGCGCGCGTCCTTGGTCAGTTGATAAAGCCGCATCAGCGCAAAGGCTGCCTCGCCTTCGTAATAGATGATGCGGAATTTCTCTTTCACCGACAGATCTGGCCAATTCAAAACATGAATGAACGATCCATCCCGCTGCTGCATATGTAAAATGCCCAGGGCAAGCTGCTGCATCAGCACCGCATCCCTATCGGTGCCCGTCAAGGCCGCATATTTCGACAATGCAAGAATGGCAGTCGCATTAGCCCCAAGTTTGATTTCATCGCCGGTGTCAACGACAAAGGCCATATCGCCGATCACGCGGATGAATTTTTGACGTAGATACCCTAGCCCCCGATCAATAGCCGATATAAGCGCGGCATCACCTGTTTGCTCCCACGCTTCCAACATTGAATAAAGCGTGCTGGCATGGCGCAGGGCGTTATAGGCCGGAATTTGACGATCGAAACACGGATGATAGCCATAAATGAAACGCCCGTCATTTCCGACCTGCCGCGCCAGAAAATCTGCGGCATCCTTGATCACGTGATCCAAGGTGTTGCTGTCCAACGGCTCAACCCTGCGCCGCCCAGCGTTTCGATTGTTTCCATAAAGCTCGTGGACAACACCGTCCTCACCGCAAAATAGCCCGGCCGACGCAAGCATATGCACAGGGGTATCGTCGGCAAAATCGGCTGACGCAGCGCGGCCATATTTTTGCTGCAATGCTACAATGAAATTTTTTTCATTAACAACGCAATGTGGAATCTGATTGCCGCCATAAAGCATAGCATTGGCATTCAATTCCTGTTCCAGAAACATCTGGTTGAAATTTGTATCCAGCGCAATCCCCCGCCGACAATAATTGCGTTTCACATTACCCAGTCGTTTGCGCAAAATCCCCCAATTCCATGTTTCAACACCCTCGATCCAGTCCAGCCGCAGAAAACGTCCGCGTAAATCATGTTGCGCCATTACGTTATGCAGTGCAACTAACGCCAAATCCCACGCGGTGCCGACATCCCCCCCGGTTCCCTGCGCGCTCACGGCACGTTTTGCACCGTCAGAGACCGAAAATATCAGCGTCACCGCCGGGAATGGCGGTGCAATTTTTGGCACCCGGCCCGACAATGCGGCTTTCAGCGCCGATAGTCGCGTTTCCAAAGCAATTTCCGCTTCGCGTTGAAAAACATTCATATCAAAATCCATCCACAGTCAGCGGATACCCGTAAAGCTGGAATTGCGTCAGCCCGAGATCGTTGCGAATGGCCTTGCTGCGCGCGGCACATTCGACAAGCCGTTCCTGCAAGTTGAATTTCGCCTCGACCAGTTCGACCTGTCGCCCATAAAGCGTTTCTTCGACATCCAAAAGATCGGTAATTTGTCTGCTGCCCAATTCGATATATTGACTGCGATAAAGATCGCGAGTTTGCCTCATGGTTTCAATCTGGCGCGTCAACATCGCCTGCTTTTCGCCTAACGACGAAATTTGTCGCTGCAGCCGCAATTCATCAAGCCGAATATTACGCTCTTCTGCCTCTACCATCGCTTCGGCGCTTGCCCGGCGATTGCGTGCAGCGTTTTCTTTCGCCCTGATTGCGCCGCCTTGAAATAAGGGCGCGCCTAGGTTGATATTCAAACCGCTGGAAACATTGCCGCCGGTCAGGGACACGCGGCCTAATGGGTTAAGGCTGATGCTCGGGTAACGGGCGCGTGCGGCGCTTTCAAGGTTCAACCGCGCCTTGATCAATTCCAGCTGCGCTATTTGCAGCATATCAGTTTCGCCACCGGGGGGCGTGCAGTTTTGGGAAAAATCCGGAATGGTGCCACCCTGACTGGTTCCGGTAAGCCTTTGCAGTTTATCGCGTGCCTCGGAAAGCTCCAACCGGGCATCAAGCAATTCGAACTCCGCGCGCTCCATCCGATTGCGGGTTTCCAGCAGATCCGGCGCAGAGGCGGCGCCGATATCCTGACGTTCGGCAATCAATCCATGCAGATCGGACATTGCCGTGAATTGCGCGCGCTTGACCGCCACCAATTCTTCGAGCATCCCGACTTGACGCCAGCTTATCAGCGCGTCGGCCGCAGAATTATCGACTGCGGCCTGAAACATCAGATATTGAATCTGAAGGTTTATATCCGCCGCCTCAATCGCGCGTTTGGTGCCGCCGAAATCGACCAGCAACTGCTCGCCCGAAAGTTCCAAATCTGGATCGCCTGCGCCGGCCGCGCCCAACCCACCCACAACACCAAAACTCAGGCTTGGAAAAAGCGCCGCCTGTTCGACGGCGATCTGATCCACGCTTGCGCCGGTGAGGCTCGCCTGTTCGCGCACCCTTGGATCGAGCAATAATGCCGCATGAACCGCAGCGCGCACGTCATTAACCTTGCCCGCCGTTAGCGGTTGCAAATCGCCACTACGCGCGTCGATTTTGCGCATGGTCTCGGTCGGCGCGCCGCTGGTGCATGCGGCCAGTAATCCCGCCAAAGCCAGATATCCGAAGTAACGCGAAAACGTGATCACCGGTTTCATCATCTTTCTCGCATCGCCTCGCCCGCCCGATTGAACGGCTGCACTAAATATTCCAACACGGTTTTTTGTCCGGTATGGATATCCACAGTCGCCATCATCCCCGGAGATATCGCAAAGCGCGCGCCTGCGTCGTTAATCAACGCATCGCTTTCGGTGCGGATCAAAACGCGGTAATAATATTGATCACGGTTGATTTCATCCTGTATCGTGTCGGGCGAAATTGTGACGACTTCGCCCTTTAACCCGCCAAAGATTGCGTAGGCTCAGGATTCATAACCAGAAGATGACGGTTGCTGCGAGGGCGATGGCAGAGAGGAAGACCTTGGGACAGCGGTCGTAGCGGGTCGCGACGCGCCTCCAGTCCTTGAGCCTGCCGAACATGATC
>JBBAGE010000050.1:0-13887 GCA_041655055.1 Paracoccaceae bacterium
GATATCCAGCGTGCGCGCCGCCCAACGTTCCGCGCGAACGCGGCCAAACGCCGCTTCGACCCGGTGCAAAGTGGCCAACAGCGCCTCGGGGGCCAGATCGGTTGCCACCTGCGCGGCGGAATTGACGAAATCCGGCCCCATGCCCGCCGGCATACAGGGGGTGGAAAACAGCCGGCTGCGCCGCTCAAACACCACGCCTGCGCGTGCCAGTTCATCCTGCGCGGCAATGATCGTATCCGCAGGCCCCCCGATGGCTGAGCGAATGTTCGCCCCAAAGGCCAATAATGCGCGCGTTTTGGGAAAATCATTGCTAATCTCTTGCGACATTTGGTGGTTCCTATAGTTTCACCGGATATTCCGACACTGAGGTTTTGAGTATTCGCGCATCAATTGATCACTGCCGGAATGCCGTTAGGAAGGAAAACGAATGTTCTATAAAGACGAACGGCTTGCGCTGTTCATTGATGGGTCGAATCTCTATGCTGCCGCGCGCGCGCTTGGGTTTGACATCGACTACCGGCTGTTGCGCCAGGAATTCTTGCGTCGTGGTAAATTGTTGCGTGCGTTCTATTATACCGCCTTGCTGGAAAATGATGAATATTCCCCGATCCGCCCGCTGGTCGATTGGCTGAATTACAACGGCTATACAATGGTCACGAAATCGGCCAAGGAATATACCGACAGCCAGGGCCGCCGCAAGGTCAAGGGCAATATGGATATCGAACTGACCGTGAACGCGATGGAGCTTGCGCCCCATGTTGACCATATCGTGATCTTTTCGGGCGATGGCGATTTCCGCCCCCTGATCGAAAGCATTCAGCGTCAGGGCGTGCGGGTGTCGGTCGTGTCCACCATCCGTTCGCAACCGCCGATGATTTCGGATGAATTGCGCCGTCAGGCCGATAATTTCATCGAGCTTTACGAATTGCGCGACGTGATCGGCCGCCCGCCCCGCGAACCGCGCGAAGGCGAAATCACCGTCGACGCCGAGGAATAATTCCCTTTCCCCCGCATGGGCCGCCTTGCGGGGGGTGATCTGGCACTGGGGGCTGGACCTTGGCGCACACAGATCATAGGTCTGGCCGCAAGGAGCGATGCGACATGACCAAGCCAAAGCTGACCCTATACCTTGCGGCGCCGCGCGGATTTTGCGCAGGCGTTGATCGCGCGATCAAGATCGTTGAAATGGCGATCGCGAAATGGGGCGCGCCGATCTATGTGCGCCACGAAATCGTGCATAACAAATTCGTGGTCGATGGTTTGCGCGCACAAGGGGCCATATTTGTCGAGGAACTGGACGAATGCCCCCCCGACCGGCCGGTGATCTTTTCGGCCCATGGCGTGCCCCGCGCCGTTCCCGCCGAGGCTGCGCGCCGCAACATGGTCTATGTCGATGCCACCTGTCCGCTGGTCAGCAAAGTGCATATCGAGGCCGAACGCCACCACCAGAACGGCCTGCAAATGGTGATGATCGGCCATGCCGGCCATCCCGAAACCATCGGCACCATGGGCCAGTTGCCGCCGGGCGAAGTGCTGCTGGTGGAAACCGCCGCCGATGTCGCGGGCCTGGAGGTGCGCAACCCCGCGCGGCTGGCCTTCATCACCCAGACCACGCTGTCGGTGGATGACACGCTCGATGTGGTGGCCGCGCTGCGCGCCCGCTTTCCCGCGATCATCGGCCCGCACAAGGAAGATATCTGTTACGCCACCACCAACCGTCAGGCCGCCGTCAAGGCCATGGCCCCCTTGATCGAGGCGCTTTTGGTGATCGGCGCGCCCAATTCATCCAATTCCCAACGTCTGGTCGAGGTAGGCCGCGCCGCTGGCTGCACCTATGCGCAACTGGTGCAGCGCGCCACCGATATCGATTGGCGCGCCCTGCAAGGTGCCGGGACGATCGGCATCACCGCCGGGGCCAGCGCACCCGAAGTGCTGATCGACGAAGTGATCGCCGCCTTTGGCGAACGCTATGATCTTACGGTGGAACTGGTTGAAACGGCACAGGAAAACATCGAATTCAAAGTGCCCCGCATCTTGCGTGAACAGAGCGCCTGATGCCCGATTTCTTTGCCTTTACCGATGGCGCCTGCAGCGGCAATCCCGGCCCCGGCGGCTGGGGTGTGCTGCTCCAGGCCCGCGACGGCGCGCAGGTGATCAAGGAACGCACCCTAAGCGGCGGCGAAGCCCTGACCACCAACAACCGCATGGAATTGCTGGCCGCGATTTCCGCGCTGGAAATTCTGGGCCGCCCGTCGCAGATCACCATCGTCACCGACAGCGCCTATGTGAAAAACGGCGTCGGCCAGTGGATACATGGCTGGAAGCGCAATGGCTGGCGCACCGCAGATAAAAAACCGGTCAAGAATGTCGATCTGTGGCAGCGGCTCGATGCCGCGCAGGCCGCCCATCAGGTTACATGGCAATGGGTCAGGGGCCATGCCGGCCATCCCGAAAACGAACGCGCCGATGAATTGGCCCGCGCCGGAATGGCGCCGTTCAAACGCAATGGAATGGAAACGGTCAAACCGGGCTAGCGCGCCGTTACCGCCGCCCGATATAACGCCCGTAGATCCAGAGCAGCAGCACCGCGCCCACCACGGCGCCCACGATCCCTGCGCCCATCCTCATATCGGCCAGCGTCATCCGCAGCCCCACCCCGCCGACAAGCGCGCCGACAATCCCGATGGCCATGGCGGTGAACTCATCCGCCTTGCCCTTTAGGGTGCGCACCGACAGAAACCCGGCCACCGCGCCGATCATGATGATGACTGCAATATCCATGGCAACCGATCATGCCAGCGCCCGGCGGCCTTGGAAAGCCTCAGCCCAGCACCTTGGGCAATGCCGCGCCCTTGAGAAACTCCGCAGCGCCCATCGCGCGTTTTCCTTCGCGCTGCGCCATGGTGATCTCGACCGCGCCGGTCCCGCAGGCCACGGTAAAGCCGCCCAGAACCGTGCCCGGCGCGCCCTGCCCCGCCACAACCCGTGCGCGCAACAGTTTCACCCTCGCGCCGTCCATATCGCACCACGCCCCCGGAAAAGGCGACAGGCCGCGGATATGGCGGCTGACATGTCGCGCGGGCTGCGACCAGTCGATCCGGGCCTCGGCCTTGTCGATCTTGGCGGCATAGGTCGCGCCCGTATCGGGCTGCGGCTGCGGCCTCAGGTCGGGATAATCCGCCAGCGCCCGCAGGATCAGCCGCGCGCCCATCACCGACAGGCGGTCATGCAGATCGGCGGTGGTGTCCTCATCCCCGATGGGGGTGGCCTCGCGCAGCAGCACCGGCCCGGTATCCAGCCCCGCATCCATCTGCATGATGCAAATGCCGGTTTCCTGATCACCCGCCATGATCGCGCGGTGGATCGGCGCCGCGCCCCGCCAGCGCGGCAAAAGCGAAGCATGGATATTCACGCACCCCAGCCGCGGCGCATCCAGAACCGCTTGCGGCAGGATCAGCCCATAAGCCACCACCACCGCCACATCTGCCCCCAGCGCCGCAAACCGGGCCTGTTCCTCGGGGGTTTTCAGCGACACCGGATGATGCACCGGCAGGCCCAAAGCTTCGGCCCGGGCCTGCACGGGGCTGGGGCGGGGTTTCTTGCCGCGCCCGGCGGGCCGGGGCGGCTGGCAATAGACGGCCAGCACATCATGTTCTGCCGCCAGCGCATCCAGCACCGGGACCGAAAATTCCGGCGTGCCCATGAAAATGACCCGCATGCTAGCCTCCTGCCTTTCGCGCCCCTGCGCGCGCCGGTTGCGCCCGGCGATGCGACAGGGCATTGTGCCGGACCTATGCCAAATAACCCCAAAGGTGCAAGTATGCGCGTGCTCGGTATTATTTCATATACGCTTGCAGGGCTGGGCGCGGGCATTGCCATCTGGTTTTATATCTGGGCGCAGGGGCTGGCCTGCGCCTATGGCACGGCCAGCGGACAATGCGACCTGTCCGCCCCGTGGCAACTGGCAAGCGGCGATCTGTTCGCGCTGGTCATCGTGCCCTGGGGCATCGTGGCAGTGCTGGTCTTGTCTGGCTGGGGGGCGACGCGGGCGGCGCGGCGGCGCCGCTAAGCCCCCAGTTTCCGCGCCCGACGCAGCAGCATGTCGCGTTTGACCCGGCCCAGCCGATCGAAATACATCTGCCCGTTCAGATGATCGATCTGATGCTGCACCGATGTCGCCCACAGGCCCACGAAATCGCGTTCCTCGTGCATTCCATCAGCATTCATAAAGGCCACCGTCACCGCGCGCGGGCGTTCGACCCGCGCGGATACGCCGGGCAGATTGGGGCTGGCTTCTTCATGCGCGCGCAAAAAGGCCGAGGCATGCAGCACTTCGGGATTGGCCATGCGCACCGCCTCGCCGCGCCGCTCCGAGGCATCGACCACCGCCAGCCGCAGCATCACGCCGATCTGCGGCGCGGCCAGACCGACACCGGGCATAGCCTCCATCACATCGATCATATCGGCCCAGATTGCCCGAATCTCGTCGGTGATTTCGGCCACCGGCGCCGCCACCTGCCGCAAACGTGGATCAGGCCAGCGCAGACAGGCGCGCGTCACGCACGAACCTTTTCGCGTTTCAGTTTAACCATCTTGCGGGTGATCATCTGGCGTTTCACGGGGCTGAGGTAATCGATGAACAGCTTGCCATTCAGGTGATCCAGCTCGTGCTGCGCACAGGTGGCCCAGAGATCGCTGAACTCTTCCTCTTGCATGGCACCGTCGCGATCCATCCAGACCATGCGCACACGCGCGGGCCGGGTGATTTCGCCATATTGTTCGGGGATCGACAGGCAGCCTTCTTCGTAGACATTCGTTTCATCCGACTGCCAGGTGATTTCGGGGTTGATCAGCACCATGGGCCGGGGCTCGGCGCCCTCTTCCTTGACGCAATCCATCACGAACATGCGCACCATCACCCCCACCTGCGGCGCGGCCAGCCCGACGCCGGGCGCGTCATACATGGTTTCCAGCATATCATCGGCCAGCCGCAGCAATTCCGGCGTGATTTCGCGCACGGGTTTGGTGACCGTTTTCAGGCGCGGATCGGGGTGGATGATGATGGGTCTGATGCTCATGCGCATTGATGTAGGCGATGCGCGGGCGCGTTGCAACATACCAGCGATCTTGCCCCTTGCGCCCGCGCGCAGGGCGGTTAGCCTGCCCAAAAACCGCAGGAGCCCCCATGACCCAGCCCGATTTCAACGAAATCATCGACCGCCGCGGCACCCATTCCGCCAAATGGGATATGATGCAGGATCTTTTTGGCGTGTCGCCCGATGATGGCGGGCTGCCGATGTGGGTGGCCGATATGGATTTCCGCCCCCCTGCGGCTGTGCAGCGCGCGATCGAATCCATGGCTGAACATGGGGTTTATGGCTATTTCGGCGACGATCGGGCCTATCTGGATGCGATCATCTGGTGGCTGGATCACCGCCATGGCTGGAAGGTCGCGCCGGAATGGATTTTCACCACCCACGGGCTGGTGAACGGCACGGCGATGTGCGTCGATACATTCACCGCGCCGGGCGACGGGGTGATCCTGTTCACGCCGGTTTACCACGCCTTTGCCCGCGTGATCCGCGCCGCCGGGCGCGAAGTGGTGGAACTGCCGCTGGCGCAGGAAAATGGCCGCTATGTGATGGATTTCGCCGCCTATGACGCGATGCTGACCGGGCGCGAGAAAATGATCGTCGCCTGTTCGCCCCATAACCCCGGCGGGCGGGTCTGGTCGCGCGATGAGCTAGAGGCTTTGGCCGATTTTGCCCGGCGCCATGATCTGGTGCTTGTGTCCGATGAAATCCATCAGGATCTGACCTTTCCCGGGGAAAAACACATCCCCATGGCGCTGATCGAGGGCATCAGCGACCGGCTGGTGATGATGAGCGCGACAACCAAGACATTCAACATCGCCGGCGCGCATGTGGGCAACGTGATCATCCCCGATCCGGCGCTGCGCGCGCGTTTTGCCACGCGAATGGCGGGTTTGGGCATTTCGCCCAATTCATTCGGGCTGATCATGGCCACCGCCGCCTATTCGCCCGAGGGCGCGGCCTGGGTCGATGCGCTGATGGATTATCTGGATGAAAACCGGCGCCTGTTCGATCAGGGGATCGCCGCGATTCCCGGCCTGCGATCGATGCCGTTGCAGGCCACATATCTGGCCTGGGTCGATTTCACCAATACCGGCATGTCAGCCGCCGAATTCACCGCGCGGGTGCAGCGCGACGCCAATATCGCCGCCAATCACGGCATTGATTTCGGCACCGGCGGCGAAAATTTCCTGCGATTCAACCTCGCCATGCCGCGCGCGCAGATTGCCGAGGCCGTTTCCCGCCTGCAAACCGCCTTTGCCGATCTGAAACAGGGGCGTTAATGCCCCAGCAATGCTATGGGCGCGCCCTCGTCGCGGACGAAATCGACGGGCGGCGCGTCTATCGCCGCGGTTGCCCATTTGAATTCAAAGATCCGCTCGGCCCCGATCACGTCAGAGGCCACGACAAGGCATTGATACAAATGCCGCGCCCCGTCATAAAGATCGACATGCCCGCGCAGATGCGGCGCATCCTCGGCATCCAGCGCGAATCCCTGATCCCACAGGCGCAACACGCGGTAAATATCGTCACCCGCATGGATGCGCAGCCGCTGACGCTTGCGCGCGTGGTGTTTATGCGCCTGGGCCAAAGCCTCGCGCAGTTCGGCAGGAAAATATTCGGACATGGCAGCATCCCCTTTCACCCCAACCCCATGATGCCCCAGCCATGGCGCAGGTCAAGCAGAGTCTGTGCGCAATTGCACCGACCCTGCGCGGACATGCGGGTTGTCTGCGCGGGCGGGCCGCTTATCCTTTAGGGGCAGCAACAGAAAGGGCGCGACATGGGCTATCTTCAGAACGGCGAATGGGTTGATCAATGGTATGATACTGCCAGCACCGGCGGCGCGTTTCAACGCTCGACCGCGGGTTTTCGCAACTGGATCACCCCCGATGGCGCGCCCGGCCCCAGCGGCGAAGGTGGCTTTGCGGCGCAATCGGGGCGCTATCATCTTTATGTGTCCTATGCCTGCCCATGGGCGCATCGCACGCTGATTTTCCGCGCGATCAAGGGGCTTGTGCCGCATATCGGCGTGTCGGTCGTGCATCCCGACATGTTGGGCGAAGGCTGGGAATTTCGCACCGATTTCCCGGGCGCCACCGGCGATGAGCTATTCGGTTCGGCCTTTGCCCGCGATATCTATCTGCGCGCCGATCCGAAAATTTCCGGCCGCGTCACCGTGCCGATTCTGTGGGACAAGGAACGCAATACCATCGTGTCGAATGAAAGCTCGGAAATCATCCGCATGCTAAATTCGGCCTTTGACGACATCACCGGCAATCATGACGATTACTGGCCCGAACATCTGCGCGATGAAATCGAGGCCCTGAACACCCGCATTTATGACACGGTCAATAACGGCGTCTACAAATCCGGCTTTGCCACCACGCAGACCGCCTATGATGCTGCCGTGGGGCCGCTGTTTGACAGCCTTGACTGGCTCGAAGATCACCTGTCCACCCGCCGTTACCTGACCGGCGCACAGGTGACCGAGGCCGATTGGCGGCTGGTCACAACCCTGATGCGGTTCGATCTGGTCTATCATCTGCATTTCAAATGCAACCGGCGCCGGCTGGTGGATTATCCCAACCTCTGGGCCTATACGCGCGAGCTTTACCAATGGCCCGGCGTGGCCGAGACCGTCGATTTCGATCATATCGTGCGCCACTATCACTATAGCCACGAAACGATTAACCCCAGCCGGATCATTCCGATCAACCCGGTTCTGGATTGGAACGCGCCACATGGGCGCGACGCGATCTGACCCATATATCGGCGGCGGCTTGCACCTGCCGCCGATTTCCGCTTGATGGCCCCACAAGGGGGCGCGATATCATGACAAGCTGGATCACAATCTGCGACACCTGCCGGCGCGATGGCTGGGCCACACCGGCTGCGGGCGCAACGGATGGGGAAAAACTGGCGACCGAGGTTGAAACGCGCCTTGGCGATGCGCCGGGCCTGCGGATGCGGCGGGTATCGTGTTTGATGGGCTGCACCCATGCGTGCAATGTGGCGCTACAGGCGCCGGGCAAGATCGCCTATACTTTGGGCGATTTCACCCCCGATGGCGATGCCGCGCAGGCGATCGTGGATTACGCCCGCCTTTATGCCGCAAGCCCGCGCGGACTGGTGGCCTGGCGCGACTGGCCCGATGGGGTGCGCGATCATTTCATCACCCGCCACATGCCGCTGCCCGAAAATGATACCTGAACCGCGCGATCATGGCGGCGGGCTGGATGCGGCAATGGCCCGCTGGGGCGGCACCCGCGCCGATTGGCTGGATCTGTCCACCGGCATCAACCCCGTGCCCTACCCGATTGGCGAAATCCCCGCCCATGCCTGGACCGCGCTGCCCGATGCGGGGGCGATGGATCGGCTGCTGCGCGCGGCGCGCAGGTTTTGGCAGGTGCCCGACGGGGCGGATATCATCGCCGCAGCCGGTGCATCCGCGCTGATCGCGCGCATGCCCGCGCTGGCCGGCCCCGGCCCCGCCTATATTCCCCGGCCCACCTATAATGAACATGCCGCCGCCTTTGGCGCGGCGGGTGTGGCGGTGGTGGATGATCCCGCCGCCCCCATCCATGTGTATGTGCATCCCAACAATCCCGATGGGCGGCTTTGGTCCGGGGGTGCGATTCGCGCGCCCTTCAGCGTGATCGACGAAAGCTTTTGCGACATCACCCCCGATGCCAGCCATATCGCCCAGACCACCCGCCCCGGCGTGGTCGTGCTGAAAAGTTTCGGCAAATTCTGGGGGCTGGCCGGGCTGCGGCTGGGCTTTGCGATTGGCACGCCCGATACGCTTGCGCCCCTGCGCGACCTGCTGGGCCCCTGGGCGGTTTCCGGCCCGGCGCTGGCCGTTGGCGCGCGCGCGCTTGCCGATACGCAATGGGCCGAGGCCACCCGCGCCCGGCTGGCGCATGACGCAGCGCGGATCGACAGCCTGCTAAGCGCGCGCGGGGCGGCGCTGGTGGGGGGCAGCACGCTCTTTCGGCTCTATCACGTCGATGACGCCGCCGAATGGCACGAAAACCTGGCGCAGCGCCGCATCCTGAGCCGGATTTTCCCCTATTCGCCGCATTGGCTGCGCCTTGGCCTGCCGCCGCCCGAGCGTTGGGACCAGCTTGAGGCCGCGTTATGAGCCTTGCCGCCGCGCTGCTGCTGGCCGCGCTGATCGATGCGGCCTTGGGCGAGCCGCGCAGTCTTTGGTCGCGCCTGCCGCATCCGGCGGTGGTGATGGGCCGGCTGATCGGCTGGGCGGACCGGCGGTTCAACCGCGGCACCCATCGCCGGGCCAAGGGCGCCGCGCTGATGGCCGCGCTGGTGGCGCTGGCCGCGGGGCTGGGGATGATCCCGCGCCTGCTGCCCTATGGCGTTGCGTTTGAAATTGCGCTGGCCGCGATCCTGCTGGCGCAAAGATCGCTGGTCGATCATGTGCGCGCCGTGGCCGACGGGCTCGCGATATCGCTGGACGATGCCCGCCATGCCGTTTCCATGATCGTGGGCCGCGACACGGCGGATATGGACGCCCCCGCCATTGCCCGCGCCGCAATCGAAAGCGGGGCCGAGAACTTTTCCGATGGCGTCATCGCCCCGGCATTGTGGTTCCTGATCGCGGGCCTGCCGGGTCTTTTGGCCTATAAGATTATCAACACCGGCGACAGTATGATCGGCTATCGCACCCCCCGGCATGCGGACTTTGGCTGGGCGGCCGCGCGGCTGGATGATGTGGCGAACCTGATCCCCGCGCGCATCAGCGCGGCGCTGATCGCGCTGTCCCATGGGCTGTTCATCCCCCGCCAGATCGCACGCGATGCCCGCCACCACCGTTCGCCCAATGCCGGCTGGCCCGAAGCCGCGATGGCGCATACGCTTGGCATCGCGCTGGCCGGACCGCGCAGCTATGCGGGCGAGATGCGCGATTTCCCCTGGATCAACGCCCAGGGGCGGCGCGATGCGGGCCGGGCCGAAATCACCCGCGCCACCCGCGCGCTTTGGCGGGCATGGGGCCTGGGGCTGGCCCTGGTGGCCATCGTGGCGCTGGCCTAGCGTCACGCCACCATAGCTTCGGCCTTTTTCAGATCGACGCTGACCAACTGGCTGACACCCTGTTCCTGCATGGTCACGCCAAACAACCGGTCCATCCGCGCCATCGTCACCGCATGGTGGGTGATGATCAAAAACCGCGTATCCGTCTGGCGCGTCATTTCATCAAGCATGTCGCAAAACCGGGTGACATTGGCATCGTCAAGCGGGGCGTCCACCTCGTCCAGCACGCAGATCGGGGCGGGATTGGCCAGAAACACCGCGAAAATCAGCGCCAGCGCCGTCAGCGTCTGTTCGCCCCCCGAAAGCAGCGACAGCGTGCTCAGCTTTTTGCCTGGCGGCTGGCACATGATTTCCAGCCCCGCTTCCAGCGGATCGTCGCTTTCGACCATCACCAGCCGCGCCTCGCCCCCGCCAAAAAGATGGGTGAACAGCATGGCGAAATTGGTATTCACCTGATCGAATGCCGCGAGCAGGCGTTCGCGCCCCTCGCGGTTCAGGTTGGCGATTCCGTGGCGCAATTTCTTGATCGCCTCGGTCAGGTCGGTCTTTTCGCGGGTCAGTTGATCGTGTTCTTCCTGCACTTCGCGCGCATCTTCTTCGGCGCGCAGGTTGACCGCGCCCAAAGCATCGCGCTGGCGGCGCAGGCGGGTGACATCGGCCTCGATCGCCGCCATTTCGGGCAATTGCGCATCCTCGCCGCCCAGATCGGCCAGCAACTCGGCCGGGCTGATTTGCAATTCATCCGCGATTCGCCCCGCCGCCTGGGCCAGCGTTTCGCGCGCACCATCCAGCCGGGCATCGGCGCGGGCACGCGCCTCGCGGGCATCGCTGGCGCCCCGTTCGGCATCGCGTTCCACCGTGACCGCATCGCGGGCAGCAGTTTCGGCCGCGGCCAGATCGGCGCGGGCCTGCGCGCTGCGGGCCTCGGCCTGATCGATTTCAGCATCCAGCCCGGCGCGCGCGGCAGCGATGGCATCGGGGGCGGCGGCGGCCTCGGCCAATTCGGCGGCGGCGGCGGTTTTGCGGGCGGCCAACTCGGCCATCCGCTGGCCAGCGGCGGCATGGCGTTCGCGCCAGCCCGCCAATTCCCTGCCCAGTTCCCGCAAACGCCGCGCGCGCGATTCGCCTTCGCGGCGCAATTCATCATGGGCGGTGCGGCGCGCCAGCATGGTGATTCGCGCCCCCTCGACCCCCATGCGCAGATCTTCGACCAGCGCGCGCGCGGCCCCCAGATCGCCAAGCGCGCTGGCGCTGGCCTCGGCCCCGCGCAGGCGGGTGCGGGCGGCCATGGCCTCTTCGTCATGGCGCGCGGCGGCCATGGTCAGGCTTTCAAGTTTGCCTTGCGCGATATTGCGATCGGCCTCGGCCCGCGAAAGCGCCCTTGCGGCATCCGACAGGGCCCGGTCGGCATCGCGCCGGGCTGTGCGGGCGGCCTGATCGGCGTCATTCGCGTGTTGCAGCGCGGCGCGCGCCTGTTCATGCGTGTCGGCGGCTGCCTTGGCCTGGGCATTCGCAACCGCAATCGCCTGTTCCAATTCACGCAGGCGGTTCAATTGCTGCAGCCGCAGGGCGGCAGCCGACGGTGCATCCTCGGCCCGGCTGCGCAGGCCATCCCAGCGCCACAAATCGCCGTCAAGGCTCACAAGCCGTTGGCCGGGCAAAAGATTTTCCTGCAGCGCCGCGCCCTGTTCGCGGGTCACAAGCCCCACCTGCGTCATGCGCCGCGCCAGCACATCGGGCACCTGCACATGGCCTGCCAGCGGCGTGGCGCCCGCGGGCAGGGGCTGGGGCGGGGCATAGGCCGCCAGCGCCGCCCAGCCGGTTGCATCCCCCGCCCCCGCCAGCGGCGCGCGCAGATCATCGGCCAAAGCCGCGCCGAAAGCGGCCTCATATCCCGGCGCGACCTGCACCAGATCAAGCACCTGCCCGCCATCCGCGCCGTCGCGTTCAACCAGCCGTGCCAGCCCGGCCAGTTCCGCGCGCAAGGCATTGGCCGCACCCTCGGCGGTCGAGCGCGCGGCGCGGGCCTCGGCCTCGGCGGATTGGGCGGCGTTGCGGGCCTCGTCGGCGTCGCGCAGGGCGGTGTCGGCGGCCTCGCTGGTGGTGGTGGCATCGGTTTGCGCGGCTTCGGCGGCGGCCAGATCCTGCGTCGCGCGGGCAAGGGCGGCGCGGGCCTCATCCCCGGCGCCGCGCGCGCGGTCGGCCTCGGATGCGGCGCGGGCCTCGGTCTTGCGGTTGTCATCAAGCAGCCGTTGCGCCGCATGGTGGCGCGCGGCCAGACGGGCGGCCTCTTCGGTCAGATGCGCCAGCGCGGCTTCGCGTTCCTGCAGCGCGCTGGCGGCATCGCTTGCCACCGATGCAGCGTCGCTTAGCCGGGCCTCATAGCCATCGCCCGCCTGTGTCAGCGCCTGTGATTCGGCCTCAAGCCGCGCGATCGTGTCATCGGCATCGCGGTTGAGCACCTGTTCGCGCGCGCTATCGGCCTCAAGCTGGGTGATGCGGTTGCGCAATGTGGCCAGCGCATCTTGCGCGCGGCGGGCCTGTTCGGCCAGCGTATCGCGCTGCACCTGCAACCGCTGCAACACGGCGCTGGCGATGGTGTCCTCCTGGCGTTTGGGGGGCAGGGCGGCCTCGGCGGCGGCGCGCGCTTCGCCGGCTGTGCGGGCCTGCGCCTCGGCCAGATTGGCGTGGCGCGCGGCCTCGGCCAGCAGGGTCGCGGCCTCTTGGCGGGCGCGTTCGCCATCCTGCCAGCGGCGGTAAAGCAACAGCCCCTCGGCCCGGCGCAGATCCACGCCGATTTCGCGGTAACGCGCCGCATGGCGCGCTTGGCGGGCTAATTGTGCCAGTTGCGCGGCCAGTTGATCGATCACATCGTCAAGCCGCGTCAGATTGGTTTCCGCCGCGCCAAGGCGCAATTCGGCTTCGTGCCGACGCTGATACAGGCCGGAAATCCCGGCTGCTTCCTCAAGCACGCGGCGGCGATTTTTGGGCCGGGCGTTGATCAGTTCGGATATCTGGCCCTGCCGCACCAGCGCGGGCGAATGCGCCCCGGTTGAGGCATCGGCAAACAGCATCTGCACATCGCGCGCACGCACATCGCGCCCGTTCACCTTATAGGCCGAACCGGCATCGCGCGTGATCCGGCGGATGATTTCCAGATGATCGGCATCGTTGAACCCGCTGGGCGCCAGCCTTTCGGCATTATCGACGATCAGCGCCACTTCGGCGAAATTGCGCGCAGGCCGCGTGGCGGCGCCGGCAAAGATCACATCCTCCATCCCGTCGCCGCGCACGGCCGAAGGGCGGCTTTCGCCCATTACCCAGCGCAGCGCCTCAAGCAGGTTCGATTTGCCGCAGCCATTGGGCCCGACTACGCCGGTCAGCCCGCTGGCGATCACAAGATCGGTCGGGTCAACGAAACTCTTGAAGCCATTCAGCCGCAGCCGGGTAAAACGCAAGGCGGACTCCGTGATTCCTGCAAGGGTAACAGTTTCGGGCAGAGCCCCGGGGCTGTCAACGCATTGCCCCATGATCTGCGTTATTTTGCCGGTTTATCCACCACATCTTGCGGTTTTGATGCCTTGCCGGTGACGGGTTTGACCACCGGTTTGGGCTTGGCCCCGCCAAAGGGGTTGCTACGCCCGCCCAGCGCGTTTTTATCACGAAAGGCCGGGCCCTTTTTCCCGAGCCGCGGGGTCTTGGTCTTGGAATAATCCATCGGGCAGTTCCTTCATGCCAATGC
>JBBAGE010000051.1:0-13721 GCA_041655055.1 Paracoccaceae bacterium
AGCACTTCTTCGGCAGACGGCGGGGCGGCCCATTCGGCGTTGATGCGCGCGAATTTCAACAGGCTTTCGGCCTTGCGTCGGCTTTTGGGTGGCACGATCAGCGCGCTGACGCCCTTGCGCCCGGCGCGGCCCGTCCGGCCCGAGCGGTGCAGCAGCGTATCCGAATTGGTCGGCAGTTCGGCGTGGATCACCAGTTCCAGCTTTGGCAGATCGATGCCGCGCGCCGCCACATCGGTGGCGATACAGACCCGCGCGCGCCCGTCGCGCATCGCTTGCAGGGCGTGGGTGCGCTCATTTTGCGTCAACTCGCCCGACAGCGCCACAACGGCAAAACCGCGATTCGAAAACCGCGCGGTCAGCCGGTTGACCATCGCGCGGGTGTTGCAAAAGACGATGGCATTTTGCGCATCATAATAACGCAAAACGTTGATGATCGCGTTTTCGCTATCCTGCGGGGCCACGCTCAGCGCGCGATATTCGATATCGGAATGCTGCCTGGTTTCCGCGGCGGTGGTGATGCGCACGGCATCTTTTTGATAGCTGGTGGCCAGATTGGCGATCGCGCGCGGCACCGTGGCCGAAAAAAGCAAGGTCCGGCGCGATTCGGGCGCGGCGCCCAAAATGAATTCCAGATCCTCGCGAAAGCCCAGATCGAGCATTTCATCGGCCTCGTCGAGCACGACGGCGCGCAGCACCGACATATCGAGCGAACCACGCTGAATGTGATCGCGCAGCCGGCCGGGGGTGGCGACAACGATATGCGCGCCGCGTTCCAGCGCCCGGCGTTCGTCGCGCATATCCATGCCACCCACACAAGAGGCGAGCACCGCGCCCGTCAGCCCGTAAAGCCACGACAGTTCGCGTTTGACCTGCAGCGCCAGTTCACGCGTGGGCGCGATGATCAGCGCCAGCGGCGCCCCGGCGGCGTCGAAACGTTCGGCATCGCCGAGCAGCGTGGGCGCAATGGCAAGCCCGAACCCCACCGTCTTGCCAGAACCGGTCTGAGCAGAGACCAGCAGATCCGCATTCCCCAATTCGGGGTTGGTCACGGCTTCTTGCACCTGGGTCAGTGTGTCAAAGCCTTGCTGTTCAAGGGCGAGGGAGAGGGTCTGGATCACGAAAGGCTCATTTCTATTGCGGGCGGATGTGCCGGGCTAAACGGCGCTATGTAAGGCGCGCGGGCGGGAATGTATAGGTGATTATGCGGCGCGGTTGGCAGCCATGCAAAACCCCCGCGACAGATGCCGCAGGGGTTATTTTTCATCGCGCGGGGGCCGGATCAGTCGGCGGTCAAAAGCGGCGGATTTTTCTTGGACGTGATCCGCGCCTTTTGGGGTTCGTCGATCTGCAGGTCGATCTTGCCATCGCGCAGCCCCACCCGGACGACGCCACCTTTGGCAAGCCGCCCGAACAGCAGTTCCTCGGCCAGCGGTTTCTTGATGTGTTCTTGAATCACGCGGCCCAGCGGACGCGCGCCCATGCGATCATCATAGCCCATATCGGCCAGCCATGCGGCCGCATCCTCGGACAGTTCGATATGGACATTGCGATCCATCAGTTGCGCTTCGAGTTGCAGAACGAATTTCTCGACCACCTGCAAAATGACTTCCTTGGGCAGGGGCGCGAAGCTGATCACCGCATCCAGACGGTTGCGGAATTCGGGCGTAAAGGTGCGCTCGATCGCGGCGGTATCCTCGCCCTCGCGGCGTTCGCGACCGAAACCAAAGGCGGCCTTGGCCTGTTCGGCGGCGCCCGCGTTCGAGGTCATGATCAGGATCACGTTGCGGAAATCCACCGTCCGGCCGTTGTGGTCGGTCAGCTTCCCGTGGTCCATCACCTGCAGCAGGATATTGTAGACATCCGGGTGCGCCTTTTCGATCTCGTCAAGCAGCAGGACGCAATGGGGGTGCTGGTCAACGCCATCGGTGAGCATCCCGCCCTGATCAAAGCCGACATAGCCCGGAGGCGCCCCGATCAGCCGCGAAACCGCATGTTTCTCCATGTATTCGGACATATCGAACCGCAGCAGCTCCACCCCCAGCACATCGGCCAGTTGCTTTGCCACCTCGGTTTTACCCACACCGGTGGGCCCGGCGAACAGATAGTTGCCGATCGGTTTTTCCGGTTCGCGCAGCCCGGCGCGGGCCAGTTTGATCGCGGAACTCAGCGCCTCGATCGCGGTATCTTGCCCAAAGACCACGCGTTTGAGCGAACGTTCCAGATCGCGCAGCACTTCGGCATCGTCCTTGCTGACGTTTTTCGAGGGGATACGGGCGATTTTCGCCACCACCGCCTCGATTTCCTTGGGGGAAATCGTCTTGCGCCGCTTGCTGTCGGCCAGCAGATGCTGGGCCGCGCCGGCTTCGTCGATCACGTCGATCGCCTTGTCGGGCAGCTTGCGGTCATGGATGTAGCGGGCCGAAAGTTCGACCGCCGCCTTGATCGCATCGGCGGTGTATTTAATGTCGTGATGTTCCTCGAAATAAGGTTTCAGCCCCTGCAGGATCTTGACCGTATCCTCGACCGAAGGTTCGTTTACATCGATTTTCTGGAACCGGCGGCTCAGCGCGCGATCCTTTTCGAAATGCTGGCGGAATTCCTTATAGGTGGTCGAACCCATGCAGCGCAGCTTGCCGCCCTGCAGCGCAGGTTTGAGCAGGTTCGATGCATCCATCGCGCCGCCCGATGTGGCGCCGGCACCGATCACGGTGTGGATTTCGTCGATGAACAGAATCGCATCGGGGTGATCTTCCAATTCGGTGACCACAGCTTTCAGCCGTTCTTCGAAATCGCCGCGATAGCGGGTGCCCGCCAGCAGCGCGCCCATATCCAGCGAATAGATCGTGGCATTTGACAGCACTTCGGGGGTTTCGCCCTGCACGATCTTGCGGGCGAGCCCCTCGGCGATGGCGGTTTTGCCGACGCCGGGATCACCCACCAGCAGCGGGTTGTTCTTGCGCCGCCGGCAGAGCACCTGGATACAACGCTCAACCTCGGCTTCGCGGCCGATCAGGGGATCGATATCGCCCTGACGCGATTTCGCATTCAGATCGACGCAATATTTCGCCAGCGCCGATTCCTTGTTGTCGGATTTGGTCTGTGTGGACTCGCTGTGCATGTCATCATCCCCATCCGATGCGCCCTGCACCGAGCGCGATTCGCCATATGATGGATCCTTGGCCACGCCATGGGCGATGAAATTCACCGCATCATAACGCGTCATATCCTGTTCTTGCAGGAAATAGGCGGCATTGCTTTCGCGTTCCGCAAAGATGGCGACCAGCACATTCGCGCCCGTCACCTCGGTCCGGCCCGAGCTTTGGACATGGATCGCCGCGCGCTGGATGACGCGTTGAAAGGCGGCCGTGGGCACCGCTTCGGAGCCTTCGATCGTGGTGACGAGGGTCGAGAGATCGTCATCAATGAATTCGGTCAGGCTTTTGCGCAATTCTTCGAGATCGACACTGCAGGCGTTCATCACCTTGGCGGCATCCGTTTCGTCGATAAGCGCGAGCAGCAGATGCTCAAGTGTGGCAAGTTCATGACGGCGAGCATTGGCGATGGCCAAAGCGGCGTGAATGGCTTGTTCGAGGGAAGACGAAAATGATGGCACTTTAACGGCGCTCCTTGATCTGGGTCGAAGGGATGGATACCCGCCCCTTTGACCTTGGCCTCATACCCTTAAAGTTCGATTGAAAACGCCGCGCTTCAAGGGGTAATTTTTACACACAAGCTCACTTTTCACGTGATGCCCTGCAAAGCGGGCATGATTTGGATCGCTTTGCCTTAGAAATTATCCTTTCGGCTGCGAATTTCTGCGAATACGGCATCATCGGATGCGGCATTCATATGCAAGGCCGCCTTGATATGCGGCAGATGGGCACGCAAAAACGGATTGGTGGCCTTTTCCTCGGACAGCAGGGCGGGCACAGTCGGCTTGCCCGCCGCGCGCGCGGCATCGATTGCCGCGACCCTTGAGATAAGCTCTGCGTTATCGGGTTCAATGGTCAGGGCGAATTTCGCATTGCTGGCGGTATATTCATGGCCGGAATAAACCAGCGTATCCTCGGGCAGGGCGGCCATTCTGTTCAGGCTGTCCCACATCTGGGCGGGGGTGCCTTCAAACAGGCGCCCGCATCCCAGCGCCATCAGGCTATCGGCCGAAAAAAGCGCCTTGGCATCGGGGATGTGAAAGGTGATATGGCCCACCGTATGGCCCGGCACATCCAGCACTTCGACGCGCGCATTCGCAAAGGTAAAGCTGTCGCCCCCGGCCACGGCACGGTCAAGCGGCGGCAGGCGGTGGGCATCGGCGCCCGCGCCCAGCACGGTGGCGCCGGTGGCGGCGCGCAATTCCTCGGTCGCGTCGATATGGTCGTTATGGTGATGGGTCAGCCAGATTTCAGACAGGTTCCAGCCACGGCGCGACAATTCGGCCAGAATGGGCGCAGCGTCGGTCGCATCGACCAGTGCCGTGGCCCCTGATGCCGTGTCATGAATCAGATAATCGTAATTATCTGCAAGGCAGGGGATGGTGACGATCTCAAGGGGCATGGCGTTTTTATCATCCTCAGCTATGGTTACAGCCCAGACTTGCTCATTCGAGACCCTGTTTGCAATGCATCTCGACGTGATCGACCTTAGAAACTTCTATTACCGCACCGGGCTGGGGCGGGCGGCGCAGCGTGCGATCTGCGCACAGGTGCTTGCGCTGTGGCCCGAGGCGCAGGGCCAGACGGTGGCAGGATTCGGCTTTGCGCTGCCGCTGTTGCGGCCCTATCTGCCCCGTGCGCGCCGGGTGATCGCGCTGATGCCGGGCCAGCAGGGCGTGATGCCATGGCCGGTGGCCGAGCCGAATCTGTCGGTGTTGTGCGAAGAAACGACCTGGCCGCTGCAAACCGGCCATGTCGATAAACTGGTTGTAATTCATGGGCTTGAGGCATCCGAACATCCTTCGGCATTGCTTGAGGAATGTTGGCGCGTCCTGGGGCCGGGGGGCAGGGCGCTGTTCATCGTGCCAAACCGCGCGGGCATGTGGTCGCGGGGCGACAGCACGCCATTCGGTTTTGGCCGGCCCTATAGCCTGCGCCAACTCGAATCACAGCTTAAATTGCATGATTTCGTGCCCGAACGGCATGTGGCGGCGCTGTTTCAACCGCCCTCGCGGCGGCGATTCTGGTTGCGGTGGGGGCCAATCTGGGAACGCATCGCGCGCAAGCTGCCGATCACGGTGGCAGGCGGCGTGCTGATCGTCGAGGCGAGCAAGAAAGTCTATGCCCGCACCGGTTCGGGCACCCCCGAGGCCGTGCGCCGGCCGCTGCGCGTTCTCGAAGGGATGAACGCCCCCGAAGGCAAACCGGCGCTGGGCCGCGACATTTGGTAAATCGCGCCAAATAGCGCCCCGATGCGACAGTTGCGAAAATAATCGGGACTTGGGGCGCTAACGTGCATTTTATGCGCTTCAACGCGGTTGCGAGGGGGCATTTCCTCTGCTAGACCGGCGCCGATTTTGCTATTTGCCTCACATTGGCGTGTGCCCTGGGCCGTCTTGAATTCGCAAGCCGGAAATGGGCCAAGACAGTCGGAAGGATGGACGTGTCCGAACCAGCTTCAATTTCCAACGGCATCGCCGCGCGCTATGCTGCGGCCGTTTTCGGACTGGCCGCCGAGGGCAATGCCCTTGCCACGCTTGAGACCGATATCGACGCGCTTGAAGGCGCCCTTGCAGCAAGCCCCGAATTGCGCGACCTGATCGCCTCGCCCATTTATTCGCGCGAAGACCAGGGCGCCGCCATCGCGGCCATTGGCGCGAAAATCGGGCTTGCAACGCTGACCAACAATACGCTCGCGCTGATGGCGGCCAATCGCCGCCTGTTCGTGCTGCCGCATCTGCTGGCCGCGCTGCGCGAGATGATCGCCACCGAGAAAGGCGAAGTCACCGCCGAAGTGGCCTCGGCCAAGGCGCTGACCAAGGCGCAACAGGATGCCCTTGTCAAAACGCTGACCGCGAAAATCGGCAAGAACGTCAAATTGAATATGACCGTTGATGGCACGCTCATCGGTGGTCTTGTCGTCAAGGTGGGCTCGCGGATGATCGATACGTCGATCCGCGCCAAGCTCAACACCCTGCAGAATACAATGAAAGAGGTCGGATAATGGGAATCCAGGCAGCCGAAATTTCTGCGATCCTCAAGGAGCAGATAAAAAACTTTGGCCAAGAGGCCGAAGTTGCTGAAGTGGGTCGCGTGCTGAGCGTCGGCGACGGGATTGCCCGTGTGCACGGGCTCGACAATGTGCAGGCCGGCGAGATGGTCGAATTCCCGGGCGGTATCCGGGGTATGGCGCTGAACCTCGAAATCGACAACGTCGGTGTCGTGATCTTTGGTTCCGACCGCGAAATCAAGGAAGGCGATACCGTCACCCGCACCCGTTCGATCGTGGACGTGCCGGTGGGCGAAGCCCTGCTCGGCCGCGTTGTCGATGGTCTGGGCAACCCGATCGACGGCAAAGGCACCATCGCCACCACCGAGCGCCGCGTCGCCGATACCAAGGCGCCGGGCATCATCCCGCGTAAATCGGTGCATGAACCGATGGCCACTGGCCTGAAATCGGTGGATGCGATGATCCCCGTGGGCCGTGGCCAGCGCGAACTGATCATCGGCGACCGCCAGACCGGCAAGACCGCCATCGCGCTCGACACCATTTTGAACCAGAAAAGCTATAACGACGCCGCCGGCGGTGATGAGAGCAAAAAGCTCTATTGCATCTATGTCGCCATCGGGCAAAAGCGTTCGACCGTGGCGCAATTGGTCAAGAAGCTCGAAGAATCGGGCGCTATCGAATATACGACCGTTGTGGCCGCAACCGCGTCGGACCCCGCGCCGCTGCAATATCTGGCGCCCTATACCGCGACCGCCATGGCCGAACATTACCGCGACAATGGCAAGCACGCGCTGATCATCTATGATGACCTGTCGAAACAGGCTGTGGCCTATCGCCAGATGTCGCTGCTGCTGCGTCGTCCGCCGGGGCGCGAAGCCTATCCGGGCGACGTGTTCTATCTCCATTCCCGTCTGCTGGAACGTTCGGCCAAGCTGAACGAAGACTTCGGCGCAGGTTCGCTGACGGCGCTGCCGATCATCGAAACCCAGGGCGGTGACGTGTCGGCCTTTATCCCGACCAACGTGATTTCGATCACCGATGGCCAGATCTTCCTTGAAACCGAACTGTTCTATCAGGGCATCCGCCCGGCGGTGAACACCGGGCTGTCGGTGTCGCGCGTGGGTTCTTCGGCGCAAACCAATGCGATGAAATCGGTTGCCGGCCCGGTGAAACTGGAACTGGCGCAGTATCGTGAAATGGCGGCCTTCGCGCAGTTCGGATCGGATCTCGATGCCGCGACCCAGCGTTTGCTGAACCGTGGCGCGCGTCTGACCGAGCTGATGAAACAGCCGCAATATTCGCCGCTGACCAATGCCGAAATCGTCGTGGTGATCTTTGCCGGTGTGAATGGCTATCTCGACCGGATCGCCGTGGGCGATGTGGGCCGGTTCGAAGCCGGGCTGCTCGCGCATCTGCGTGGCAAGCACAAGGCGCTGCTGGATTACATCACGACCGAAGACCCCAAGATCAAGGGTGAGGCCGAGGACCGGATCAAGGCTGCGCTGGACGAATACGCCGCCGACTTCGCATAAGGAGAGACGAGGCAATGCCAAGTCTTAAGGACCTTAAAAACAGGATCAGCTCGGTCAAATCGACCCGCAAGATCACCAAGGCCATGCAAATGGTTGCCGCGGCGAAACTTCGCCGCGCGCAAGAAGCTGCCGAGGCCGCGCGCCCCTATGCCGAGCGGTTCAACGCTGTCATGGGCTCGCTCGCGTCATCGGTGACGGGGGCTTCGACCGCGCCCCGGCTGCTGGCCGGGACCGGCGCCGATCAGACCCATCTTTTGGTGGTGATGACGGCGGAACGGGGCCTTTGTGGTGGGTTCAACTCATCCATCGTCAAGCTGGCGCGCCAGCATGCGCAACGGCTGCTGGGGCAGGGCAAGGATGTCAAAATCCTGACCGTGGGCCGCAAGGGGCGCGAACAATTGCGCCGCGATCTGGGCGCGCATCTGGTGGGCCATATCGATCTGAGCGATGTGAAACGCATGGGTTACGCCAATGCGCAGGGCATCGCGCAGGATATTCTGACCCGCTTCACGGTGGGCGAATTCGATGTCGCGACGCTGTTTTTCGCGCGGTTTGAAAGCGTGATCAGCCAGGAGCCAACCGCGCTGCAGGTGATCCCGGCCAGCTATGAGGCTGCCGAACCCGAGGCCGCCGGCGCCAGCACGCTTTACGATTACGAACCGGACGAAGAAGGCATTCTGGCCGATCTTCTGCCGCGTGGCGTGGCAACACAGATCTTCACGGCGCTGCTTGAAAATGGCGCATCCGAACAAGGCGCTCGTATGAGTGCGATGGACAACGCAACCCGCAACGCGGGCGAGATGATCGACAAGCTGACCATCCAGTTCAACCGTTCGCGTCAGGCCGCGATCACCAACGAGCTTATCGAAATCATTTCGGGCGCCGAGGCGCTCTAAAGGAATCGGAGAAACGAAATGGCAAACCCAAAAGGCAAGATCACGCAGGTGATTGGCGCCGTTGTGGACGTTCAGTTCGAGGATACACTCCCCGAAATTCTGAACGCTCTGGAAACAGACAATAACGGCAAGCGGCTTGTGCTGGAAGTGGCGCAGCATCTGGGCGAAAACACCGTCCGCGCCATCGCGATGGACGGGACCGAAGGGCTCGTGCGTGGGGCCGAGGTCACCGATACCGGTGCCCCGATCGCCGTGCCGGTGGGCAATGCAACGCTGGGCCGCATTCTTAACGTGATTGGCGAGCCGATCGACGAAAAGGGCGATGTTGTCGCGACCGAATTCCGCGCGATCCACCAGCCCGCCCCCGTGTTCGAAGATCAGGCCACCGAATCGACCATCCTGCCCACGGGCATCAAGGTGATCGACCTGCTGGCCCCCTATTCCAAAGGTGGAAAAATTGGTCTCTTCGGTGGTGCCGGTGTGGGCAAGACCGTTTTGATCATGGAACTGATCAATAACATCGCCAAGGTGCACTCGGGCTTTTCCGTTTTTGCCGGTGTGGGCGAGCGCACGCGTGAGGGCAACGACCTTTACCACGAAATGATCGATTCCGGCGTTATCGTTCCCGATAACCTCGAAGAATCGAAAGTGGCGCTGGTTTACGGTCAGATGAACGAACCGCCGGGGGCGCGGATGCGCGTGGCGCTGTCGGGGCTGACGCTGGCCGAACAGTTCCGCGACCAGTCGGGCACCGATGTTTTGTTCTTTGTGGACAATATCTTCCGCTTTACCCAAGCCGGTTCCGAAGTGTCGGCACTGCTGGGCCGTATTCCTTCGGCTGTGGGCTATCAGCCGACGCTGGCGACCGATATGGGCGCGCTGCAGGAACGGATTACCTCGACCCGCAAAGGCTCGATCACCTCGGTTCAGGCGATTTACGTGCCTGCCGATGACTTGACCGACCCCGCGCCGGCCACCTCGTTCGCGCACCTTGATGCGACGACCGTTCTGTCGCGTGCGATTTCCGAGTTGGGTATCTATCCGGCGGTGGACCCGCTGGACAGCACCTCGCGGATTCTCGACCCGGCGGTGGTTGGCGAAGAACATTATCAGGTCGCCCGTGATGTGCAGGGTATTTTGCAACGCTATAAATCGCTGCAAGATATCATCGCCATTCTGGGCATGGACGAACTTAGCGAAGAGGACAAGCTGACCGTGGCCCGCGCCCGGAAAATCCAGCGTTTCCTTAGCCAGCCGTTCGACGTGGCCAAAGTGTTCACCGGCGCCGATGGCAAGCAGGTTCCGCTGGAAGATACGATCAAATCGTTCAAGGCGGTTGTGGCCGGCGAATATGATCACCTGCCTGAAGGTGCCTTCTACATGGTGGGCGGCATCGACGAAGTGATCGCCAAAGCCGAAAAAATGGCTGCAGACGCAGCCTGAGCGTGACACCGGAAGGAGGCTCTGATGGCCGATACGATACAATTTGATCTCGTTTCGCCCGAACGGAAACTTGCTTCCGTTCAGGCCACCGAGGTTCAGATCCCCGGTGCCAATGGCGATCTGACCGCCATGGCGGGCCATGCGCCGCTGATCACCACCTTGCGCCCCGGCGTATTGCGTGTGGTCAGCGTGGCGGGTGTCGATGAATATATCGTCACCGGCGGCTTTGCCGAAATCGGGCAATCCGGCGTGTCGGTGCTGGCGGAAAATTCGCTGCCCCGCACCGAGGTCACGCAAGAGATTATCGATAATCTGGTGGCCGAGGCGCATCGTGCCTATAAGGGCGCGCAGCCCGATATGGTCGATGCTGCCGCCAAATTGCTGGCCGATATGGTGGCCGTGGGCACGCATATCGGGATCGATCCCAAACAACCCTCGCTCTGATCGCGGCGGATTGAAACGAAAGGCCCCGGAACTCCGGGGCCTTTTGCTATTTGCAGGGCCTTGATTCTTTTGCTTATCTTCCAGTTGGGAGAGATGCGATGATCACAGTAAACGGGCCTATGGGGGTCGAGCGCGGCTCGATCCTGTTGTTTTCCGATTTCAAGGATGGTGGCGCGATGTGGATCGGCAGCGGACCGCGTGAATTGCGCCGCGCGGTGGTGTTTTCACAAAGCTATGCCGGGCCGCCGGTGGTGCAGGTCGGGCTGAGCATGTGGGATATGGACAAAAGCACCAACCAGCGCGCCGATATCAGCGCCGAAGACGTAAGCCGGGCGGGGTTCACGCTGGTGTTTCGCACCTGGGGCGATACGCGCGTGGCCCGTGTGCGCGCCGACTGGCTGGCGATCGGCGCATTGCCGGATGACGATCGGTGGCAGTTGGATTAGCCGCGCGCATGACGCGCGGCCAAAGTGTCAGATCTGGGCATACATGCCTTCGTAAATCGGGCCGAGCGTCTCGGATTCGAACAGCGATGATACCGAGGTGCCATTCCAGATATTGATGATCGCCTGCGCAAACAGCGGGGCCGTGGGCACGATGCGGATATTGGGGGCATTTTTCACCGCATCCGAGGGTTCGATCGAATCGGTGATCACCAGCGATTTCATCACCGAATTGGTGATGCGGCTGACCGCGGGGCCGGACAACACGCCATGGGTGATATAGGAATGGACCTCTTTCGCCCCGGCCTCGATCAACACTTCGGCGGCTTTGCACAAGGTGCCGGCCGTATCGCACAGGTCATCGACGATCAGACAGGTTTTGCCCGCAACCTCGCCGATGATGGTCATTTCCGCGACTTCGCCGGGCTTTTCGCGGCGTTTATCTACGATGGCCAGCGGCGCATTGATCCGCTTGGCCAGTTCGCGCGCGCGCGCCACGCCGCCGACATCGGGCGAGACCACCATCAAATCGTCCATCTGGCCTTTGAAATGGTGTTTGATATCCAGCGCGAAAATCGGCGAGGCATAAAGGTTATCCACCGGAATATCGAAAAAGCCCTGAATCTGGGTAGCATGCAGATCCATGGTCAGCACCCGCTCGATCCCCGCTTCGACCAACATATTGGCGACCAGTTTGGCGCTGATGGGGGTGCGGGCCTTGGTGCGGCGATCCTGACGCGCATAGCCGAAATAGGGGATCACGGCGGTGATTCGCGCCGCCGACGACCGGCGCAGCGTATCGGTGATGATCAGCAGTTCCATCAGGTTGTCATTGGCGGGGTTTGACGTCGGCTGGATGATGAACATGTCCTCGCCGCGCACGTTTTCAAACACTTCGACAAAGATTTCCTGATCGTTAAAGCGTTCCACCCGCGCATCGACGAGCGAGACAGACATGCCACGATGCATCGACATACGACGGCAGATGGCGTTGGCAAGCGTGCGGTTTGCGGTGCCAGAGATGAGCTTCGGCTCGGCGGTTGTGCGCATGGGCAGCGGTCCTTGATGCGGAGTTGGAAGTTGCTGATGCCTTATCACCCCGCTAGGCTGGTCGCAAACAGGGATCGGCGCAGGAGCGGCCAAATGCCTCGGATCGAGTATTTCTTATCAACGATATCGCCCTATACCTATCTGGCGGGGCAGCGGCTGGAACAGATTGCCGCACGCCATGGGGCGCAGATCGACTATAAGCCGCTGGATATGCTGGCGTTGTTTCCGCGTATGGGCGGGGCGGTGCTGGAAGATCGCCACATCGCGCGGCGCGAATACCGGTTACAGGAATTGCGCCGGCAGGCGGCCAAGGCGGAGGTGCCGATCAACCTTAGCCCTGCATTCTTTCCGGTGAATGCCGCGCCCTCAAGTTATGCGGTGATTGCCGCGCAGCGCGCGGGCGGCGGCGATCTGGGGGCGTTGGTTGCCGGTTTTACCCGCGCCTGTTGGGCCGAAGAGCGCGACATTTCCAGCGATGCGGTGGTGCGCGACTGTCTGACGGCGGCGGGTTTCGATCCCGGCCTTGCCGATCGGGGCATGCTTGCGAGCGCCGAAACCTATGCCGCCAATCTGGAAGATGCGACGCGGCGCGGCGTGTTCGGCGTGCCGTTTTACATCACCGGTAATGATGAACGCTTTTGGGGGCAGGATCGGCTGGCGGATCTGGAGGGCTATCTGGCGGGCTAGAACGGATCGTCGCCCATGGGCTCGTCGATGATGTGGTCTTCCCAATCATCCTCGGTCAGCTCGAACTCGGGCACTGTGCGGCCCCGGACGGATGCACCGGCGCGGTGCACGCTTTCGGGATCGCCTGTCAGCAGCGGATGCCAGGCGGGCAGGGGCTTGCCCTCGTGCAGCCGCCGATAGGCGCAGGTTTGTGGCATCCAATAAGCATGCTGGGCCAGCGTGCCGGGGCTGAGCACGATACATTCCGGCACGATCTGTTTGCGGATCGCATATTGGCTGCACCGGCAGGTGGCATCATCAAGCAATCGGCAGGCCACGCGGGTCAGATGGACCTCGCCGGTATCAGCATCTTCAAGCTTGTTCAGGCAGCATTTGCCGCAACCATCGCACAAGGCCTCCCATTCCGCCGCGCTCATGTCGTTCATGCGGATGCGTTCCCAGAAACGGGGGCGGAGTTTGGGTGCCTCAGACATCGGCCAGAATCGCGCGCGCGCGGGCGCAATCATCGCCCATCTGGGCGATCAGCGCATCGAGGCTGTCAAACCTGGCCTCTTCGCGCAGATATTCGACCAAAGCCACCGACAGATGTGCGCCATAAAGATCGCCGCTGAAATCAAACAGGTTGGTTTCCAGATTGGGCACGACGCCATTGAAATGCGGGCGGGTGCCCATCGATGCGGCGCCGTCATAGCTGCCGGCATGCGGGCCGCTCAGAACATCGACCTTGACGGCGTAAATGCCAAAACGCGGTGGATGCAGCCCGGCGATAGACATATTGGCGGTGGGAAAGCCCATGTCGCGGCCGCGTTGATCGCCGCGGATAACCGCACCCTCGATCCGGTGCCAATGGCCGAGCATGGCGGCAGCATCCTGCGGGCGGCCCTCGGACAGGGCCTGACGGATATTGGTGGACGAGGCCTCGCGGTCGGCAACCGCGATCAGATCGGCAATGGTCACGCCAAAGCCCAGATCCCGGCCAAAGCCGCGCAGCATATCGGCGTCGCCAGCCCGGCCACGCCCGAAATGGAAATCGGCCCCCACGACGACATGCGACAGGCCCAGCC
>JBBAGE010000052.1:0-13555 GCA_041655055.1 Paracoccaceae bacterium
AACGTGATTTGCGCATCGTCTGTTCTCCTTGTTTTGACGAACGTTACAAGAACAAACTCTCCTTTTGAATGGCCCGGTTTATTGGGGGCAGGTCAACCTATACGCCCGATGCGGGTTTCACCGGGCAAGACAGTTTCACCTATGCGCTCACCGGCGGCGATACGGCCACTGTCACCATTACCGTGGGCACGCCGCCCGCGCCGGTTATCCCCGTCACCGGCGGGCTGGTGGCGGCCTATGAGGCCGATCAGAACGTGGCGCTGGCGGCCGGCAATGTCGTGGCCGGCTGGCTCGACGGGTCGGGGCGGGGCAATGACCTTGTGGCGCAGGGCGATCCGCGCTTTCTGGCAGGCGCCACGCCCACCGGGCAATCGGCTGTGGCCTTTGACGGGGTCGAGGATTTGTTGGAGCGGGTGAATACCACCGATACGCTCAATGGTCTGCCCGGGGGCAGCGCGGATCGCACGATCTTTTTCGTGGTGAATTATCTGGACCCCGAGGGGGTTGCCGCAGGCGTAGCTTATGGCGATGGGGCCGCGAATGAAACCTTCGGACTTGTGACCGGGGGCAACCAGAATCTGCAGCTTCAGGGCTGGGGCAAAAAGAACGATCATGGCACCGGGATTTCCACCCTGACAGATGGCTGGATCGTGCAATCGGTGGTGCTGAGCAACAATGCCTTCAACCATTACCTGAATGGCGATCTGATCGGCAGTGGCAGCCATGTGTTCAACACCGATCTGCAACGGCTGGTTCTGGGCGCAGAAATCGCCGGCATGGGCGAGGCGCAGCTTCAGATCGGGGCGGTGCTGATCTATGACCGCGCGCTCAACACCACCGAGCGGGTGCAGGTCGAAGATTACCTGCAAGGCAAATACATCGTCCCGCCCGACACGGACAACACCCCGCCGCTGGCCATGGATGACAGCTTTATCTTTACCGAGGATGTGCCGCTTATGGGCAATGTTCTGGCCGATAACGGCTATGGCGCGGATATCGACCCCGATGGCGATCCGCTGAGCGTTTCGTTGCTTGATACAGTGGGTTTTGGCGATCTGGTGCTGAATGCGGATGGCAGTTTCACCTATACGCCGGATGCGGATTTTGATGGCACCGATGGGTTTACCTATCAGATCAGCGACGGGCGCGGCGGCACGGATACGGCCAGCGTGACCTTGCAGGGCATTGCGGTGAATGACCCGGCGGTGGCCAATAACGACAGCTACGCCACCGCCGCCGACAGCGCGCTGATCATCGCCGCGGCCGAGGGTGTGCTGGCGAACGATTATGATGCCGAAGGCGATCCGTTCACGGCAAGCCTGATCAGCGATGTTGCGAACGGCATGCTCAGCCTCAATGCGGACGGCAGTTTCACCTATACGCCAGATACCGGATTTATCGGCTATGACAGCTTTGTCTATGCGGTGACCGGCGGCGATACCGCCACCGTTACGCTGGCGGTCGGGGTGGAACAGACGATCCCGGTGCCGCAGGGGCTGGTAGCCGCCTATCAGATCAGCGAAGGGCTGATCCTTGGTGCAGGCGGTGTGGTCGTGGGGTGGGAGGATGGCTCGGGCCTTGGCAACCATCTCGCGGCGCAGGGCGATCCGACGCTGCTGGCCGGTGCCACGCCGACCGGGGCGGATGCGATCGCATTTGACGGCATGGGCGATATGCTGACCCGCATGGGCGCCAGCGATCCGATCACCGGGCTTGCCACCGGGGGCGAAGATCGCAGCATGTTCTTTGTGGTCAACTACCTTGACGGTCAGGGGGTGTCCGCCGGGCTCGCCTATGGTGACGGTGCCCAGAACGAGGCCTTCGGGCTGGTATCGGGCTGGAAGGATCAGGATCTGGTGGTGCAGGGCTGGGGCAACCGCTTTGACCATGACAGCAATGCACACGCCCCCGCACAGGGCTGGATGGTGCAATCCGTTGTGCTTGATGACAATTTCTTTAGCCATTACCTGAACGGCGGGCTGATCGACAGCGGGGCGCATGGGTTCAATACCGATCTGCAAAAGCTCATCATCGGGGGCGAGATCGCGGGCGCGGGTGTGGCCAAGCTCGAAGTGGCGGCGGCCTTTATCTATGACCGCGCGCTGAGCGAGGGCGAGCGGCTCGATATGGAAGCCTGGCTGCAACAGCTTTATATCGATCATGATTTCGCGCTTGCCTGAGGTGCGGCCACGCTTTCGCTTGCTGCGTTTTGGCGTGGCCCTGCTGGTGCTCGCGCTGATCGCGGGGCTTGCGCTCGCCTTCGGGCCGAACCCGCGCAAATCGGCATTGACGGACTGGCCCGGGGGCGGTGGGCGCACCGATCTGGGCGTTACGGTGCATCCCATCGGCATCGGCGTGGCCGATATCCGCGGCACTGGCTGGCTGGATGTATTTACCACCAACCACGGATTCGCACCGCTTTATGCGCTTAACCGTGGCGGGCAGGGGTTTGATACCCGCGAAGGCCCGCCTCTTGACCCGGACGCCATGCCCACTGCCGATGTCTGGATCAGCCACACTGCGCCGGAAACCGATATCCCGGGCCTGCATATCTATTGGCAGCATGGCACATTCCACATGATCGCGCAGGGGTTGGATCTGACCCAACCTGCTGAAATCTCGCTTGCCGCCGGCGGTGGCATTCTGCCCCGCACGCGCGGCGGTATGCAGGTGATCGGCCACAGCGAAACCGGCGACGGCCTGCTGCCTACGCAGCTTGACCTACGGCTGACGGGCGATGGCGCGCTGGAACTGCGCTCGCTGCGGTGGTGGGTGACGGGCGAAATCGCGCTTGATCGCGCCATTGATCTGGCTGCCGTCCATATCGGCAAAGCGGGGCAAAATCCGCAGGCACACCGCTTCGCCCTTGATCCCGGCGCGGATCGGCACGGGCTGGCTTGGGTGGATATGGACGGCGATGGCCTGCCCGATGTGATCCATGTCGATGGCGGCGAGGTGGGCGAGATGCTGGAACCGCAGCCCTATGATGTGGCCTTTGGCAGCGCGGACGGCCTGTCTGCGCCGCGTCACCTGCCCGGGCTGATGCAGGAAATGTGCCCCAGTCGGCAGGTGGCGCTTTATGATGTGGATGGCGATGGGCTGCTGGATGTGCATGTCATCTGCGGGCGGGGCGCGCCGCCGCGCGCCGATCATCCGCATGAGCTGTTCATCCAGACCGCGCCGATGGCGTTTGAAAACCGCGCGGATCTGATCGGGCTGGGCGGGCAGGGGCAAGCGCGCTGGTTCGATGCGGGCGGGGCCCCGGCGCTGCTTTGGGCGGATGCGGATGAAATCAGGGTGCTGTACCGGAACGGCACCGGTTTTCAGACGGTTTTTGCCGCGCCCCGGCCCGGCGACAAGGCGCAGATCGCCATGGGCGATATCGGCGGCGATGGCTGGCCAGATTTCTTTATCGCCTCGCCCACGGGCAATAGCGCGGTGCTGCGCGCGGGGCCCGATGGCTATGTGCTGGCTGAACCCGAAACGCTTGGCCTGCCCCGTCATGCCCATTGCGCGGCCTTTGTCGATCACGACAATGACGGGCAACAGGATTTCCATAGCCTGCCCGCCGGGCTTTTCCGCCTTGATGACGCGGGCCGCTTCGTCGCCACTGGCGCGCTGGCGAGCGGCGATCACCCGGCCTTTTGCCTCTGGTTTGATGCCGATAACGACGGCTTTCCCGATCTGCTGACCGCCTTTCCCACCACTCCGCCGCTATGGCAACGCGCGCAAAGCCGCGCGCAGCGCAGCTATGAGGGGTTGCGCTATCGCGGCCAATATACGGGGCGCGTGTATCGCCCGCAGGAATGGGAACTTGCGATCCACCACAACCGCGCCACCGGCAACGGCTGGGCCAGCGTCGATCTTGTTGGACCGCCGGGCAATCCGATGGGGCTGGGCGCGCGGATCACGATCAGCACGGATGGTCAGCGCCAAAGCGCATTGGTGGGCGGGGCCGAGGGATTTACAGCCTCAACGGGCCATTACCGCAGCTATTTCGGGCTCGGCGCGGCGGATGCGATCGGTGAACTGGTGGTGCTCTGGCCTGACGGCACGCGGCAGGCCATCGAAGCGCCTGCGATCAGCCGCCATCATGTGATCCGCCATCCCGGTGCGGATCAATCCCAATCGCTGCTGGCCGAATAAAACGGCAGATTGAACGGTGCCACGATCTGGCGGATGCGGCGCGCCTGATCGGGCGACAGTTGGTCACGCCACGCATCAATGCGGCTGTGCGATACGCGCGCGGTGCTGAAGGCGCCTGCATCCGTGGCGCTGGTGCGCGCGCGAATGCGGGCGGCGATGGCATCCGACCACGGCAAGCCCAGCCGGTCATAAAGTGCGCGAAAACCGGTCAGCGGATCTTGGGCCAGATCCTCGTATGACACCACCTGCCAGTCGGGATGTCGGGGCAGGGCTTTGGCGAATACCGCGGTGCGGATCGTCCATGCGGCCACGGCGGCTTCCATCGGGTCGCGGATCGCGGCCAGCGGATCCAGCAGCCGCGCGCCCAGCAGATCGCGCAGGCTATCGGTGGCGCAAAGCATCCGCAGGCGCGCCAGCTCTTGCGGGTCTTGCTGCAGGTTCAGGACCGAGGCCGCATAGGCCCCGGGATGGCGCAAGATCACCACCACATCCGGCTGCCACCGCGCCGCCACCCATTCGAGCGACAGGAAACTGGCCACATCCTTGATCACGATGCGCGGTCGCTGCCCGATCCGCGCGCGGTAGGCCCGCAACCCATGCCCCGCGCCGCGCCAGAAATGCCCGCGAAATGCGGCATCAAGCGTATATTCAAAAAACCCGTCCCGCCCGCCCGAGGGCACGTGGCGGCACCAAACCCCATCGGCGGCGGTGCCGTTGATCCCGTTGCGATGCGGATGGCAGGGCTCGCGGTAATAAAGCACCCCTTCGGCCTGTCCGAGCGTTTCACCCAGCCATGAGGTGCCCGACCTCCCGTTGCCCACCACGAAAACGGGCCGGCCAGTGGTGCTTTGCGCCCCGACCGCCAGATTGGCAAGGCTGAACGGCAGCGCGCCGATACGCTTGCGCAAAGTGATCATGACGCTGGCCCAACCATATTCGCGCGCATGAAATCCTCTGGCGCCGTGACTGAAATCGCTTCAACAATGGCAATAGTGTGGGGCGATAGGGGGTGCGATGCAAGGGGGTGGTTAAGGGACTTCCCTCTCGCCCTTTCCGCCCGGGCGATAGCCCGGGCAGCGCCCGACCCACCCCTCGGGGGCGGGCGCTGCCCTTAGTTCTGTGCCTGACCGTATGGGCAGGGGATTAAGGCGCACGCTCTCCCCGCCCTAACACCGCCTTCAGCCGCGCATAGCCACGCCCCAGCAAAGCCTTGTCCTCGGCCTCTGTGCAAAGGGCCAGCGCCGCCACATACACCACCGCCGAGATCCCGCAGCCCGCAAAGAACCGCAGCCAGCTATCCACCGGCACGGCCTGACCGTAAAGCACGCAGGCACCGACCGCCGCCGCAAAGGGCACCATCCCCGGCAGCAAAGTGCGCCGCCCAAAGTCCCGCCAGCGTCCTTTCACCAGCCACAGCCCGGCGGGCCAGATGATCAACAGATGCACCAGCGCCGCCGCCGCCCCCAGCCCCAGCGCAGCACCAATCGCGCCCATGTCGCGGATCACCACGAAATACCACATCCCCGCCAGCGACGCCGCCCCAAGCCCGAGGCTATAGATATTAAACGCGCGGATTCGCCCCACCGCATAGGCGATCTGATAGAACATGCCGCTGGCCCAGTGAAACGGATAGGGCGCCAGGGTCAGCACCATCACCATGCCCGCCGCCGCATAGCGGCTGCCGACGTAAAGCACCATCAATTCCTGCGCAAACACCAGCAGCGGCGGCAACAAAAACAGCGTCACCCAAAGATAATAACGCCCGCCGCGATAGTAAAAGACCTGCAGCGCGCTTTCGCCCTCGGTCGCATAGATGGTGGTCAGCGCCGGGGTGGCGGGGGCTGCGGCGGCGGCCACCAGTTTGCGGATCTGCACATCGGCCAGATTGCCCACATGAAAGGCCGCCACATCCGTGGCGGTGCTGAACCGGTTCAACAGCAATGCCGGCGCCGCGCGCAGCACCAGATTGTTGAACCCCTGCACCAGCGTCCAGAGACTGAAGCCCAGCACAAGCCGCACCGTCGCCCCCGAGATCAGCGAAAGGCGGACCCGCGCATGGGGCAGGATATGCAGCGTATAGGCAATGAGCGCGGCGATATTGATCAGGTTGCCCGTTACCGTCGCAACCACCACCCAAAGCGCCTTGGTGCTGACGCCAAAAAGCAGCACCAGCAACAGCCCGATCCGCACCAATTCGCTACCCAAAAGGATCACGTTTTGCGCGACAAAACGCATCCGCACATAAAGCCCGACGCTGAAAGGCGTGGTGGCCACCGTGATGCTCAGCGTTCCGATCAACAGGATCAGCATGATCTGCGCATCGCGGCGATATTCCGGCGCGACGCTTAGCAGCGTATCAATATTGACCGCCGCCCAGATGCCACCGGCCAAAAGCACCATCGCCACCGCCAGAAGCAGCGGAAACATCGAAGATACGATCCGGGCCAGCCCCTCGGCATCGTCGCGGGCATCGGCCTCGACCATGAAGCGCGACAGCCCGCGCAAAAAGACCATCGGGAACAGCTCGATCACCACCATCAGCGCCATCACCACCGGGATCAGCGCATATTCCTCGGGGGCGATGCGGCGCAGCAGGTATTGGTTGATCCAGACAAGAAAGCTCATCCGGATGAGGGTCGTGGCCAGCGAACTGCCCGCATTCACGATATAGCGCCGCGCTGTGTTTCGGGGCCGTCCGCTCATCCAATACCTTCTGCGGCGCGAACCGCTGGCCCGTGGCTTTGGCCTCAAATGAATCTGGCTTTTTTCAACATTTTGAAGTTATACTGAAACACATTGAAAATACAGATGATTTAACATTGCCACATTTTACGCGAGGCGTTCATGGATGCTCAACCCTTGAGCCCGCCGGCCGTGCATCTTTCCGGTTATCAGGCGCGTGACCACGAGATCGTCGATTACCGGATGTATGAACTGGGGGATACCGGGCTTGCCTTTCGCGGTCCGGCGCCCGGCCCGCTGACACCTGGCGGCTATTTCGCGGCCATCGGCGCGGCGCAGACCTTTGGCTGCTTTTGCGATGCGCCTTTTCCCGATTTGCTGGCGCGGGATCTGGGGCTGCCGGGGCTTAATCTTGGCTATGGCGGCGCGGGGCCCGAGTTTTTCTTGCGGTAAGAAAGCCTGCTGCCATGGCTCAACAATGCCCGTTTCGTGATCGTGCAGATCATGTCGGGGCGCAGCCAGAGCAACGGCTATTATCACTGCGACGGGCTGGAATATGTGACGTTGCATGCCACGGGCGAGCGGATGGGCGCGGCCGAAGCCTGGGACCGGCTGATCCGGGGCCGCGCATTTCCGGGCGGGCGCTACGGGCGGGGGGCCGCGCGGCTGCTGGCCCAGCCCCGGCTGCGCGCCCGCGTGGCCGAGGCCCGCGCGGCATGGGGCGCCAGCATGGAGGCGCTGCTGGCGCGGATCGAGGTGCCGGTGGTGCTGTTGTGGTTTTCCCGGCGCGCACCGGAATACCGCGCGGGTTACGGTTCCAGCCGCAGGTTGTTCGGTGAATTTCCCCATCTGATCAACGAGGCGACGCTGGCGCCATTGCGCCCGCGTGCTTCGGCCTATGTGGAATGTATATCCGACCGAGGCTCGCCCCAACCGTTGATCAGCCGCTTTACCGGCGCGCACGTGACGGTGGATACCGCCAATGACCGGCCCGATCTGGCATCGAAACCATGGGTGGTGAATCACTATTACCCCTCGCCGGAAATGCATGCGGATGCGGCGGCGGCGCTGCGCGCGCCCTGCCGGCGATTGATGTAGGGGGCGGGATGCGCAGCCTGTTCGTCACCCGCTGGGCGCCTGATCGGACGGATGGCGGCGCGGCCCTGCGCAACATGCAAAACCTGCGCGCGCTGGCGGCGCTGGGGCCGGTGGATGTGGTCAGCATCGGCGGGCCGGAATCTGCGCGCGTTGTGGCGGGGGTGGCCGATTGGCGGCATTTCGTGCTGCCCGCGCACAGCCCGCCGCTGCCCGGTGCCTGGCTTGCGGCGCGCCACCATCCGCTGATCCGCCGCCATCATCATGCGGGCGCGTTGGCCCATATCCGCGCGCTGCCGCGTGGGCGCTATGATATCGCGGTGGTCGAAGAAATCGCGCTTGCGGGTTATATCGCACCCCTGCGCGCGGCCGGGGTGCCCGTGGTGTTCGATGCCCATAATGTCGAGGCGCGGTTGCGTGCCGATATCGCCGCCGGCGGGTTGCGGTCCCGGATCATGACGCACCGGCTTGGCGCGGCCGAGGCCGAGGCGATGCGCACCGCCGATCTGATCTGGTGTTGCAGCGACGTGGATGCCAGCCTGATCGCCACGCTTTACCGCCCCGGCGCGCCGGTGACGGTGGTGCCCAATGCGGTGAATGTCGGCGCCTATGCCACTGCATTGGCCGGCCAGCGCCGCCGCGCCACCGAGCCGCCGCGCCTGCTGTATATCGGCACATATGCCTATTCCCCGAACGAAGCCGCCGCCCTGCGCCTGATCCATGACATCCTGCCGGCGTTGCGGCTGCGCGGGCTGGGCCTGCCGCTGGCGCTGGTGGGCCGCGATCCCACTGCGGCGATGCATCAGGCCGCAAATGGTGATCGCGCGATCAAGATCACCGGCGCGGTGCCCAGTATCGTCCCATGGCTTGCGGCGCCGGCAATTGTGGTGCTGCCGATCATGCAGGGCAGCGGCACGCGGCTGAAGATCCTTGAGGCCTTTGCCGCCGGCTGCCCGGTGATCAGCACCGCCAAGGGTGCCGAAGGCATCGCCACCACGGCGGAAAAAAATATCGTGCTGGCGGAAAGCAACGCCGATTTCACCGCCGCGATCGCGCGGCTGGCCGCCGATCCTGCCGCCCGTCGCGCGCTGGGCGAAGCGGCCTATCACACCGCCCGCGCGCACTATTCCTGGGAGGCCGCGGCCGAGCGGGTTCACATCGCGCTGGCGCATCTTGGCGCGCACAGAAAGGCAGTGTGACCCGGCGATGACCCTGCCCAATTTCATCGTGATCGGCGCTGCCAAAAGCGGGACCACCTCGCTCATGTCCTATCTGGGGCAGCATCCTGATGTGTTCGTCTCGGCCTCGAAGGAGCCGAATTATTTCGCGCTTGCGGGCTTCAAGGGGCCGCCGCGCGGGCCGGCGCCTGCGGCGATCCTGCAGGCGATGCTTTATAACTGGAGCCGGACGGAATTGCCGGAATATGAGGCGCTTTTCGCCGCCGCCACCGATCAGCGGGCCATTGGCGAAGGCTCGGTGCGCTATCTCTATTTCCCCGAGGCCCCCGGGCGTATCCGCGCGATGATCCCCGATGTGCGGCTGATCGCCATTCTGCGCGATCCGGTGTCGCGGCTTTATTCGCATTACAACATGAACCGCCAGATCCAGCTTGAACCGTTGGGCCTGCGTGCCGCGCTTGCGGCCGAGGAAACGCGCATTGCGGATGGTTGGGGCTGGGATTGGCATTATGCCGCCGTCAGCCGCTATGGTGAACAGTTGCGCCGCTATTACGATCTGTTCCCGCGCGAACAGATTGCGGTGTTTTTATACGATGATTTCGTGGCCGATCCGCTGGGGGTTCATGCGCAGATCTGCCGTCATATCGGGGTGAAACCGGATATGCAGCCCGATATGACCAAGCGCGGGATGGTGACCACATTGCCGCGCAATCTGTGGCTGGATCGGCGGTTGAACTGGCCGAGCGGGTTGCGGACGATGCTGCTGCGTCCGCCTTCGCGGCGGATCGCCCATCCGGTGATCCGGCGGCTCAACCGGTTAAACAGCCGTCCCGTGCCGCCGCTTGATCCGGTGCTGCGGCGGGAATTGGCGGTGCGGTTTCGCGGTGATATTGCCGAATTGTCGGACATGCTCGGGCGCGATATCCCGTGGTATCGCGGGGCCTAGAGGCTGCTAAAAAAGGCCGATGCCGCGCGGCCAACGGTGTCGGCGGCAAAGGGCGCGAGGTCGGGGCGACCGGGCGCGGGGGTTGCGGCGTCCAGCAGTTGGGGCGTCAGCGCGCCGGTATAAAGTTGCAGCCACGCCCCGCCCAATTCGGCCTTTAACGCGCGCGAAAACGGGGTGTCGGGCGTCAGCACCGCGCGCCCCGCGCTAAGCGCATGGATGATCGACCCGGAATGCAGATAGTCGCGCAATGGCGCCACGGTGACATCGCACACCCCAAGCGCGGTGCGAAATTCATCCGCGCCCAGATCGCGCAGATCAAGCCGGATACGCGTATCGCCCGACGCAAGGTGGCGCAGATGGGCGGCAAATGCGGCACTGCCGGGTCGGCCTGCCAGCCACAGCCGCAGATCGGGCGCGGGGGCGGCGCGGAATGTGGTGATCAATTCCTCGACCCCTTTATAGGGGCGGATCTGGCCGCAATAGCCCAGAACCCGCGCCTGCCCGAACCCCAGTGCCGCACGCGCGGCATCGCGCAGATCGGGCGGGGTTTCGGCATCCGTATAGGCCGGATGCCACAGCCCCACGCCGGGTTTTGCCGCCAGATCGGGCAGGGCGCGGCGCACGCTATCCACCGTGCCGGGCGAAAGGGTGATGAAACCATCGGCGCGGCGCGCCAGTGCGCGGGTCAGATATGGCCAGATCAGCCGTTGCAGCGGCCGCGCATCATGGGGCGCGATGTTATGGACCAGCCAGACCACGCGCGCGCCGCGGCGCTGCGCATCCCGCGCGCCCGTCAAAAGCGCGCGGATTTTACGCGCCACGCCCATGCGTGAACGCGCTTCGCCAAACGCGCGTTCGGCCCAATGCAGCAATACGATATCGGCATCGACATGGGCCAGATCCTCGGCGCGATCAATGGAAATCACCTGACAGCCCGCAGCCTCAAGCGCGCCCAGAAAGGCGGGCAGGAACGGATTATGCGCAGCCCCCATCCCCGGCCAGCTTGCGACGCGCAGCCGGGCTTTATTCCCGGGCAAGCTGTTCAAGATAGCGCCCGTAATCGGTTTTCGCAAAAAGCCGGGCGCGTTCGGCCAGCGCCTCGGCATCGATCCAGCCCTGCCCATAGGCGATTTCATCGGGCGATCCGACCTGCAACCCCTGCCGCATTTCCAGCGTGCGCACGAAATTGCCGGCATCAAGCAGGCTGGCATGGGTGCCGGTATCAAGCCAGGCATAGCCCCGGCCCATTTGTTCCACCACCAGCAGCCCATCGGCCAGATAGCTTTCCAGCAGCGTCACGATTTCCAGCTCGCCCCGGGCGGACGGGCGGACATCGCGCGCGCGCGCAGGCGCGCTGCCATCAAGGAAATAAAGCCCGGTGACCGCATAGGGCGACGGGGGTTGGGCGGGTTTTTCGATAATCGCGCGGACATTGCCGGTGGCATCGAAATCTACCACGCCATAACGTTCGGGATCGGCGACGCGATAGCCAAAGACCGTGCCACCCACCTGCCGCGCATCGGCGGCGTGCAAAACCTCGGGCAGGCCATGGCCGAAAAAGATGTTATCGCCCAAAACCATGGCCGAAGGCGCGCCGGCAAGGAAATCTTCGCCCAGAATATAGGCTTGTGCCAGCCCTTCGGGTGCGGGCTGCACCACATAGGATAGCGCCAGCCCCCACTGGCTGCCATCGCCCAACAGGCGGCGAAACTGGGGTTGATCCTCGGGGGTGGTGATGATCAGGATTTCGCGGATACCGCCCAGCATCAGCACGGTCAGCGGGTAATAGATCATCGGCTTGTTATAAAGCGGCAGAAGCTGTTTCGACACGCCCTGCGTGATCGGATAAAGCCGGGTGCCCGAACCGCCTGCCAGAATGATGCCTTTGCGTGTGCTCATCGGTTGCGCGGCCCCATTTGCGTCAAAACCTGTGCCAGCCCCGCGCGCCAGTCGGGGCGGGCAATGCCGAATGTATCAAACGTCGAATGACAATCGAGCCGGGAATTCGCCGGGCGGCGGGCGGGGGTGGGCCATTCGGCGGTGGCGATTTCCTGCACGAATGTATCGTTGCCCGCCTGCGTGAAAATCTCGCGCGCGAATTCGGCCCAGCTTGCATCGGGGGCGCCGCTGAAATGATAGGTGCCGGCCAGTTTCGGGCGTTTGGCCAGTTGGCTGGCGATTTTCAGCACCGCATCGGCAATATCGCCCGCAGGTGTCGGGCCGCCGAATTGATCGGCCACCACCGGCACGGTTTTGCGCACGGAACTGAGCCGCAGCATCGTGCGCACGAAATTGGTGCCGTGCAGCGAAAATACCCACGATGTGCGCAAGATCACCGCCGCACCACCGGCGGCGCGCACACCGGCTTCGCCCGCGGCCTTGCTGCGCCCATAAGCCCCCAGCGGCGCGACCGGCGCATCGGGGGCAAAGGGCGCGTGCCCCCGCCCGTCAAAGACATAATCGGTCGAAAGCTGCACAAAGGCTGCGCCAATATCGGCGGCTGCGCGGGCCATGGCCGTGGGCGCAGCGGCATTGACGATCTGGGCGGTGTCTTCGTCGGTTTCGGCGGCATCGACGGCGGTATAGGCGGCGGCATTGATGATCATCTTGGCCCGCGATCCGGCGATGATGCGGGCGCAGGCATCAGGATCGGTCAGGTCTGCGGCACTCCGGCCCAAAAAGGTCGCATGGGGCGCACGGCGCGCGATTTCGCGCGCGACCTGCCCGGTTTTGCCAAAGACCAGCAGGCTCATACCCCCATCCCCAGCCGCTGGCCCACGCCGTTACGCGCGGCCAGTGCCCGCCACCAGGGTTCGTTATCCAGATACCACCGCACCGTGCGCTCCAGCCCGTCTTGCAGGCTGACGCGGGGCGTCCAGCCCAGTTCCTGCGCGATGCGGCTGGCATCGATGGCATAGCGCAAATCATGGCCGGGGCGATCGGCGACAAAGGTGATCAGATCGGCATGGGGTCTGGCGCCGGGGCGCAGATCATCAAGGATCGCGCAGATCATCCGCACCAGGTCGATATTGCGCTCCTCGTTCCCGCCGCCGATGTTATATTGGCGCCCCGGCGTGCCACGACGCAGCACCAGCAGCAGGGCCTCGGCGTGATCCTCGACAAACAGCCAGTCGCGGATGTTTGCGCCGCTGCCATAAACCGGGATATCGCGCCCGGCCAAAGCATTGAGGATCACCACCGGGATCAGCTTTTCGGGGAAATGGAACGGCCCGTAATTGTTGGAACAATTGCTGATCACCACCGGCAGGCCATAGGTGTGAAACCATGCGCGCGCCAGATGATCCGATCCGGCCTTGGACGCGGAATAGGGCGAATTGGGCGCATAGGGCGTATCCTCGGTGAACAGCCCTTCGGGGCCGAGGGTGCCGTAAACCTCATCGGTGGAAATATGGTGAAAGCGGAAATCATCGGGGCGACCCCGGTCTTGCCAATACTGGCGCGCGGCCTCAAGCAGGGTATAGGTGCCGGTGATATTGGTGGCGATAAA
>JBBAGE010000053.1:0-13529 GCA_041655055.1 Paracoccaceae bacterium
CGAACATCCCCAGATTTGAAATCGCGAAACTACCGCCCAGATATTCCTGTGGCGCGAGCTTGTGATCGCGCGCGCGGGCGGCGAGATCCTTCATCTGTTGCGACAGCGATGAAAGCGATCTGCTGTCGGCATCAAGCAGCACCGGGGTGTAAAGCCCGCCATCCGCAAGCGCGACCGCCACCGCGACATCCGAGGCCTTCATCCGCAAGATCCGATCCCCGGCCCAAACGACATTGGCATCGGGCACGGCCTGCAATGCCATGGCGCAGGCTTTGACGATCAGATCGTTGAGCGAAATTTTCACCCCGCGCCCTTCAAGCCGGGCATTCAACTGGCCCCGGAATTCTTCCAGCGCGTCAATGCGGATATCGCGGCGCAGATAGTAATGCGGGATGGTCTGTTTGGATTCGGTCAGCCGCGCGGCAATGGTGCGGCGCATGCCGGTAAGGGCGATTTCCTGATATTCCCGGCCCTCATAAAGACGGGTGACGGCATCGGTATCGCCCGTTTTCGCGGGGCTTTCCTTGCGCGGTGCGGATTGGGCGGCGATGATATCGGCCTTGATGATCCGGCCATTGGGGCCGGAACCGGTAACATCACCCAGATCGATCCCGGCATCTTGCGCCATCCGGCGGGCAAGCGGGGTGGCAAAGATGCGTGTGCCGCCATCCTTTGCGGGCTTTGGCGCCGTTTCGCGGGGCTTGGCCGGTTTCGCGGGGGCATCGGCAGGCGCGGGGGCAGGGCGCGCGGATTTCTCCGCCGGTGCGTCGCCGATGTCATCGGCGCTTTCGCCCTCGGCCAGCAGGATCGCGATCGGTGCGTTGATCGCTACGCCCTCGGTGCCTTCGGCCACCAGAATGCGCCCGATCACGCCTTCGTCCACGGCCTCGAATTCCATGGTCGCCTTGTCGGTTTCGATCTCGGCCAGAATGTCACCGGCGGCAACGTTGTCGCCTTCGGAGACCATCCATTTGATCAGCGTCCCCTCTTCCATCGTGGGCGAGAGCGCGGGCATCAGGATTTCTGTGGGCATCGCTTGTCCTCTCAGCGGTAGGTCACGGATTTCACGGCCTCGATCACCTCGGGGGTGGTGATCAGCGCGTGTTTTTCAAGATTGGCCGCATAGGGCATGGGCACATCCTTGCCCGTGCAATTGATAACCGGCGCGTCAAGATAATCAAACGCATGCTGCATGATCACCGCGCCCAGATGGTTGCCGATGGCGCCGACCGGCCAGCCTTCTTCGACGGTCACGCAGCGCCCGGTTTTGCGCACTGAGTCCAGCACCGTATCATAATCGATCGGGCGCAAGCTGCGCAGGTCGATCACCTCGGCGGAAATGCCCTCGGCTTCCAGCGCTTCGGCGGCTTCAAGCGCATAGGTCATGCCGATGCCGAAGCTGACGATTGTGACATCATCGCCCTTGCGCCAGATGCGGGCCTTGCCGATGGGGACGGTGAAATCCTCATCCGTGGGCACATCGAAACTGCGGCCATAGAGAATTTCGTTTTCCAGAAAGATCACCGGGTTTGGATCGCGGATCGCGGATTTAAGCAGGCCTTTGGCATCGTCGGCGGCATAGGGCATGACGACTTTCAGTCCCGGGATCTGGGCATACCATGCGGCATAATCCTGACTATGCTGGGCTGCGACACGCGCGGCAGCCCCATTGGGGCCGCGAAATACCATGGGCGCGCCCATTTGCCCGCCCGACATGTAAAGCGTCTTGGCCGCCGAATTGATAATCTGATCAATGGCTTGCATGGCAAAGTTGAACGTCATGAATTCCACGATCGGGCGCAATCCGCCAAAGGCCGCGCCAACGCCGATCCCGGCAAAACCATGTTCGGTAATTGGTGTGTCGATCACCCGGCGCGCGCCGAATTCATCCAGCAAGCCTTGGCTGACCTTATAGGCGCCCTGATATTCGCCGACCTCTTCGCCCATCAGGAAAACGGTTTCATCGCGGCGCATTTCTTCGGCCATCGCGGCGCGCAGGGCTTCGCGGACGGTCATGGATTGCAGCGCATTATCGGTGGTGGTGCTGGCCATGGTCATTCCTTCCGGTCTTGCGTGATTTCGGCGTCAGTGGTGATATCGGTCCAGAGTTCCTCAAGCGGGGGCTCGGGGCTTTCGCGGGCAAATTCGGCGCTGTCGTTCACGATATCCTTGATCTCGGCGTCGATTGCCTTGAGATCTTGTTCCGTGGCATGGTCACCCTCGATCAGCACGGCGCGCAGCGCCTCGATCGGGTCGCGTTCCTGGCGGATTTTCTGAACCTCGTCGCGGGTGCGGTATTTCGCGGGATCGGACATGGAATGGCCCCGGTAGCGATAGGTTTTGACCTCTAGCAGATATGGGCCGTTACCTTCGCGGCAATGGGCAAGCGCACGGGCACCGGCGTCACGCACGGCCAGCACATCCATACCATCGACCACTTCGCCCTTGATGCCAAAGGCGGCGGCGCGGGCCACCATATCGGGCGCAACGGTGGCGCGCGTGATCGATGTGCCCATGGCGTATTGGTTGTTTTCGATCACGAAAACCACCGGCAATTGCCACAGGCTTGCCATGTTATAGGTCTCATACACCTGGCCCTGATTGGCGGCACCTTCGCCGAAATAGGTAAATGTCACATGATCGGTGCCGCGATATTTATCGGCCAGCGCCAAACCGGCACCCAGCGGCACCTGTGCGGCCACGATCCCGTGCCCGCCATAGAAATCCTTTTCGCGCGAAAACATGTGCATCGAGCCGCCCTTGCCCTTGGAATAGCCGCCCTCGCGGCCGGTCAGTTCGGCCATGACACCGCGCGCCGACATCCCGCAGGCCAGCATATGGCCGTGATCGCGGTAGGATGTGATGCGCTTGTCACCTTCGCGGGCATTGGCTTCGAGCCCGACGACAACCGCCTCCTGCCCGACATAGAGATGGCAGAATCCACCGATCAGCCCCATGCCATAAAGCTGGCCGGCTTTTTCCTCGAACCGGCGGATCAGCAGCATGTCGCGGTAAAGGGCCAGCAATTCCTGAGTGTCGGCTTTGCGGGCGTCAGCGAGGGGGCGTTTGGCCATCGGCATTTCTCCTTGCAGCGGTGCGACGAATCGTCGCTGGCGGTCTTTTAGCGCGGTGATTTCTGGAATGCACCCCGCTATCGCCAACCTGCGCGATGGTGCGCAAAAAGCCAAGAGAGCGGGCAGGCTTAGCGGATCAAGATCTCATCAGCGCGCATCATGCCCAGCACATCGCGCGCCTGTTCATCCAGCAGATCGAGATCGAGAAAATCATCCGACAGCCGCAGGGTCTTGTTGCGCATCATGACCAATTCGGCCTCAAGCGCGTTGCGGGTGGCGCGCAGTTCGCGCGCCTCGGCATCGATCTGGATGCGGCGAAACAGCCCGTGATCACCCTGCACCGAGGCAAAGGCGAAATACGACCCCAGCAAAAACACCAGCCCGAAATAAAAGATGACCCCGAAAGCCGGGCGATTACGCGATATTTTCATGGCGGATCTTATACATCTTGCTGGACTGGCCCCGCGGCATTTTGATCGTTTCGATCATGGCATAGCCGGGCGGATGTGTGAATCCCCTAAATTCTGGCGGCCCAGGCCGGGCCGGGGCCGCCGATGGAAATCAGGCGCGGCCCTTGTAGATATCGACCAGCTTGCCCAGCATCGCCAACGCATCGCCGCGTTCGCGCTGAAAGCTGTTGCGCCCGATGATCGAGCCGTTGCCGCCGCCGTCGCGAATGGCGCGGGCGTCATCGTAAACCGAATCTTCGCCCTTTTTCGCCCCGCCCGAGAACACCATGATCCGGCGACCGTCAAAGGCCGATTGCATGCAGTGGCGCACGCGGGCGGCCTGGGTGGAAATGTCGATCTGCTGATCTTCGTAAACCTTTTTGGCCTCGGGCAGCATCAGGTGATCGGTAGAAAGTTTGATCTTGATGATATGCGCGCCAATCAGCGCCGCGATCTGGGCGGCATAGGCGGCAATATCGATGGCGGTTTCGCCGTCTTTGGTGATCGCCTCGCCGCGCGGATAGGACCAGATGACGGTGGCCAGCCCTTTGGCGGCGGCTTCCTTGCGCATTTCGACGATTTCTTCGAACATATCCAGCGCCATATCCGACCCCGGATAGACGGTGAACCCGATGGCCGAGGCGCCGATGCGCAGCGCATCATCGACCGATGCGGTCACGGCCTGATTCTTACCCGCCGTATCCGACATCAGCGAATTGGCCGAGTTCGCTTTCAAAATGGTGGGGATCTGGCCGGCGAATGTATCGGCGCCCGCTTCGAGCATCCCAAGCGGCGCGGCATAGGCATTCAGCCCCGCATCGATCGCCAGTTGATAGTGATAATGCGGATCATATCCCGCCGGATTGGGCGCAAAACTGCGCGCAGGCCCATGTTCAAAGCCCTGATCGACGGGCAGGATGATCATCTTGCCGGTGCCGCCAAGCCGCCCTTCCATCAAGATCCGTGCCAGATTCGCTTTTACGCCGGGGGTCTCGCCTTCGTAATTGGCAAGGATTTTCTGGACAATGCGCGTGGTTTTCATGGCGGATTCCTCTGAAAGGGTGGTTTGCCTACGCCTTAGCAGCACAGCGGCGGGATGCAATCATGGTTGCGCTAACCTGCGGCCAGCGGCGCACAAAAATGGCATCACGGGCGGTTCAGCGCGGCAATACCGGGCAATTCCTTGCCCTCCATCCATTCCAAAAACGCCCCGCCAGCGGTCGAAATATAGGTAAACCCATCCGCCGCGCCCGCCTGGTTAAGGGCCGCGACCGTATCGCCGCCGCCCGCCACTGACACCAGCGTGCCCTGGGCGGTCAGCCGGGCGGCGGCCTGCGCCGCGCCGTTGGTGGCGGCGTCAAAGGGGGCGATTTCAAACGCGCCCAGCGGGCCGTTCCATATCAGCGTGCGGCAGTTTTCAAACAGCGCCACGATCCGCGCCAGCGATTGTGGACCCGCATCAAGGATCATCGCATCGGCGGGGCAGGCGGTGGCATCGACCACCTCATGCGGGGCATGGGCGGCAAATTCGCGCGCAACGACCACATCGGTTGGTAGCACGATCTCGCATCCCGCGGCCGCAGCGGCGGCCATGATCTTGCGCGCCATATCGCCCAGATCATGTTCGCAAAGCGAACGTCCGACATCGATGCCCTGTGCCGCCAGAAATGTATTGGCCATGCCGCCGCCGATCACCAGATGATCGACCTTGCGCACCAGATTTTCCAGCAAATCCAGCTTGGTCGATACTTTCGCCCCGCCCACCACGGCCACGACCGGGCGTTTGGGCGATTCCAGCGCGGCTTCGAGCGCGGTCAGTTCCGCCTCCATCAGCCGCCCGGCGCAAGATGGCAGCAGCCGGGCCACCCCCTCGGTCGAGGCATGGGCGCGGTGCGCGGCGGAAAAGGCATCGTTGCAATAGATATCGGCCAGCGCCGCCAGCGAGGCGGCAAATTCGGGATCGTTGCTTTCTTCGCCGGGGTGAAAGCGCAGATTTTCCAGCAGCACCACATCGCCTGCTTCCATATTGGCCACCAGCCGTTTGGGCGTGGGCGCATCCGTTGCGCCGCCGAACGTGACCTTGCGGCCAAGCGCCGATTCAAGCGCGGGCAGCGTGACCTGCAGGCTCATTTCCGGCACGACCTTGCCTTTGGGGCGGTCGAAATGCGCGATCAGCACCGGTTTTCCGCCACGCTCAACGATGGTGTTCACGGTGGGCACGATCCGCGCGATGCGGGTGGCATCGGTGACGCGGCCATCTTCGACCGGCACATTGATATCCACGCGGGTCAGCACGGTCTTTCCAGCCAGATCGAAATCATCGAGGCGCTTCCAGGCCATTTGGCTCTCCTTGTTGGGGCGGTAAAGGGCTGCTTCTATTGGCCTGAACTGGCAGGCAGGGTCAATAACGGCTTTTCCTTATGCGGGGCGGATCGTAGTATACGCGCGACCAAGTTTTGAAGGAGCCTCTCATGGCCGAGATAAAAGATCCCGAAAACACCATTCTGATCGCCCTTGGCGACGGGCTTGTCACGATCGAGCTGATGCCCGATGTGGCGCCCCAGCATTGCGCGCGGATGAAGGAACTGGCCCGCGCCGGCGCCTATGACAATGTGGCGTTTCACCGGGTAATCGACGGCTTCATGGCCCAGACCGGCGATGTGGCCAATGGCAATATGGAAAAAGATTTCAACATCCGCCTTGCGGGCACGGGCGGTTCCGATCTGCCGGATCTGCCGGCGGAATTTTCGCGCCTGCCCCATGATCGCGGCACGATTGGCGCGGCACGCGCTGCCAGCCCGAATTCGGCCAATTCGCAATTCTTCATCAACTTTTCCGACAATCACTTTCTTAACGGTCAATATACCGTCTATGGGCGCGTGATTTCGGGGATGGAGCATGTGGACAAGATCGCGCGGGGCGAGCCACCGGCAAGCCCGGACCGGATGATTTCCGTTCGGGTGGCAGCCGATGCGGCTTAAGGCAGCGCTGCTGGCCACCCTGACGTTGGGGGCGCCCGCCTTTGGCGCCGGCATTACGATCGAGGTCGAGGGCGAGGCCAATGGCACGATCGTGATCGATCTGTTCGAAGATGTGGCCCCGCTGCATGCCGCGCAGATCACCGCGCTTGCCGCCGAAGGCGCCTATGACGGGGTGGTGTTTCACCGCGTGATCGATGGCTTCATGGCCCAGACCGGCGATGTGCAATATGGCCGGATCGGCAATGATATGGGCATGGCCGGTCGGGGGGGATCGGATCTCGATAATATCCCGGCCGAATTTTCCGATATCAGCTTTGATACCGGGATCGTGGGCATGGCGCGCATGTCGCGTCCCGATTCGGCCAATTCGCAATTTTTCATCATGTTCGGCCCCGCGCCGCAGTTGAACGGCGGATATACCGTCATCGGGCGCGTGACCGAGGGGATGGATGTGGTCGATCAGATCAAGCGCGGCACCGGCCAGAATGGCGCGGTGATCGGTCGTCCGGATGTGATGACATCGGTGCGGGTCATCGATTAACCCGCGGTTAATCACCTAAACCATTGATAACAAAGGAACGGCCCCCTTGATGGGGCCGTTTTGCTGTGCGGCTGCCAAAAAAACAGTTGCAATCATCCGTAAAAATACATATTCAATTATTTGAGTATGTAGGGGATTCGCCTGCAACCGATCCACCAAGGGCCGACACAGGCCCCAACGCACAGAGGCTATGACATTTCCATGATCGAAACCGAATTTACACCCTATGCCGCCATGGCCGGCGGCGCGCTGATCGGATTGGCGTCGGTGATGCTGATGGCGCTGCGCGGGCGCATTTTTGGCGCAACCGGCATCTTGCTCGGGGTGCTGCGCCCGGCAAGCTCATCCGACTGGACATGGCGCGCGCTGTTGCTTGCGGGTATGTTCACCGGGCCGCTCATTTATACGCTATTCGCGGGCAGTGGCCCGGCCATTCAGGTGCCGGTCGCGCCGGCGGCGCTGATCATCGGCGGGCTGCTGGTGGGGCTGGGCGTTACCTATGGCGGGGGCTGCACCTCGGGCCACGGGGTCTGCGGGATGGCCCGGCTGTCGCCACGTTCCTTTGTGGCCACGGGCAGTTTCATGATCGCAACCACGATCACCGTTTTTGTCATTCGTCACGTGATCGGGGGCTGATATCATGATGCGTCATATCCTTACCTATCTGACCGGCGTGATCTTTGGCACGGGCATCGTTCTGTCGGGCATGTCCAACCCATCCAAAGTGCTGAACTTTTTCGACTTTGCCGGCATCTGGGATCCCTCGCTTGCCTTTGTCATGGGCGCGGCTGTCGTGGTGGCCTTCATCGGATACCGCTTCGTGCTTCGCCGGCCCAAACCCGTGTTCGAGGCCCGGTTCGATATCCCGGCCAGCCGGACCATCGACATGCGTCTGATTGCGGGTTCGGCCGTATTCGGTGTGGGCTGGGGGGTGGCAGGTTTCTGCCCCGGCGGCGCCATTCCCGCCGTCAGCACGCTCAACCCTTCGGTGCTGATCTTTGTAGCATCGCTTATCGCTGGTATGCTGTTGGCACGCTCCATCATGCGCATCGGCGCCGCACGTCAAAGCCGGGCCGCCTGAGGGCCGCCCGCATCACCAGAAGTTTCACGTTTCAAAACAGGAGAAAGAAAATGGCATCGAATTATCCCGTCGATATGGACGTTGTCCCCGAGGTCAAAGCCTTCTTCGACGAAGCCACCAACACGATCAGCTATGTGGTGAAAGATCCCAGCTCGAACGCCATCGCGATTGTCGATAGCGTCATGGATATCGATTACGCCGCAGGCCGCATCACCTATGACCACGCGGATCAGATCATCGCCTATGTGCAGGAAAACGATCTCAAGGTCGAATGGCTGATCGAAACCCATGTCCATGCCGATCACCTGTCGGCCGCGCCCTATATCCAGCAAAAGCTGGGCGGCAAGATCGGTATCGGTGAAAACATCACCATCGTGCAGGAAACCTTTGGCAAGGTATTCAACGAGGGCACCGAATTCCAGCGCGACGGCTCGCAGTTCGATCGGCTGTTCAAGGATGGCGATACCTATACGATCGGCAACATGAGCGTGACGGTCATGCATACGCCGGGCCACACGCCGGCCTGCATGACGCATGTGATGGGCAATGCGACCTTTGTGGGCGATACGCTGTTCATGCCCGATGGCGGCTCGGCGCGCGCGGACTTTCCGGGCGGGGATGCGGCCACGCTCTATGACAGTATCCAAAAGGTGCTGGCGCTGCCGGATGATATGCGGCTGTTCATGTGCCACGATTACGGCCCCAATGGCCGTGACATCGAATGGGAAACCACCGTTGGCGCGGAAAAAGAGCATAACATCCACGTGGGCGGCAATGCGACCAAAGAGGAATTCGTCAAATTCCGCACCGAGCGCGATGCAACGCTGGATATGCCCAAGCTGATCATCCCGTCGCTGCAGGTGAACATGCGTGCAGGCGAGCTGCCGCCCGCCGACAAGGATGGCAAGACCTTCCTGAAAGTGCCGATCAACGAACTCTGATCGGGCATTGACCTGATGCAGGATTGTCCCGCCGGTGTTATGACATCGCCGGGACGCTTTCTTCCCGGCGCGCATCTGCGTGCCTTTTCTTTCCGCGCCGCGCGATGCGGCGCAATCTGACAGGAACGCATCATGGATATTCGCAAACTGGCCGAGGGGATCGCCATTGCCCCGCAATTGCAACCGGGTGACATGGCCGCGCTGGCCAAAGCCGGCTATGGCACGATCATCTGCAACCGCCCCGATGGCGAGGCCCCCGATCAGCCCGGCCATGCCGAAATGACCGCTGCGGCACAGGCCGCGGGGCTTGAATATGTCTATATCCCGATTTCCGGTGGCGAATTTTCCGAGGCAAGCATCGCAGCCTTTGTCGCCGCGCTGCACGATCAGCCCGGCCCGGCCGTTGCCTATTGCCGCAGCGGCGCGCGTTCGACCACGCTTTGGGCGCTGAGCCAGGCGGATAAACTGCCGGCCGAGGACATCCTGAATGCCGCCGCAAATGCCGGGATCGATGCAATGGCCATCGCCCCGCGCCTGAAAGCGCGCAAGGGCTGACAAATCTGCCGCGCTGCCCGGGCGGCGGCGCGGCCTGTCATCCCAGCCAGTTGACCGCCGCGAGCGTAAGCACCGGAAAGGCCACCAGCGCCGCCAGCCGGATCAGATCGGTGATCACAAAGGGCAGGGCCCCGGCGAAAGTATGCGACATCGGCACATCGCGGGCCATGGCGTTGATGATGAACAGGTTCATCCCCACCGGCGGCGTGATCAGCCCCACCTCGGTCACGATCAGCACCAATATGCCGAACCAGATGCCGAAATCCGCCGCGCTCATCCCGAAATCCAGCATCGCCAGCACCGGATAGAAAATCGGCACCGTCAGCAGGATCATCGACAGGCTGTCCATGACCATGCCGAATGCCAGATAGATCAGCAGCACCACCCACAGCACCAGCCACGGCGAAAAGCCCTGAGCGCCGGTCCATTGTGCCACGGTTTGCGGCACCTGTGTCAGCGCCAGAAATCCGTTGAATACCGCCGCGCCCAGGATGATCACGAAAATCATCCCCGTCGATTGCGCGGTCGCAAGCAGGGCCGCGCCCGTTAGCCGCAGGCTAAGCCCGCCGCTGATCCATGCCAGCACAAAGGTGCAGGCGGCGCCCACGGCGGCGGCCTCGGTCGGGGTGAAGATGCCGCCATAAATCCCGCCCACGACCAGCAGGAAAATACCGAGCACCGGCAAAACCGGCACCAGCGCCCGAAACCGCGCACCATATGGCAGGCGCGGTTCGACCCCGCCGCTTTGGGGAAAAATCCGCACATAGAGTGCGATGCAGATCACATATCCCGCCGCTGCCAACACCCCGGGGATGAAGGCCGCGACAAAGAGCCTGGCGATATTCTGTTCGGCCAGAATCGCGTAAAGCACCAACACGACCGAGGGCGGGATCAGGATGCCAAGCGTGCCCCCCGCCGCCAGCGTCCCGGTGGCAAGCCGCCCGGAATAGCCCGCGCGTTTCAATTCGGGCAGCGCGATCTGGCCCATCGTTGCCGCCGTCGCCAGCGATGATCCGCAGATCGCGCCAAATCCGGCGCTTGCGCCGATCGCGGCCATGGCCATGCCGCCGCGCCGATGCCCCAGCCATGCGCCCGCCGCGCGAAACAGCGCCGCCGACATGCCACCCAGCATCGCGAATTGCCCCATCAGCAGAAACAGCGGGATGATCGAAAAGGAATAGCTGGCAAATGTCCCATAGGGCAGATGTTTCAACTGGCTCAGCATCATCAGCGGTGATCCGGTCACCATCCATGTGCCGCCAAAACCCACCGCCAGCATCGCAAGCCCAATCGGCAGGCGCAGGAAAATCAACGCCAGCAGCACCGGAAACGACCAAAGCCCGATGGCCCAGGCGCTCATGCCGCGTTCCCCCGCAGCGCGCGGATCGATCGCCAGATCGCAAAGGCTGCCACCAGCACAAAGGCCGCAGCCCCCAGCACACAGGCGGCATAGGCCTGCCACAGTGGCAATTGCAAAATGAATGTGGTCTCGCCATAGGCGCGTTTATCAAGCATCCCTTCCCACAGCCGCCAAGCGATCAAAACGGCCGCCCCCAGCATCACCAGATCGGCCAGCACATCGATCACCCGGTTTAGCCGCCCGCCCAGCATCGGCTGGAACAGATCCACCCGCGCATGGCCCCGGTTCAGATGGCACCAGGGCAGCGCGCAGAAAACCGCGAATCCGACGCCGATTTCCACCAGTTCGAAATCGCCGGGCACCGGGCCTGACCAGCTGATGGCCCGCCCGATGACCGACACCGTGGTCAGCCCCATCACGCCCAGCAACACGATGCCACCCAACAGGGCGACCGCGCGGGCCAGCAATTCCGCCAATCTGGCGGCAAGGGGATAAAGGCGCATGGCGGCTCCGATATTGCTGCACGGCTGTTGGCTGGCACAAATGCCGCCGCCGCGCAACTGGCCCGGCGTGGTTGCGCGGTTTGGGCAATGTGCTATGTGGCGGACAGATCCCAAACTGGGAGGCATCATGGCGCTCGAAGACGCAAAGAACGAGGTTGATACCGCCTTTACCCGCGCGGCGCGGCGTGGGCTTGCCTATGAAAACGCCTTTGGCGGGGCGCTGTCGTTTCTGCGCCGCCGCTATAGCAAGGATGTCGCGGGCGCGGCGCTGGCGATTACCGGCGTGCCCTTTGATCAGGCGGTGACCAACCGCCCCGGCACGCGGCTTGGCCCGCGCGCGATCCGCGAGGCATCGACCCTTCAACCCTTTGATCCGCCCTATGGCTGGGGCTTCGATCCGTTGTCGGAATTCGATATCATCGATTATGGTGATCTGGCCTTTGATTATGCCCGTATCGCCGATTTCCCGTCGGCGCTAAGCGCGCATATCGCCACGATCCTTGATGCGGGCGCGGGGGCGCTGACGCTGGGGGGTGATCACTTTATCACCCTGCCGATTTTGCGGGCGATGGCGGCGAAATTCGGGCCGCTGGGGCTTATTCATTTCGATGCGCATTCCGACACATGGCCCGATGATGATATGGACCGGATTGACCATGGCACGATGCTTTACAAAGCCGTCAAGCTGGGGCTGGTCGATCCCGCGCGCTCGGTCCAGATCGGGATTCGCACCGATAATCCGCTGACCATGGGGATCACCCAGATCGATGCGCGCGCGGTGCATGAACTGGGGCCTGCCACAGTTGCCGCCCGTATCCGCGAAATCGTGGGCAGCGCGCCCGCCTATCTGACCTTTGATATCGATTGCCTCGATCCTGCCTTTGCGCCGGGCACCGGCACGCCGGTCTGGGGTGGGCTTGCGTCATGGCAGGCGCAGGCGATCTTGCGCGATATCGCGGGGGTTCATCTGGTGGGCGGCGATGTGGTCGAGGTCTCGCCCCCCTTTGATGCAGGTGGGGCCACAGCGATTGCGGCGGCCCATGTTGCCACGGAAATCATGTGCCTTTATCTGTGGACAAGGCGCGCGGCCCCTTGACCCAGCCCCCGCCAATGGACAGATAAGCGCATGGTTTCCATAGATACCCTTGATCAGATCACGCGGCGCTTTGAATATATCGAAGCGGCCATGGCCGAAGGCGGCGGCGATATCGCAGCCCTTGGCCGCGAATATGCCGAATTACGCCCGGTGGTGGCCGAAATCGCCGCCTATCGCCGTGCGCGCGCCGATCTGGCCGAGGCCGAGGCCATGCTGGCCGATCCCGAATTGCGCGCACTGGCCGAAGAAGAACTGCCCGCCCTTCGCGCGCGTATCCCGCAAATGGAACACAATCTGCGGCTGGCGCTGTTGCCACGCGATGCCGCCGATGCGCGTCCGGCGATCATCGAAATCCGCCCCGGCACCGGCGGCGAGGAAGCGGCCCTTTTTGCCGCCGATCTTTTGCGCATGTATCAGCGTTATGCAGAATTACAGGGCTGGCGGTGTGATATCATCGCTTTGGCGGAAACCGAATTGGGCGGTATCCGCGAAGCCATTGCCAATATCCGGGGCGAAGGCGCCTTTGCCCGGCTGAAATACGAAAGCGGCGTGCACCGCGTCCAGCGCGTGCCCGAAACCGAATCGGGCGGGCGCATCCATACATCGGCCGCCACCGTGGCCGTGTTACCCGAAGCCCAAGAGGTCGATCTGCGCATCGATCCCGGTGATATCCGCATCGACACGATGCGTTCCAGCGGGGCAGGGGGCCAGCATGTCAACACCACCGATTCGGCGGTGCGCATCACCCATATTCCCACCGGCATCGTCGTCACATCATCCGAGAAATCGCAGCATCGCAACCGCGATATCGCGATGCAGGTCCTGCGCGCCCGGCTTTATGATGCGGAACGTCAGAAACTGCATGATGAACGATCCGGCATGCGCAAATCGCAGGTGGGTTCGGGCGATCGTTCGGAACGCATCCGGACCTATAATTTCCCGCAGGGC
>JBBAGE010000054.1:0-13447 GCA_041655055.1 Paracoccaceae bacterium
GGCGACGATCCGGGCCAGACGTGCAAGCGTTTCATCCACATCGCCCGCATCTTCGCGCACCACCGTAATGCGGTAATTCTGTTCGTTATCGCCAATCAGGCGGCCTTTGCGGTCATAGATCAGCCCGCGCGCCGGTGGGATCAGGCGGATGTTGATGCGGTTTTCCTCGGCCAGCAGCAGATATTGATCGGCCTGATCGACCTGCAGCCAGCGCATCCGCAGCCCCAGCACCCCCATGAAGGCAAGCTGCGCGCCGCCCAGAAACAGCGCGCGCCGCGTGATCTTGCGGGCCGAGGCTTCGGTATCGCGGGGATGGCGTCTCATGATCTTGTCCTGATCCGGTCGATTTCGCCGGGGCCGATACGGCGCACCCCAAGCAGGTTGACGGAAAGAAATACCACCAGCGGATAGGCCGCAATGCTCATCATCAGTTGCAGCAGGCTAAGCCCCAGCCCCGCGCGTTCGACCATGAACAGCGCCAAAATCAGCCGGTTGCCAAGCGTCATCGCCACCAGCACACCCGTGACCTGCGCCCATTCCACCCAAAATGGCAGATCGCGTGCCGCGCCCGCCCGCGCGCGCAGGAATTCCAGCCCGATAACGCTTAGCGCCGCCCAGACGCCCGGCGGGCGCAAGAACAGCATGTCATGGATCACCACCAGCACCGCCACCAGCACCACCGGCACATATTCGGGCCGGCGCATCACCCAGGCAAAGGCAAAGACCACCAACAGATCGGGCGCGGGCCATTGCGCCGCACCCACCCGCAGGGGCAACAGGTGAAAGAATAAAAACACCGTTGCGATCAGCGGCAGCAACAGGCGGTAAAACCAGCGGCGCAGAACCAGCGGATCAACCATCGCCTGCCCCATTCGTGACCGGCAGTAACAGCCCGTCTGCCAGCGGCAACACCGGGCCCAGCGGCAGGGCGGGGGGGATCGGCGCGATCAGGCTGCCCGGATCGTCCACGGTTTCGGTCGCATGGCTGCGCAACACGCGCAGATAGCTCAGCCGCCCGTAATCGGCGGCAAGCGCCACGCGCGAACGCCGGTCTGGCCCCAGCACAACCTGCCCCACCAGCAGATCGGCGGGAAACAGACCGCCGTCGCCCGATGTGACCACCCGGTCACCGGGGCGGATCAATTCTGGGTTTTCGACAAATTCCAGCGGCGGTGCGGCGGTATTATCGCCCGACAGCATCGCGCGCTGCCCCGAGGGCTGGATCGTCACCGGAATGCGGCTGTTGCTATCGGTCAGCAGGATCACGCGTGATGTGGTTCGCCCGACACCCGAAATCCGGCCCACCAGCCCGATCCCGTCCATCGTGGCCCAGCCATCCTTGATGCCGTCGCGCTCGCCCACATTCAGCAAAACCGATTGCCGAAAGGGCGAACCGCTATCGGCCAGAACCACGCCGGTGACATGCGTCAGCTTGGGATCAAGCCGCACGTTATTGAGGCTCAGCAACCGCGCGTTTTTCTGTTCCAATTGCAAGGCGGCCTCTTTCCAGGCCTGCATCTGGCGCAATTCGCGGCGCAATTCCTGATTTTGTTCGTAAATGCGATTATAGCTTTGAAACCCCTCGACCATGCCTGCCACCCGCGTGACCGGCACCAGCGCCCATTCGAACGAGGGCACGATCCGATCCACCAATGCGGCGCGGAACTGTTCGACCCGGGGGCTGTCGATGCGCCAAAGAATGAACAGGCCCATAAGCACCAACACCACCAACCCGACCAACAAGCGTCGGACCGGGCGGATGTAGGTGTCGTTTATGTTTCTGTCCATTGCCACGTCGGTCTCCGCGCAGCGCGCACCCGCATGGGGGGCCGTCAGCTATCGTAATCTACAACATGACGCAGTTGTTTTTCATATTCCAGCGCCTTGCCGGTGCCCAGTGCCACGCAGTTGAGTGTGTCATCCGCCACCGAAACCGCAAGCCCCGTTTGTTCGCGCAAAGCCAGATCCAGCTCGCCCAGCAGCGCGCCGCCGCCCGTCAGCATCACGCCGCGATCGACGATATCGGCGGCCAGATCGGGGGGCGTGGCCTCAAGCGCGGTCATCACTGCCTCGCAGATTTGCTGGACGGGTTCGGCCAGCGCCTCGGCCACCTGCGCCTGATTGATCTCGATTTCCTTGGGCAGACCGTTCAGCAGATCGCGCCCGCGAATATGCATGCTGGCGCCGCGGCCGTCATCGGGCATCCGCGCGGTGCCGATCGATGTCTTGATCCGCTCGGCGGTGCTGTCGCCGATCAGCAGGTTCTGGTTGCGGCGCAGATAGGCGATAATGGCTTCGTCCATCCGGTCGCCGCCCACCCGGACCGAGCGCGCATAGACGATATCCCCAAGGCTGAGCACGGCCACCTCGGTCGTGCCGCCGCCGACATCGACAACCATGTTGCCGGTGGGATCGGTGATCGGCATGCCCGCGCCGATCGCCGCAGCGATCGGTTCGGCAATCAGCCCGGCGCGGCGCGCGCCGGCCGACAGCACCGACTGGCGGATCGCGCGTTTTTCCACCGGGGTTGCGCCATGGGGCACACAGACGATGATTTTCGGTTTGGAAAAGGTGGTGCGCTTGTGCACCTTGCGGATGAAATGCTTGATCATTTCCTCGGCCGTGTCGAAATCGGCGATCACCCCGTCGCGCATTGGCCGGATCGCCTGAATCGACCCGGGCGTGCGCCCCAGCATCAGCTTGGCATCTTCGCCCACGGCCAGAACCTGTTTGCGGCCATCCTTGACATGAAAGGCCACGACCGAGGGTTCGTTCAGGATGATGCCCTTGCCCTTGACGTAAACCAGTGTGTTGGCTGTGCCGAGATCTATCGCCATATCCGACGAAAACAGACCTGCGAGTGATACCATGATGCGCGCTTTCCACTGAGCCGCCGGGATAGAATCTCGGGCAGCGTTTTGGCCGCTTATAGGCATCCTGCCTGCGCAGGAAAAGGGCGCGGCGTGGCCCTATTGGCGGCAAACCGCCGTTCTGGCGCCACGTCAGGCGCGCGCCGGGCGGGAAAAATGTTCGATAAAGGCTGATGCGACGGGGATTTGCCGATAAATCACGGCGAAAATGTGGCGAAATGACAATTCCGTGCGCCGGTTTTGATGGGCATTTTTTCTGTATCGCGCGGGCAGGGGGCCGCCCGCGCGGGGAATGTCAGACGACATCCTTGTAATTGACGGTTTTCACATCGGCATCGGGGGCCGATTTTTCGCGCCGCACCAACAGCCGGTTCAGCGCGTTGACATAGGCCTTGGCGCTGGCCACGACCGTATCTGTATCGGAACTTTGGCCGGTGACGATCTTGCCATTTTCCTCAAGCCGCACGGAAACGGTAGCCTGGGCATCTGTGCCTTCGGTCACGGCATGCACCTGGTAAAGCTGCAGGCGCGCGGTCGTCGGGAACAGCGATTTGATCGCCTTGAACGTGGCGTCAACCGGGCCGTCGCCCTCCATATGTGCCTGTTTCTTATCGCCATCAATGAGCATGGTCAGATCGGCGGTTTGCGGCCCCTCGGTCCCGCAGACGACGCGCAGATATTGCACCTGCAGGCGCTCATTTTCGGGCGCGCCGGCGCTTTCGGTCATCAGCGCGATCAGATCGTCATCATAGACTTCCTTTTTGCGGTCGGCCAAAGCCTTGAACCGCACGAACACATCCTTGAGCTGGTTATCCCCCACCTCATAGCCCAGATCGGCCAGTTTGGCGCGCAAAGCGGCGCGGCCCGAATGTTTGCCCATGGCGATATTGGCCTCGTTCAGGCCGATATCGGCGGGCTTCATGATTTCGAACGTTTCGACGTTTTTCAGCACGCCATCCTGATGGATGCCCGATTCGTGCAAGAACGCATTCTTGCCCACGATCGCCTTGTTGAACTGCACCGGAAAACCCGACACCTGGCTGACACGGCGCGAAATATTCATGATTTTCGTCGTATCGATGCCGGTGCGATAGGGCATGATATCGTTGCGCACCTTCAGCGCCATTACGACTTCTTCCAGCGCGGTATTGCCGGCGCGTTCGCCCAGGCCGTTGATCGTGCATTCGATCTGGCGTGCGCCCGCACCCACGGCGGCCAGCGCATTGGCCGTGGCCATGCCCAGATCATTATGGCAATGGGTCGAGAAAATCACACCATCGGCGCCGGGCACGCGTTCCAGCAACATCGCGATCAGATCGGCCGATTCGCGCGGCGCGGTATAGCCGACGGTATCGGGAATATTGATCGTTGTGGCCCCGGCCTTGATCGCAATTTCCACCACACGGCAGAGATAATCATGTTCCGTGCGCGTGGCATCCATGGGCGACCATTGCACATCTTCGCACAGGTTGCGCGCATGGGTCACGGTTTCATGAATGCGCGCGGCCATCTGATCCATATCGAGATTGGGGATGGCGCGGTGCAGGGGCGATGTGCCGATGAATGTGTGAATCCGGGGTTTGCGAGCATGTTTCACCGCATCCCAGGCGCGGTCGATATCGGTGAAATTCGCGCGCGCCAGCCCGCAGATGATTGCGTTTTTCGCGTTTTTCGCGATTTCGGATACGGCGTGAAAATCGCCCTCGGATGCGATGGGGAAACCGGCTTCGATGATATCGACGCCCATTTCATCCAGCAGCCCCGCGATTTCGAGCTTTTCATTATGGCTCATCGTCGCGCCGGGGCTTTGTTCGCCATCGCGCAAGGTGGTGTCAAAGATCAGAACCTGATCTTGTTGGGCGGCATTGGACATGGTGTTCTCTCTCAAGCTGAAATGATACTGGCTTGGGCGCTGGTCACCTCTGAGCGGTCGCGCCCAAGGGCACGCTCAGAGGCAGCTAAGGAGAAGCAGTCCGTGATGGGGCGCCGCGCGCAAAGCGCGGGTGGCGGCGGGAATATGTGTCATCACGGTCATGACCTGCAATATACCCGCCATTGGCGCGGTGAAAACCCCTAAATTGGCGCAATCACCCGGAAAAGAAACGCCCGCCCGGTCGGATGACGGGGCGGGCGGGGTATCATGCTGCGCGGGTGGTGCGGCGCGCGGGGCGCGAATTGCGGTTTTGCGCGGGCTTGCCGCCACCGCCATTGCCACCCCCGCCTGCGCCAAAGCGCCGGCGGCCGCCGCCATTGCCGCGCGCGGGTTTCTTGGCGCCCGGTTCCTCGGCAAAGGGTTGGCCAGAGGCCACGGGGATCGTGATCCCCATCACCTTTTCGATCGAGCGCAATTCGCCCATTTCTGCCGATGAACACAGCGCCACAGCCGCGCCATCACGCCCGGCGCGCGCGGTGCGCCCGATCCGGTGGATGTAGTTTTCGGGCACATTGGGCAGTTCAAAGTTATAAACATGACGCACGCCCGGAATATCAATGCCGCGCGCGGCCACATCGGTGGCGACCAGCACCTTGATCGTGCCATCGCGGAACGCTTGCAAGGTGCGTTCGCGCTGGCTTTGGCTTTTGTTGCCATGGATCGAGCCTGCGGCAAAACCAGCAGCCGACAATTGTTTCATCAACCGTTCCGAGCCGTGTTTGGTGCGCCCGAATACCAGCGACATTTCACCGGGATGGCGGGCCAGCAGGGAAATCAGCTTGTCGGTCTTGGCGGCCTGGCTGATAAAGTGGACCTCTTGTGTCACCTTGTCGGCGGCCTTGCCTTGGGGCGTGACCTCGATCCGGACAGGATTGCGCAGATAGGATGCGGCGATTTCCGACATCTGTTTGTTCATCGTGGCGGAAAACAACATGGTCTGGCGATCTTCGGCCAGCAGCGGCGCGATTTTACGCAAGGCATGGATGAACCCCATGTCAAGCATCTGATCGGCCTCGTCCAGCACCAGAAATTCGGTTTCATCCAGATAGACGGCGCGGCGGTCAATCAGGTCCATCAGCCGGCCGGGCGTGGCCACCAGAATATCGGTGCCACGTTCCAGCGCCTTGATCTGCGCGCCGATCGAGGCCCCGCCAACCACGCGGTTGATTTTCAGATGGGTGCCTTTGACATAGGTGTAAAGCGTTTGCGCGATCTGGTTCACCAGTTCACGCGTGGGGGCCAGCACCAGCGCGCGTACCTTGCGCGGCGCGGGTTTCGTGCCCACACCCATGGCGTGATGGATCAACGGCAGGCCAAAGGCCAGCGTTTTGCCGGTGCCGGTTTGGGCCAGGCCCATGACATCGCGGCCATTCATGACCTCGGGGATGGCACGCGCCTGAATCGGGGTGGGTTTGTCCATCCCCTGTTCGTTCAGCAGCGTCATAAGGCGTGGCGCAAGGCCCAGCATGGAAAAATCGGTCAAAGATCGTCCTTTCAGGGGGCAAGGCAAAGCCCGCCCGTAAAAATGGCTTGCGCCGCCCAGCGGTTCGGGGCGGCGGCAAAAGCATCGGGTTGCAGGAAAGGCGCGGCGGCGGGCCGGATGCCCAAAGCCGATTTCCTGCCGGACCCCTGCGTGAATTGGGAACCTGGGGGTAAGCCGCAGCGAAAGCCGGGCTCGGGGCTGATTTGCCTTGCGCGCAATGGCGCTGCTACTCACGCGGCAGCCGGAAAATCACCGTCAGGACGCATGTGCGCCCTATTGCCGCCAAAGTCAAGGGGCAAGGCCGATTTGGCCTAGCCTTCTTGCAGGGACATAACGCCGATTTCGCCCTCGTCGCGCGATTTCATCGCGAAAACGGCGGCATGGGCGGCGGCGGCCGTGGTGAAATAGGGGATACGATCATAAAGCGCGACGGCGCGGATTTCACGTGAATCCTCAACCGCCTGGGTGCCTTCGGTCGTGTTCAGCACCAGCGCGATCTGATCATCCTTAAGCAGATCGACAATATTGGGCCGGCCTTCGTAGACCTTGTTCACCGTGGTGCAGGCAATGCCCGCGCCCTCAAGAAACGCCGCCGTGCCGCGCGTGGCCACAAGCGTAAAGCCCATATCCACCAGCGTTTGCGCGGCCTCGACCATCAGGGGCGTTTTATCCCCGTCGCGGATCGAGATGAACACCCGTCCTTCGGTGGGCAATACCGTGCCCGCGCCAAGCTGTGCTTTCAGGAACGCGCGGTGGAAATTGACGTCCGCGCCCATGACTTCGCCGGTAGAGCGCATTTCCGGGCCAAGGATCGTATCGACACCGGGGAAACGGGCAAAGGGCAGCACTGCTTCCTTGACCGCAAAGGTCTTGATCGCGGGGTCGACCAGATCAAAATCGGCCAGCTTTTCGCCCGCCATGATCCGCGCGGCAATCGAGGCAATCGGCGATTTCACCGCCTTGGCCACAAAAGGCACGGTGCGCGACGCGCGGGGATTCACCTCAATCAGGTAGATGACACCATCCTTGACCGCGAATTGAATATTCATCAGCCCGACCACGCCCAGCGCCAACGCCAGCGCCCGGGTCTGCACATGCAATTCGGCAATGATGTCATCGCCAAGCGAAAAGGGCGGCAGGGAACAGGCGCTGTCACCGGAATGCACGCCCGCTTCTTCGATATGTTGCATGATGCCGGCGACATGCACATCCTTGCCATCGCAAAGCGCATCCACGTCGATTTCAATCGCATCCGACAGATAGCTGTCAAGCAACACCGGGCTATCGCCCGACACGACCACCGCATCGCGGATATAGCGGCGCAGCCCATCCATATCGCGCACGATTTCCATCGCGCGGCCCCCCAGCACATAGGACGGGCGGATCACCAGCGGAAAACCGATATCCCCGGCAATGGCCAAAGCCTGTTCATCCGAATGGGCGATGCCGTTGCGCGGCTGTTTCAGGCCAAGCTGGTTGACCAGCGCCTGAAAGCGTTCGCGGTCTTCGGCAAGGTCGATCGCATCCGGTGTGGTGCCCAGAATCGGAATGCCCGCCTCTTGCAGGGCGTCGGCCAGTTTCAGCGGGGTTTGCCCGCCAAATTGCACGATCACCCCGTGCAGCGTGCCCGATTCCTGTTCGACCCGCAGGATTTCCATCACATGTTCAAACGTCAGCGGTTCGAAATACAGCCGATCCGACGTGTCATAATCGGTGCTGACGGTTTCGGGGTTGCAGTTGATCATGATGGTTTCATAACCAACATCGGTCAGCGAAAAACAGGCGTGGCAGCAGCAGTAATCGAATTCGATCCCCTGACCGATCCGGTTGGGGCCACCGCCAAGGATCACTACCTTTTTGCGATCCGTAGGCCGCGATTCGCATTCGGCCTCGCCCATCACCGGGGCTTCATAGGTGGAATACATATAGGGGGTCTGGGCTTCGAATTCGGCGGCGCAGGTGTCGATGCGCTTGAACGATGCCTTGACGCCCAGCCCCAGCCGGGCGTTGCGCACGGCGGTTTCCGGCTGATCGGTCAGCTTTGCCAGCCGGGCATCGGAAAAGCCCAGCATTTTCAGCGCGCGCAGGCCATCGCCCGTCGCGGGCAGGCCGTTTGCGATGATATCCTGTTCGGCATTCACGATTTCGCGGATACGTTCCAGGAACCACGGATCAAACGAGGTGGCGGCAAAGATTTCATCATTGCTCAGCCCATGGCGCATGGCCTGGGCGATCACGCGCAGCCGGTCGGGCGTGGCCACGGCCAGCGCCTTGACGATGGCGACACGTTCGGGCGCGCCCTCGATCTCGATTTCGTCAAAGCCGGTCAGGCCGGTTTCCATCGAGGCCAGCGCCTTTTGCATGCTTTCATGAAAGCTGCGGCCAATGGCCATGACCTCGCCCACCGATTTCATCGCGGTGGTCAGATGGGGTTTCGATCCGGGGAATTTCTCGAATGCGAAGCGCGGGATTTTGGTGACGACATAATCAATCGTGGGCTCAAAGCTCGCGGGCGTCACCTTGGTGATATCGTTGTCGAGTTCATCGAGCGTATAGCCCACGGCCAGTTTTGCCGCAATTTTCGCAATGGGAAAGCCGGTGGCCTTGGAGGCCAGCGCGGATGAACGGCTGACCCGCGGGTTCATTTCGATCACGACCATGCGGCCATCGACCGGGTTTACCGCCCATTGCACGTTGGAGCCGCCGGTTTCCACCCCGATTTCGCGCAGCACATTGATCGATTGCGTGCGCATGATCTGATATTCGCGGTCGGTCAGGGTCAGCGCCGGGGCAACGGTGATCGAATCGCCTGTATGCACGCCCATCGGATCGACGTTTTCAATGGAGCAAACGATGATCGCATTATCCGCCTGATCGCGGACGACCTCCATTTCATATTCTTTCCAGCCCAGCAGGCTTTCATCAATCAGGATCTGGCTGACGGGCGACGCATCAAGCCCGGTGCGGCAATAATGGATATAATCGTCGCGGTTATAGGCCACGCCGCCGCCGGTGCCGCCAAGGGTAAAGGCAGGGCGGATAATCGCGGGCAGGCCGACATAATCAATCGCATCCATACATTCCTGCATGGTGTTGGCGATGGTGGCCTTGGGGTTTTCGATCCCCAGACGGTCCATCGCTTCGCGAAACAGCTTGCGATCCTCGGCCATTTCGATGGCTTCGCGTTTGGCGCCGATCAGCTCGACCCCGAATTTTTCCAGCACCCCCATATCGGCCAGCGCCAGCGCGGTGTTCAGCCCGGTCTGGCCGCCCATCGTGGGCAGCAGCGCATCGGGGCGTTCCTTTTCGATGATCTTGGCGACGATTTCGGGGGTGATCGGCTCGATATAGGTGGCATCGGCCATTTCGGGATCGGTCATGATCGTGGCAGGGTTCGAGTTCACGAGGATGACCCGATACCCTTCTTCGCGCAGCGCCTTGCAGGCCTGGGCGCCAGAATAATCGAACTCGCAGGCTTGTCCGATGATAATGGGGCCCGCTCCGATGATCATGATGGATGAAATATCGGTTCTTTTCGGCATGGTCATTTTCCCCGGACATCAGCACATGCGCATGGGCGCAAATCCTTGCGGGCTTATATCCATGAGGCGGGGCTGCGCAAGGGGGGAAGCGGGCTTTTCCTATTCTGCGGCATGACGCATCGGCGCCGAACCATCGGGCGCGGCATAAAGATAGTCGCGCGTCAGCGGCACGGCATTGATTCGGCGCGACAATTGCAACTGGAAGACCGCCTGCCGGTTGCGCCGGAACGATATTTCGCAGGCCAGCAGGTAATAGCGCCACATCCGGCAAAACCGATCGTCATAAATTGCGCGGGCCTTGTCGATATTGGCCTCGAACCGTTCCAGCCAATGTTTCAGCGTATCGGCATAATGGATGCGCCAGACCTCGACATCATTGGTGAACAGGTCTTCATGCTCGATCGCGGCGGAAATTTCCGACAGGGCCGGCACATAGCCGCCGGGAAAGATATATTTCGTGATCCAGGGCGATGTGATTCCCGGCGGGCTGGAACGGCCAATGGTGTGGATCAGCGCGATACCATCGGGGGTCAGCAGGTTGTGCACTTTGGCGAAATATTCGCGGTAATGGGGCACGCCGACATGTTCGAACATGCCGACCGAGACGATGCGATCAAACTGTTCGTTCAGGGCGCGGTAATCGGTCAGGCGGAATTCGACCTTGTCGGCCAGCCCTTCGGCGCGGGCACGATCCGAGGCAATGGCAAGCTGTTCACGCGACAGCGTGACCCCCACTACATGCGCGCCATAATCGCGCGCCAGCGTCAGCGCCATGCCGCCCCAGCCGCAGCCGATATCCAGCACCCGCATGCCCGGCTCGATCCGCAATTTGCGGGCGATATGGGCCTTTTTCGCGGCCTGGGCCTGTTCCAGCGACATATCGGGGCGCTGGAAATAGGCGCAGGAATATTGCCGGTCGCTGTCCAGAAACAGCTCGTATAGTTCGCCCGACAGATCATAATGATGGGCCACGTTTTTCTGCGCCCGGCTGGCGGGGTTGAATTGCGCCAGCCTGCGCATCGCCACCCGCGCAGCAAACAGCGGGCGTTGAAAGGCGGGAATATCGTTTTGCGCCAGGTTGTGGATCACCACGTCCAAAAGCCCACGCAGATTGTCATCCTCGATGGTCAGGCGACCATCGGTATAGGCCTCGCCCAAGGCGATGTCGGGGTTGAACGCGAGCTTGCGCGGCAAGGCGGCATCATGGAATGTCACGGCAATCTTCGGCCCCTTGCCATCGCCATAACGCCGCACCGTGCCATCGGCCAAGGTGATCTGCAGATCACCCTCGCGTAACAGGTGTTTCAACAACCGATCTAATGTCATTTCCCACATGTCGACCCCCATGCCGCGCCTTTTCGGCGCCCGTATCCGACTGCGTCTGCGACGCGCTGCCTTTTTGCCTTTAACCTTTCTGGCGGGTTCTTGTTCCGCGCCGATTTGGTTGCGCAGGGGCGTTTGGCGGGTTTTTCCCCTACGTAAGGGCATATTTGGCCAAATTAACCATTCTGTAAATGGATTTGATGCATTTTACATGTAATCTGGCTGCCCTTGACTTCTGACGCATGGCAATGTGTATCGACGCTGACCGAAACCCCGCCCAAAGGGACAGCCATGCACGCATATCGCAGCCATTCTTGCGCCGATCTGACCATTTCCGACGAAGGCCAGGCGGTCCGTCTGTCCGGTTGGGTGCACCGTATTCGCGATCACGGGGGTGTGCTGTTCGTCGATTTGCGCGATCATTACGGCATCACGCAAATTCTGTGCGACAGCGACAGCCCCGCTTTTGGCGCCATGGAAAAGGTGCGCGCGGAATGGTGTATCCGCATCGATGGCACGGTCAAAGCCCGCGCCGAAGGGTTGGTGAACGAAAAAATCCCCACCGGCGAGATCGAGGTTTATGTGCGCGATCTTGAGGTTCTGGGCGCGGCGGATGAATTGCCGCTGATGGTGTTCGGCGATCAGGAATATCCCGAGGAAACGCGCCTGCGTTACCGTTACCTCGATCTGCGGCGCGAAAAGCTGCAGCACAACATGATCTTGCGATCGCAAGTGGTGGCCGATCTGCGCCAGCGGATGTGGGCCAAGGGGTTCAACGAATTTCAAACCCCGATCATCACCGCATCATCGCCCGAAGGCGCGCGCGATTTTCTGGTGCCATCACGGCTGCATCCGGGCAAATTCTATGCCCTGCCGCAGGCGCCGCAGCAGTTCAAGCAGCTGATCATGGTGTCCGGGTTCGATAAATATTTCCAGATCGCGCCCTGTTTCCGCGATGAAGATCCGCGCGCCGACCGCTCGCCCACCGATTTTTATCAGTTGGACATGGAAATGTCCTTTGTCAGCCAGCAAGATGTGTTCGACACGATCCAGCCGGTGATTGGGGGCTGTTTTGAACGTTTCGGCGGCGGGCGGCGGGTGGATGCCGATTGGCCGCAGATTTCCTATCGCGATGCAGCGCTGTGGTATGGGACCGACAAGCCTGACCTGCGCAACCCGATCAAGATGCAGGTGGTAAGCGAACATTTCGCGGGCTCTGGCTTTGCGATTTTCGCGAAATTGCTGGAACAGGAAGGCACCGAAATTCGCGCCATCCCCGCGCCGGGCGGCGGATCGCGCAAATTCTGCGACCGGATGAATGCGTTTGCGCAAAAAGAGGGACTGCCCGGCATGGGCTATATTTTTTGGCGCGAGGGCGATGACGGGCCCGAGGCCGCGGGGCCGCTGGCCAAAAACATCGGGCCCGAGCGGACCGAGGCGATCCGGGTGCAGTTGGGCCTCGGCGTGGGCGATGCGGCGTTTTTTCTGGGCGGCAAACCCGCGGCGTTTGAACGGGTGGCCGGCAAGGCGCGCACCGTGATCGGGGATGAGCTGGGCCTGACCGAAACGGACCGGTTCGCCTTTGCTTGGATCGTTGATTTCCCGATGTATGAACAAGATGACGAAGGCGGGATCGATTTTTCGCATAACCCGTTTTCGATGCCCCAAGGCGGGCTTGAGGCGCTTTCGGGTGATCCGCTGGACGTGCTTGGCTATCAATACGATCTGGCCTGCAATGGCTATGAGCTGATTTCCGGTGCGATCCGCAACCACCGCCCCGATATCATGTTCAAGGCGTTTGAACTGGCCGGTTATGGCGAGGACGAAGTGCGCAAGCGTTTCGGCGGTATGGTCAATGCGTTCCGCTACGGCGCGCCGCCACACGGGGGCTGCGCAGCGGGCATCGACCGGATGGTGATGCTGTTGGCGGATGAGGCCAATATCCGCGAAGTCATCATGTTCCCGATGAATCAGCGCGCCGAAGATCTGATGATGAGCGCCCCGTCCGAACCGATGAACGAACAGTTGCGCGAACTTGGCCTGCGGGTGATCCCGCAGGAATGATGCGGGTGGGCAGCGCCCGTCAGATCACCATGCGGTTTGTTGCCAGCCGGTCCTGCACCAATCCCGTCACGCGGGCCAGATCCGACAGATAGGGGTGGCCTGCGCGACGTTGCAGGGCCAGCCCCTGGGCCGCAGCCTCAAGCGGGGCGTCACCGGCGCTGCGCGCAAGGCCCGCAACAAACTGGGCGATATAATCCAGCGTTTCGTCATCCGCGCCAAAGGACAGGATTTC
>JBBAGE010000055.1:0-13360 GCA_041655055.1 Paracoccaceae bacterium
TGCCTCGGGCCGGTCGGGCTGGGCCGATGCCACCCTTGATGGGCCGCGGCAGGATCTCTCGGCGCTGTTTGATCTGGTGATGACACATGTGCCCGCCCCCAAGCAGATCGCGCGCCGCGATGAGCCGTTTCAGATGCTCGCCACCACGCTGGGTTCGGACCCCTTCATCGGCCGCATCCTCAGCGGTCGGGTCGAAGCCGGCACATTGCGCGCGGGCGAAACCATCAAGGCCCTGACCCGCGATGGCGAACGGATCGAACAATTCCGCGTGACCAAAATCCTGGCCTTCCGCGGCCTTGGCCAACAGCCGATCGATCTGGCCGAAGCCGGCGATATCGTCACCCTTGCGGGCATGTCCAAAGCCACCGTGGCCGATACGCTTTGCGATTTGTCGGTTGATGTGCCCCTGCCCGCCCAGCCGATCGATCCGCCAACGATCACCGTTACATTTGGCATCAATGACAGCCCACTGGCCGGGCGCGACGGCAAAAAGGTGCAATCCCGCGTCATTCGCGAACGGCTGATGAAAGAGGCCGAATCCAACGTCGCGATCAAGATCACCGATACCCCCGGCGGCGAAGCCTTTGAGGTTGCCGGTCGTGGCGAATTGCAAATGGGTGTGCTGATCGAAAACATGCGCCGCGAAGGGTTCGAATTGTCGATTTCCCGCCCGCAGGTGTTGTTTCAAACCGGGCCGAATGGCGAACGGCTGGAACCGATCGAAGAAGTCACCATCGATGTGGATGATGAATTCACCGGCGCCGTGATCGAAAAAATCACCGGCCCCCGCAAGGGCGAGATGATCGAGATGAAACCCGCCGGCACCGGCAAAACCCGGATCGTGGCGCATGTGCCCTCGCGCGGGTTGATCGGCTATTACGGCGAATTTCTGACCGATACACGCGGCACCGGTGTGCTCAACCGTGTATTCCACGAATGGGCGCCGCATAAAGGCCCGATTTCCGGGCGCCGCGCTGGCGTGCTGATCTCGATGGAGGATGGCGTTTCGGTCGCCTATGCGCTTTGGAACCTCGAAGAACGTGGCCGCCTGTTTATCGGCGCGCAGGAACAGGTCTATCAGGGCATGATTATTGGCGAGCATTCGCGCGACAATGACCTTGAGGTGAACCCGCTCAAGGGCAAAAAATTGACCAACGTTCGCGCCTCGGGCACGGATGAGGCTGTGCGCCTGACCACACCGGTCACCATGTCGCTGGAACAGGCGATTGCCTATATCGACGATGACGAATTGGTCGAAGTGACGCCCAATTCGATCCGGATGCGCAAACGCTACCTCGACCCGCATGAACGCAAACGCCAAGCGCGGGCAAGCTGATAAAAACCCCGGCCCCGCGGCCGGGGTTTTTCGTTACGGGGGATCGCTGCGCTGGCTCCGATACTGCATCCGTCCCGCGCAAGGATAAGCTCAACGGGTTGGACGTTCACATGGCGGACCTCCGCCCCCAATCCGCTGGCGCAAAACGAATCCGCGCCTCAATAAACACCAGTCGCGGCCAAATTCCCTGATGTCACGCCACTTTTCAGCCCTGTGCACCGCCAAATGCCGCAATCGGATCACGAGACTTTGCCGCAGCAACAATCGCAAAAGTTAACAACTCGCCCGTGAACACACCGTTCACCCCAAGCCAAAGCCAATCACATTGCGCGCGAACGGGCATATCGCGTCGCGCCGCGAATTTCCGCATGCGGACGCCCCCGGCACATAAATCCCGGGAACAATTCGCAACGCTACGCTGCTACCTCCTGGGCACCTGGCATATCGCGTCAACGCCCAGACGATGAAGCGTCGGGCCATATTATCGCAATTTCCTGCGCCCTCATCCCATACAACCCCGCCCCGATGATATGCCGAGGCGCAAATCGGCCGGACTGAAGCCGCCACCACCACGGTTGCGCACGGGCCTTTCCCCTGCGCCGCCCACATGGATCAACCCCGCTCAGGCCGCAATATAATGAGTCTCGCATCCACGCATGCAAAAAAACGCGCACCCGCCGCACCGCTCTGCACGGTCATCTCGCCCGAACCCAAAATTCCCGCCGGGCGCACCAGATCCAGCGCCTGTGGTCCGTAATGGCCCCAGTCGGCATCTGCCGCGCATGGCGCATATTGGTCAGGCCGGGTCTACCATCTCCACGATCACCAGCTCACGCTCCGATGCGCCCTCGGCATAAGCCAGCGCCTCTTGATAGGCAGCCGAATTATAGCAGGCCTGCGCATCCGCGACCGAAGGAAAACGCACCACCACATTGCGCGGCCGCCCCTCGCCCTCGATCTGCACGGCTGTGCCGCCGCGCACCAAAAACTCGCCGCCATAGGCCGCAATCGCGGCCGGGGCAAGCGCCGCATAGCGCGCGTAACGCTCCGGGTCGGTGATCGTGGCCCGTGTGATCCATAAGGCCGCCATTTCAACCCCCGATCACGGCTTCGGCCGCGCTGATCGCCGCTGGCGCCTTGGAAATATCGCTTCCCCCGCCCTGCGCCATATCGGGTCGGCCGCCACCGCCCTTGCCGCCAAGTTCGGTAACTGCCGCGCGTACCAGATCGACGGCGCTAATCCGGTCGGTCAGATCCTCGGTAACGCCCGCGGCCACCGCGGCCTTGCCATCCGCATCCGCAATCAGCAGCACCGCGCCACTGCCGAGCCGCTGTTTGTGCCCGTCGATCAGCGCCGGCAAATCCTTGCCCGACACGCCCTGCAACACCTGCGCAAAAAACGGCACGCCATTGATCTGTTTGGCCTCGGCCACCGCGGCGGTTCCCATGGCCAGTTCGCGCCGCAATTGCGCGACCTCATTACTTAGGTTGCGCCGTTCATCCACAAGGTGACGCACGCGCTCAACCACATCGCCCGGCTGCGCCTTAAGCATATCGGCCAGCGCATCCATCCGCGTGGTCGCATCATTCAGCCAAAGCCGCGCAGCCTCGCCGGTCAGGGCCTCGATCCGGCGCACACCCGCCGAAGAGGCGCTGTCACCGAGAATCACACAAAGCCCGATATCGCCCGTGCGCGCCACATGGGTGCCACCGCAAAGCTCGATCGAATAGGTCTGGCCATCCGCGCCCTTACCGGTATCAGCCTGCCCCATCGACACAACGCGCACTTCATCGCCATATTTTTCGCCAAAAAGCGCCTGCGCCCCAATGGCGCGCGCGTCATCAGGCGTCATGATTCGGGTCACGACCGGCGTATTCTGCCGGATATAGGCGTTCACATCGGCCTCAATCTGCGCAAGTTCATCACCGGTCAGGGCCTGGCCATGACTGAAATCGAAACGCAAACGATCGGCGGCATTCAGGCTGCCGCGCTGTGAGACATGGGTGCCCAACCGAACCCGCAGGGCCTCATGCAACAGATGCGTAGCGGAATGATTCGCGCGAATCGCGCTGCGTTTTGCGTGGTCCACCGCCAATCGCGCGCCATCATTGGTGCTGATCTGCCCCTCAATCACCTCGGCGAAATGGATGAACACGCCCGCGACCTTGCGTGTATCGGTGATCCGCGCGCGCCCGGTATCAGTTTCCAAAAGGCCCGTATCGCCCACCTGCCCGCCGCTTTCGGCGTAAAACGGGGTCTGGTTCACCACAATCAGCACGGATTCGCCCAATTCCGCCTGCGTCACCGACGCGCCATCCCGCACAATTACAATGATCTGACCTTCGGCACTTTCGGTGTCATACCCTAAAAATTCCGTCGATCCGTGCTGTTCTGCGATGTCATACCACAAGGTTGCATCCGCAGTCTCGCCCGAACCCGCCCAGGCGGCGCGTGCCTTGGCCTTTTGCTCGGCCATTGCGGCGTCAAAACCCGCGACATCGACCTCACGCCCGCGTTCGCGCAAAGCATCCTGGGTGAGATCCAGAGGAAATCCGAATGTGTCGTAAAGCCGGAATGCCGCTGCCCCCGAAAGCGCGCCCTCCTCGGGCAAGGCGGCCAGTTCATCGTCAAGCAGCCGCAGACCACGATCGAGCGTCTGACGGAAACGCATTTCTTCAAGCTGCAGCGTCTGCTCGATCAGGCTTTGGCCCCGGCGCAGTTCGGGATAGGCATCGCCCATTTCGCTGACCAGCTGGCCGACCAGCCGGTGCATGACCGGATCCTTTGCCCCCAGCAAATGCGCATGCCGCATAGCGCGGCGCATGATCCGGCGCAGCACATAGCCACGCCCTTCGTTAGATGGCGTCACCCCATCAGCGATCAGGAATGAAGTCGAACGCAGGTGATCGGCAATCACACGGTGATGGATATTGCCCGGCCCATCAGGCGCCCCGTCGGTGACGCTGGCGCTTGCCTCGATCAGGGCGCGCATGACATCGGTATCGTAATTGTCATGCTTGCCCTGCAAAAGCGCGCCAATCCGTTCCAGCCCCATCCCGGTATCAATCGACTGGTTCGGCAGATCCTGCCGGGTGCCATCTTCGAATTGCTCATATTGCATGAAGACGATGTTCCAAATTTCGATGAAACGGTCGCCATCTTCATTCGCACTGCCCGGAGGCCCGCCCCAGATATGATCGCCGTGATCATAAAAAATCTCGGAACACGGGCCGCAGGGTCCGGTGGCACCCATGGACCAGAAATTGTCATCCGAGGCGATGCGGATGATCCGCTCATCCGGCAGGCCCGCGTATTTTTTCCAGATATTCGCGGCTTCGTCATCGGTGTGATAAACGGTCACCAACAGTTTGGATTTGTCGATCCCAAAATCGCGGGTCAACAGATCCCAGGCAAGCGGAATAGCCGTTTCCTTGAAATAATCCCCGAACGAAAAATTCCCGAGCATTTCGAAAAACGTATGGTGGCGCGCCGTATAACCGACATTGTCCAGATCGTTATGTTTGCCACCAGCGCGCACGCATTTTTGCGCCGTGGCCGCGCGGCTATAGGGGCGCTTTTCAAGGCCGGTGAAACTGTTCTTGAACTGCACCATCCCCGCATTGGTGAACATCAACGTGGGGTCATTGCGCGGCACCAGCGGTGAGCTTTCCACGATCGTGTGATCGTTACGCGCAAAAAAATCAAGAAACGTCGCGCGAATATCGTTCAGGCTGGCCATGATCTGCTCTGAGCTTTCTCTGGTTTCGGGTCTGATCCCATTTATATCCGCGCAGGCGGGCTGTCCATCCAGCCGCGCCCGGCACGGCTGGCATTTTGGCGGCGGGGTCTATTCCTCGACCAAAGGATCACCGCGATCCTCATCGCTGGCGCTCATGTCGAATTCCAGCCCGTGCGAGGCGCGGATCTTGTCTTCGATTTCCGCGGCGATGGTCTGATTTTCCCGCAAGAATGTCTTGGCGTTTTCGCGCCCCTGGCCGATGCGTTGATCACCATAGGAAAACCAGCTTCCGGATTTTTCGACAACGCCGGCCTTGACCCCGAGATCAAGCAATTCACCGGTTTTTGAAATACCTTCGCCATACATGATGTCGAATTCGACCTGTTTGAACGGCGGCGCGACCTTGTTCTTGACCACCTTCACGCGGGTCTGGTTGCCGACGACTTCGTCGCGATCCTTGATCGAGCCGATGCGTCGGATATCCAGCCGCACCGAGGAATAGAATTTCAGCGCCTGTCCGCCGGTCGTCGTTTCCGGGCTGCCGAACATGACGCCGATCTTCATCCGGATCTGGTTGATGAAGATCACGGTGCATTGCGAACGTGAAATCGAACCGGTCAGCTTGCGCATCGCCTGGCTCATCAGTCGGGCATGCACCCCGACCGAGCTGTCGCCCATATCGCCCTCAAGTTCGGATTTGGGGGTCAGGGCGGCGACCGAATCAACCACCACCATGCTGACCGCGCCCGAACGCACAAGCGTATCAACGATTTCAAGCGCCTGTTCGCCGGTATCGGGTTGCGAAATCAGCAATTCGTCCAGATTGACGCCAAGTTTCTTGGCATAGATCGGGTCAAGCGCATGTTCGGCATCAACGAAAGCGCAGACGCCACCCTTTTTCTGTTCCTCGGCAACGCAATGCAGGGTGAGCGTCGTTTTGCCCGAACTTTCCGGCCCATAGATTTCGACGATACGCCCCTTGGGCAAGCCGCCGATCCCCAGGGCAATATCAAGGCCCAGCGAACCTGTTGATGTTGCTTCGATTTCGGCGACCGGATTATCGGCACCAAGCCGCATGATCGAGCCTTTGCCGAACTGTCGTTCGATTTGTGCCAGCGCGGAATCGAGCGCCTTTTGCTTTTCTGTTTCGCGCTTGTCGGTCATGTTGAATAAAGTCGCCGTTGCCATTGTTGCCATCCTTATTTCACAGCCGCCGCCGGGCGGCAATGGTGCTGATGTTCACCAAGTGTTCCCGCCTTATGGGGGTAAAGCGCGAACATTTCAACAAAATTCTCTTGCATCAGTTTGCACCAAACGGATTAACAACGCGTTACCGATTCACAGTAAATCCTGCACCGTGGCGGTTAATTGGCTGAGCGAGAAAGGTTTCGGCAGAAATACCGAATTCGGAATCCGCGCCTGCTGTTCCGAGAAATTTTCTTCGGCATAGCCGGATACGAAAACCACCTTGACGCCGGGCCGCGATTTCAAAGCCTCGCTAACCCAGGTCGGCCCGTCCATGCCCGGCATGATCACATCGGTCACAAACACATCGACCACAAGCGAGCGATCTTCGAGCAAGGCCAGCGCGTCTTCGGCATTTTCAGCCTCGATCACCGTGTAGCCGCGCAGGCGCAACGCGCGCGAGGCAAAGGCGCGGACCGGGGCTTCATCCTCGACCAGAAGCACCACGCCTCCTTCAAAGCGCGGAGGCGACGCTGGCGCAGGGGGCGCGGCTATGGGCATGGGCGGTCCGTCGTAGATCGGTAAATAGAGGGTAAACCGCGTGCCCTCGCCCACGATGCTATCGACGAAAATGAACCCGCCGGTCTGTTTGATGATCCCATAGGCCGTTGACAGCCCCAGCCCCGTGCCCTCGCCCGTGCGTTTGGTGGTGAAAAACGGCTCGAATATCTTTTGCAATTTATCGGGGGGAATTCCGCGGCCCTTGTCGGTAACGCTGACCAGAACATATTCGCCGGCGGGCACGCGGGCGCGATCGCGTTCATAGGGTTCGCGCAGATGTGCATTTTTTGTCGTGATCACGATTTCGCCGCCTTCGGGCATGGCGTCACGGGCATTGACCACAAGGTTCATGATCACCTGTTCGATCTGGCGTTTATCGGCACGAATCGGCAAAAGCGCCGAGTCATGGGTCAGCGTCAGGGTGGTTTTTTCGCCCACAAGCCGGCTGAGCAGATGCCCAAGTTCCGACAAGGTATCGCGCAGATCGACGATTTCGGGCTTGAGCGTCTGTTTTCGGGAAAATGCCAGCAATTGGCCCACCAAAGCGGCGGCCCGATTGGCATTTTGATTAATCTGGATCAGGTCGCGATAGGCGGGATCATTGCGATCATGGCGAAGCAACAACAGATCGCAATGGCCCGAAATTGCGGTCAGCAAGTTATTGAAATCATGCGCAACTCCGCCTGCCAACTGGCCGATCGCCTGCATTTTCTGGCTTAGAACGAATTGCGCCTCAAGCGATTTGAGCTCGGTCGCATCGTTGAGCACGGCGATCAGCGTGACCTGTTCACCCTCGACCACACGGTTGAGGATCACCTGCAGATGCACCTCGTTTTCGGTGCGGCTGGCGCGCAGAATCTCGGGCGGCGGCGGGGCGATGCTATGGGCGGCCTCCATCAGCCAATCGGTGACCGGGCGCCCCAGCCCGTCGATCAGGGTCGAGAGCAGTTCGCCCCCGGGTTCAGACACCTGCAACAGATCCCGCGCGGGTTTGTTGGCGCGCAGGACATGGCCTTCGGGCGCGATCTTGAGCAAGGGCACCGGCAGCAGATCAAGCAGATCCCAATCGCCGGTGGGCACGGCCTTTTTGGTCAGGAAATAGATTTCACGACGGCCCGCCGCGCTTTCAACCTCGGCCACCTGCACGCGTTGGCGGCCGTTGGCGGTCATGATTTCATGGATATCACCGGGGCGCAGCGGCAAATCGGTGATGATCCGGTCGAGCGAGGCCTCGCGCCGGCCGATCATGTGCCGCAGCGCTTCGTTCATGAACAAAACGCTGCCGGTGCGCGACGCCGTAAGCATCGGCAGGCTGATCGCATCGGCATCGCGCACCGGTAAACGCAGCGCAATATCTTCGAGCCGCGAGAGGAACGCATCCTCGCCCATTTGATGGACCGAAAGCCGCATATGGCCGCGTTTGGTGGCAATATCTTCGCGCGCGGCGCCCAAAGCGCGGGCGCGATCCTGAAGCCGGCGCAGCGTTGCGGCCGGCGCGGCAAAAAGCCCGTCAAACGTGGCGGCCAGCGTCGGCGCGGCGCCGGTGGTGAACAGATGCTGCGCCGCGTGATTGCAATAGCCCAGCACCCCATCGCTATTGGTGGAAAAGGCCGGCGCCGCATCATGGGCCACGAATTGCGCAATCGCCGCATGCATCTGGGCCTGGCGGTTACGCTCGCGCCGGGTGAGACCGCGCACCAACAGCACGATCCACATCAGCACAAGCCCGCCTGACATCAACACCATGCCCAGCCGGGGATCGGGCACGAAAAATGCCGCCCCCAACAACACCACACCCAAAACCGCCAGCATGATACTGCGCGGCGCCAGATCGCGCGCGATCTGTGTCAACCTGCCCGGGGCCAATGCCTGTTCCGTCACATTTCAGCCCTTTACTCGAATCACCAACACCACTTCACATGGTGCATGTTAACGCGGGCTTAATATCGGCGAAATACCGCTTATGGTTGTAATGTCATTTCTGTGATCGCGCCAAAAGCGCAAGGTAAAACCCGTCACCGCCGTCAAGCGGGGTAAAGACATGTTCGCCGGCGCAATGCCAGCCGGAATGACGGGCCAGAAAGGCGCGGGTCTGATCGTGATTTTCACGGGCGAACAGCGAACAGGTTGCATAGGCGAGCACACCATCGAGCGCGACAAGCGCGCTGGCGTGATCGAGAATTTCCGCTTGTATATCAACCAGCTGCGCAAGGCGATCGGGCGTCAGATCCCATTTCGCCTGCGGTGCGCGCCGCCATGCGCCCGAGCCCGAACAGGGGGCGTCGCACAGCACCAGATCGAACGCGCCCCCAGGGGTTCCGGGCGCGGCAAGGGCAACATTGGCCAGCCCTGCCCGCTGCGCCCGTGCCGGCAGATCGCGCATCCGGCGCGGCTCGGCATCATGGGCGGTGAATATTGCCGGCGCGCGGGCTGCCATCGCAAGCAACTTACCACCACCGCCCGCGCAATAATCCAGCACCCGCATATCCGGCGCGAGCGGCAACAGATCGACCACCGCCTGACTTGCCGCGTCCTGCAATTCCACCAAACCATCGCGATAGGCGCTGCTGGCAGCAATGCGGCGCGCGTTATGCGTAACCTCAAGCGCCGAGGGCGAAAGGGGATGCGCCGTGGCGTCGATCCCTTCATCTGCGAGCGTGGCGATGGCGCCATCGCGGGTGATCCGGCCCAGATGCACGCGCAGGAAAACCGGGGCGCGGTGGCGCATCACATCCAGCACCGTATCGCTGGTATCGCCAAGCGCCGCATCGAAATGCGGCAGCAGCCAATCAGGGCAATCGCGCCGCACCTCGCGCGGCGCATCGGCCATCGGACGCCCACCTTCGGCCTCGGACAAGGGCATGGGCGCGAAACGCCCGCCGGAAAACAGCACATCCGGGTCATCACCGCGCGCGCGGATCAGCCCGATCATCAGCCCCCGTCCGCTGTCGCCGCCACCCAGCCAGCCAAACGAGCGTCGGCAGCGCAAGGCATCATAGACCAGATCGCGGATCGCGGCCCGATCGCCGGAACCGGCATAGCGATTGGCGCGCGCCCAGGCAGTCAGCAGCCGTTCGGCAGCGCCGCCGGCGATCACGCCATCGAGCAATTCGATCGCGGCAGAAATTCGGGCAGAAGGCGTCACGTCAGTGGCGTAAAGCGATAACCGGCGCCATCGCGCGCCACGGTGCCGAATTTGCCGGGGCCGATGATATGACCGCCCGAAAACACCATACCGGTATCAGCCAGCATATCGAGCGTCGCCTTGCGGGTCGCAATCGCCTGCGCGGGATCGATGTCGAAACTGACCCCGATATCGGGTTTGGCAAATTGCACCGATTGCACATGGGCGATATCGGTCACCAGCATCAGCCGCTTGCCCCCCGATGCAAGCATGAGGCCGATATGCCCGGGCGTGTGGCCGGGCAACGGATAGATGGTGATGCCGGGCGCGATTTCATGCGTATCGGCGACCAGGTTCAGCCGGGGCCGATAGGCATTCACCACGTTGATCGGCAAGCTCGCGCGGGCCACATCATCGCCGGTCGCAGCCTCGGCCCGGGCGGCGGCAAAGGCATATTCCTCGGCGCTGAGGATACATTCGGCATTCGCAAAGGCGGCAGTGCCGTCATCGTTTATCGCGCCGCCAAAATGATCGACATGCAGATGGGTCAGCACCAGCCGCGTGACCTGATCGGGCGCGATGCCGGCCTGCGCGAGACCCGCGCGCACATTACCGCCCACCGGGCCCATCTGGCTGCCACCGCCGGCATCGACCAACGTGACCTCATTCCCATGCCGGATGGCAAAGGCGTTGAAATTGGTATGCAGCGCATCCACCCCCGCCGCAGCCAGCAGGGCGTCAATCTCATCCGCCGATGTATTGGTGAATATTTCAGGCGAAAAGATATTGGCCCCATCGGTGATGGCGATGATTTCCATCTCACCCAGGCGGTGGCTTTCGTTGTGATGCATTGCTGCCCCCTTTGCGCTTAGCCCACCCGGTAGTTCGGGCTTTCGCGCGTGATCTGAACGTCATGCACGTGGCTTTCGCGCAGCCCCGCGCCGGTGATCTTCACAAACTGACAGTTTCGGCGCATCTCGTCTACGGTGGCATTGCCGGTATAGCCCATGGCGGCGCGCAGGCCGCCCACAAGCTGGTGGACCACGGCGGCAGCCGAGCCTTTGTAATCCACCTGCCCCTCGATCCCTTCGGGGACCAGCTTGTCGCTGGCGGCATCTTTCTGGAAATACCGATCGGCCGAGCCGCGCGCCATCGCGCCCAGGCTACCCATACCGCGATAGGCCTTGAAGCTGCGGCCCTGATAGAGGATCACCTCCCCCGGGCTTTCATCGGTGCCGGCGATCATGCTGCCGACCATGGCGCAGGACGCGCCCGCCGCGATCGCCTTGGCGAAATCACCCGAAAACTTGATCCCGCCATCGGCAATCACCGGCACATCGCCCGCCGCCGCCGCGCAATCCATGATCGCGGTCAATTGCGGCACGCCGACGCCCGCGACGATCCGCGTGGTGCAGATCGAACCCGGCCCGATGCCAACCTTGATCGCATCCGCCCCCGCGCCGATCAGCGCCCGGGTCGCCTCGGCGGTGGCCACGTTGCCGGCAATCACCTGAACATCGCTGGACAGTTTCTTGGCGCGCTCTACCGCAATTGCCACGCCTTCGGAATGGCCATGGGCGGTGTCGATCACGATGATATCCACACCCGCATCCACCAGCGCCTGGCTGCGCTCATAGCCCGCATCGCCCACGGTCGAGGCCGCGGCCACGCGCAACCGCCCCAGGCTGTCCTTGCACGCGGTGGGGTTAAGCACGGCCTGCTCCAGATCACGCAGGGTCAAAAGCCCGGTCAGACGGCCTTGCGCATCCGTCACCAGCAGCTTTTCGATCCGGCGGGCGCGCATCAGGCTCTTGGCTTCTTCGGGATCTGCGGGTTCACGCAGGATCGCCAGATTATCCGCCGTCATCATCGCGCGCACCGGGGTTTTGTCATCTTTGGCAAAGCGCATATCGCGGTTGGTGACGATACCGACCACATGACCGCGCGCATCGACGACCGGAAAGCCGGTAAAATTGTAACGATCCGCCAAGTCGCGGGCATCGGCCAGCGTCTGATCGGCGGTAAGCGTGATCGGGTTATAGACGATCCCGCTTTCGAACCGCTTGACGCGGCGCACTTCCAGCGCCTGTTGCTCGATATCAAGGTTGCGGTGGATCACGCCGATCCCGCCCGCCTGCGCCATGGCGATCGCCATGCGCGCCTCGGTCACCGTATCCATGGCCGAGCTCAGCAACGGAATGTTCATCCGGATTGTGCGCGTGGCAAAGGTGCGGGTATCCGCCGTCGATGGCAGCACCGAAGATGCAGCCGGAACAAGAAGAACATCGTCGAAGGTGAGCGCCTCGCGAATCTCCATGGGGGTTCTCCTGGATATATTCGTTTGACGCCCCCCTATTTCACGGATGTGACGCACTGAAAAGGGCTTTTTGCGTGCTGTGACGGCTTCGTGTGCGCGATCGGGCCCGGTTATGCCGCGCAGGGGGTTTTCGCGCGCGCGCCCATCGGCAATGATGTGACGATTGGCCCGCCCTGCCCGCTTTGCCTGCCCGGAGATGTCATGCCCGATTCGACCGCCCAGCCCCCCGCGCTTGTCGCCGATATCGGCGGCACCAACAGCCGGTTCGTGCTGACCGATGGCATGCGGCTGCGCTCCGATACCATCCGCCGCTATGCGAATGCGGACCAGACGGGGATCGGGCCGCTGCTGCGCCATTACATGGATGACGTGGGGATTCGCAGCGTCGGCGCGGTCTGCATTGCAATTGCCGGGCAAATTCGCGGCGATAGCGCGACGATGACCAACCGCGATTGGCATATCGATCGCAAGGCGCTGCGCCAGATCACCGGCGCGGATACGGCGTTGTTTTTGAACGATCTTCAGGCACAGGGCTATGCGCTTGGGCACCTGGCGCCCGACAGCCAGCGCCTGTTATTGGCTGGCGCACCACCGCCTGCGGGCGCCAGCCAACTGGTCGTGGGCATTGGCACCGGGTTCAATGTGGCGCCCGTGCATTTCCAGGGCGCGCGCCATGTGGTGGCGTCCGAAAGCGGGCATATCACCCTGCCGGTGCGCGATCTTGAAACCCTGCAGCTTGCCCGCGCGCTAGCGGACGATACCGGTTTTGCCGAGGTCGAACATGTGCTCTCTGGCCCCGGTCTGGTCGCGCTTTACCACTATCTGGGCAAGGGCCGCCCTGCCCGCGCGCCTGCCGATATCACCGCGGCCCTTGCCGCCGGCGACCCGCGCGCCGAGGCCACCATGCGCCAGTTCGTGCGCCTGCTGGGCATTGTGATCGGCGATCAGGCGCTGATCCACCTGCCCTTTGGCGGCATTGCCCTGATCGGCGGCGTGGCCCGTGCGGTGGCCCCCTGGCTGGAGCGATTCGATTTTGCCGCGCATTTCCGCGACAAAGGCCGTTTTAGCCCCTTCATGCAGAATTTTCCTGTCTCGCT
>JBBAGE010000056.1:0-13336 GCA_041655055.1 Paracoccaceae bacterium
CTCGATCTGGGGGATCGCATCTCGGATATCGATCATGCCACCGATCTGCGCCTTGAAACCGAAGTGGCGGACATGTTTCGCGCCATTCCCCGCCCCGCCCTGCATATCAACGGCAATCACGACCGCGACCACCTGAGCGTGGCCGAGAATGAGGCCATTTTGAACCAGTCGATGGGCCATGAGGTCCATGATATCGAAGGCTGGCGGCTGATCTTGTGGCGCGCGGACAGCCGGATCGGCAATACCCCCGATGGCCGCAGCTTTCACCTGCCCGATCCCGATCTGCACTGGCTTGCCGGCCAGATGCAGAAAACCGACCGCCCGACGCTGATTTGCGCGCATGTGCCGACATCGGGCCATAGCCAGATCGGCAATTACTATTTTGAAAACCGCCCGCAGGCTTCGACCTATCCGCAGGCCGCCGCCGTGCGTCAGGCGCTGGCGCTGGCACGGGTTCCGGTGGTCTGCCTGTCGGGCCATGTGCATTGGAACACGCTGACCACGGTCAATGGCATCACCCATCTGACCCAGCAATCGCTGACCGAAAGTTTCACCACCGGCGGCGAGCCTGCGGGCGCCATGGGGCTGATCGAACTGTCCGACGGCGCCCTGTCATGGGATGTCGTCGGTCGCGATCCGTTCCGCTTTGCCCTGCGCCCCACGGCGGACCGCTGGACACCCCCGCTGGCCCGGCCCGCACCCATCCCCGCCGAAGCTGTCTAAAAGGCCGATATCATGACCCGCACCACGCTTTTGACCGTTGAAAATCTGTCGCTCGCCTTTGGCAGCCATATCGCGATGCAGGGGCTGAACCTGTCGGTTTCACGCCATGAAACCGTGGCGCTTGTCGGCGAAAGCGGTTCGGGAAAATCGGCGACGGCGTTGGCGCTGATGCGGCTGATCGAACGCGAAGGCGGGCGGATTCTGTCTGGCGCGATCCGGCTTGCGGGCCAGCCGGAACTGGATATTGCGCAACTGTCGGACCGCCGGATGCGCAAGATCCGGGGCCGCCGGATCGCCATGATCTTTCAGGAACCGATGACGGCGCTGAACCCGGTCATGCGGCTGGGCGATCAGGTGGCCGAGGCGATTTCCACTCATCGCGGCCTGCGCGGCGCGCCCCTGCGCGCCGCCGTGCTTGAGGCGTTCGCGCGCGTCCATATCCCGCTGCCCGAACAGCGGATGGCGCAATATCCGCATGAATTGTCGGGCGGTATGCGCCAGCGGGTCATGATCGCGATGGCGCTGGCCTGCCGGCCCGATATCCTGATCGCGGATGAACCCACGACCGCGCTTGATGTCACCACGCAGGCTGAAATTCTGGCGCTGATCCGCGAATTACAGGCCGAAACCGGCATGGGCGTGATTTTCATTACCCATGACATGGGCGTCGTGGCCCAGATCGCGGATCGCACCGTGGTTCTGTGCCGCGCCCGTCCGGTCGAAGAGGGGCCGACCAAGGCGCTGTTTGCCGCCCCGCGTATGGAATATACCCGCGAATTGCTGGCCGCCGCGCCCAGTCTTGGCACCGGGCGGATACAGGCGCGGCGTGGCGCGCTGATCGAAAAACCGGTGCTGGCAGTGCGCGATCTGCATGTGCGTTTTCCGGTGCGCCGGGGGTTGCGGCCGCTTGATTATCACGCGGTCAATGGTGTGGATCTGCAGATCTTTCCCGGCGAAACGCTGGGGCTTGTGGGGGAATCGGGGTGTGGGAAATCCACGCTGGCGCGGGCGGTAACGCGGCTGCTGCCCGCGGTCTCGGGGGATATCACGCTGCTGGGCCAGCCGATCGCGCAGGCATCGGCGCGGCAACTGCAACCGCTGCGCGCGCGCATGCAGATGGTGTTCCAAGACCCCCATGCCAGCCTGAACCCGCGCATGCCGGTGCACCGGCTGATCACCGAACCCGCGCGGCTGGCGGGCAAGGTGACATCCGATACGGATGCCCGGGCGCTGGCCATGGCGCTGCTCGCCCGTGTATCCCTGCCCAACGACGCCGCCGATCGCTATCCGCATCAGTTTTCGGGCGGCCAGCGTCAGCGGCTGTGCATCGCGCGGGCGCTGTCTGCCGGGCCATCGCTGATCGTGGCGGATGAGCCTGTCTCGGCGCTCGACGTGACGGTTGCCCGCCAGGTCACCGATCTGCTGGCCCGGCTGCAGGCCGAGGATGGCATGGCCTGCCTGTTCATCTCGCATGATCTGGCGGTGGTCGAACGCAGTTGCCACCGGGTGGCCGTGATGTTCGCGGGCCAGATCGTGGAAACCGGCCCGACGGCGGCGGTGCTGTCAAACCCGCACCACCCCTATACGAAACGCCTGATCGCGGCCGTGCCCCTGCCCGATCCGAACCGCCCGATCACGGCGCCAAGCACCCCGTTCGCGCGCCCGAACCTGCTTGCGGCACCGGGCAGCATCGCCTCGTTTCCGCCGCTGATCGAGGTGGCACCCGGCCATTTCGCCCGCATCACCGCCCAACCGAAACGGCCTGCCACGCGCGCGCTGCGGCTGGCCGAACATGCGGTCTGATCGCCTAGCCCGCAAGGAATGCGGCAATGGCCTCTAGCTCCGCGGGGCGGATTTCGTGACCGCCATCATGCAGATGCAGTTCGACCTGCGCGCCCTGATCGCGCAAATATGCGGCAAGGGCTTCGGTCTGGGGCAGCGGGCAGATCGGATCGCGCCGCCCGGCCGTGATCAACACCGCGCGCCCGGCCAGTCCCGGTTGCGGCGCCGGTGACCACGGCACCAGCGGGTGCATCAACACCGCGCGGGCAAACAGATCGGGCACCTGCAACAAAACCGATGCCAGGATATTCGCACCATTGGAATAGCCGAGCCCATAAACCGGCCCGCCGGGATGCGCGGCGCGATGCGCGCGAATGAAACCGATCATCTGATCCGTCCGGGCGGCAAGATCGTCCATGTCATAGACCCCTTCGCCCATACGCCGGAAAAAGCGGTTGGCGCCATGTTCCGACACATCGCCCCGCGGCGACACGATGCCCGCATCGGGCAGGATCTGGCTGATCAGGCCGGGGAATTGATGCTCGTCACCCCCCGTGCCGTGAAAGGCAAAGACCAGCGGCGCGCCCGGCGCCGGTTGCGTGGCAATATGTTTATAGCTGTTGAGCGGCATGGAATTCTCCGGAAAATGTCAGTCGATCGGCGCAAGCTCGGCTTCGATACGCGCACGCAGATGGGCATGTTGGTGCGGCAGTTTCAACGCCTCGCCCAGATGGGCGCCGTCCTCGTCACGGGTAAAGCCCGGCTCGTTCGTGGCAATTTCAAACAAGACGCCGCCCGGGGTGCGGAAATAGACCGCCCAGAAATAATCCCGGTCGATCACCGGCGTGACCTGGGCGCCAATAGCGATCAGCGCCCTGCGCACGTCTTGCTGCGCGGCGCGGTTTTCCACCGCAAAGGCCACATGATGCACCGATCCTGCCCCTTCGCGCGCGCGGGGCGCATCAGGCGCGATATCAAGGTCAACAATATCGGCGCCATTGCCGCCTTTGATCGCGAAACGGATCAGCCCGCCTTCGCGCGCCACTTCGTCATAGCCCATGAACGTCAGCAGTTCTGCCGTCGCGGCGCCATCGCGCAACTGCATCGTCACACCGCGAAAACCGTGGATGCCATGCTCTAGCGGCACCGGCCCGGCAAAGGGCACGCGCGGATCGCCCGCCACTTCGGCCAGCGCGAAACCATCGCCGTCGGGGCCAAGGAAACGCAGCCGCTTTTCACCAAACCGCATATCCCGTGCGATGCCCTGCACCCCCGCGGCGTCCAGCCGTTCCTGCCACCAGCCGATAGCGCCCTGCGGGATCGCAAAGACCGTTTCGCCCACCTCGCCCGCGCCGCGCCTGCCTTTGACGATATGGGGAAAGGGAAAACAGGTCATGATCGTGCCCGCCGTGCCGGTCTCATCCCCGTAATACAGGTGATAGACATCGGGCGCGTCGAAATTGACGGTTTTCTTGACCCGCCGCAGCCCCAGCAGCCGGGTGAAAAACGCGTTGGTTTCGCGCGCATCCGACGCAAGCGACGACACATGATGCAGGCCGTTGATCTGGGTCAGCATGGCAAAACCTTTCTGTGCTTGCCTAGCATATAGGCCTGACCCGGCGCGTTGCACAGCCGCGCATGGAACTGATCCGGGCCGGCCCCGTTGGCCCTTATCCATGACATAGGAGCAATCGCCATGAGCATCGCACGCGTTACCGAAATCTCTGCCACCTCGCCCGAAAGCTTTGAGGCCGCCGTCAAGGCCGGGCTCGACCGGGCCTGCAAGACCCTGCGCAATGTCGAAAGCGCCTGGGTCAAGGACATGAATGTCAAGATCGAGAATGGCGCGGTCAAGGCCTTTCGCGTCAATCTGGCCGTCACTTTCGTGCTGGATGACACGGATTCGCTTTGATCCATCCGACCGCGTGGGCGCCGATGCCCGCGCGGTTGCACCCTGTGGTTGAAACGCCGGCAATATGCAGCTAGGCTTTTTCCATTGCGTGCGTTCGATGCTACCGTAGATTGTAATCCAGTAGCGTGAATTCAAAGCTCGTTCAGGCGCACCCCCTTTCGGTCGATATCCGGTGGGGTTGGACAAATGAATGGAGCGCTGAACATGAGATCTTCCCGTCCTCTGCTGTTGACCTGTGCCACGCTTGCAGCGTTGCATGCCACCGGTGCTTGGGCCCAAAATTGGACGGGCGCTGAATCCAATGACTGGGCCACGGGTGGCAACTGGTCCACCGGCACGGTGCCCACGGCGGGCACGGTTGGGATCAACGTGGGGGTGGCAATCCCGGCCCGCGCCACGGGCGTGGGGTTTACCGGCACCACACTCAATGTCGGCACGATCGCTGCAGGCGGGCGGCTGCTGATGGAGGGCGGGTCGGTCTTTGATCTGGGCCGCGCGACCATCGGCAGCGGCGGCGCCGGGCATCTGTTGCTGACGGACAGCGGGACGCAACTGCGCGTGGCCCATACCGGCAGCCTGAATATCGGCAGCACCGCCAGCGGACTGGGGCAAGTCGATATCGTTGACGGGGCCCGCGTGGTTGCGGGTAACGTATCGCTTGGCAATTTGCGCGGATCGGGGGGGCTGACTATCGACGGGGCCGGATCGCTTTTGCAGATCACCAATCGAGATCTGTCGGCAGCCGGTCAGACCGGCGATGTCGAGATCAACGTCACCAATGGCGGCGCGATTGATATCGACCGCGACACAGGCCGCGGCTGGCTGCAACTGGGCAGCAATGGCACCACCACAACGCGCCTGCATGTGTCGGGCGCCGGATCGCAGGTCGCGTCCGAAGGCCATGCGGTCATCGGCGAATTCGGCATCGTCCGCGCAATCATTGCGGATCAGGCGCTTTTGCACACCGATAGCTCGATCGTTGTTGCGGCCACGGCCAGCGCGAATGGCGAACTCGTCGTGGCCACGGGGGCGGTGGCGCGGGGAACGGATACGGTCATCGGGCTGGGTGGCGGCCAGGGCCGCATAAGCTTGGTCGATGGCGGGCAACTTGTCAGCGCCGGGCCGGTCACCCTGTCGGCCGCGGGGCTGACTTCGGACGGGACGCTGACGATCGGGGGGGATGCAGGGGCCGGGCCAGCGGGGGCCGGTATTCTGACGGCGCCGGAAATTCTGTTTGGCACGGGCACCGGCACGCTGGTGTTCAACCACACGGATATGGCGCATGATTTCACCGCCGGGCTGCGCAGCATGCCCGATGGCACCCATCTGATCGACCATATCGCCGGAACCACGATCCTGCACGGAGATGGCGCGGAATTTCTGGGCACCACCACGGTGCGCGGCGGGCAGTTGATGCTGGCCGCGGGCGGCAGTCTGGGTGGCGAGACCACGGTGTTTTCGGGCGCCACGCTGGGCGGGACCGGCGCGCTGGGCGGGCTTGCCCTGACGAACGGGGCAATCATCAGCCCCGGCGATGCGGCGGGCGAGACCGGCACGCTGACGCTGAGCGGCGATGTCACCTTTGGCTCCGGCGCGATCTATCACGTCGATGTCGATCCCCAAGATACCGGCACCAGCGATCTGATCCATGCCGCACGCAGTGCCACGCTGGCGGGCGGATCGGTGCTGCATATCGGCGCGGGCGGCGATTATCCGGTCACGGGCACATGGACGATCCTGACCGCCGACGACGGTGTGAGCGGCACATTCGCCGAGGTGAACAGCGATTTTGCCTATCTCGACCCGTTGCTGAGCTATGATGCCTATAATGTTTATCTGAACCTGACCCGCAATGATATTGCCCTTTGTCTGCCGGGGATGAGCGCTAATCAATGCGCCACCGGCACCGCGGTCGAGACCACGGGCGCAGGCAGCCCGGTATTCGACGCCGTCATCGGGCTGGATGCTGTGGGCGCGGCAGCGGCATTCGATCAGCTTTCGGGGGAAATCCATGCCTCGGCCCGATCGGCGCTGATCATGGATAATGGCGCGCTGCGCGATGCGGTGGGTGCGCGCCTGCGTGTGGATCTGGATGTTGTCTGTCATCAGCGCGATGGCAGTGCCCCCGCGCAATGCGAAACCGCCACGCTTTGGGGGCAGGGTTTCGGATCTTGGGGCCGGATGGATGGCGATGGCAATGCCGCCGCGCTGGATCGCGGCACGCATGGGGTGCTGATTGGGGCCGATGGTTATCTGGGCGATTGGCGGCTGGGCGTGATGGCGGGGATGAGCCAGACGGATATCGAACATCCCGCCGCCGATGCCACGGCGGAAAATTACCACCTGGGGATTTATGGCGGCACCGACTGGGGTGCGCTGGCCCTGCGCACGGGGCTGACCCATTCGTGGCATGATATCGACACCACGCGCAGCCTGACGTTGCCCGGCCTCGACGAAACGCTGACGGCGGATCAGCGCGCCAGATCGCTGCAAGCGTTTGGCGAACTGGCCTATGGGTTTGAAGCGGCCGGTGCGCAGCTTGAAACCTTTGGCGCGCTGGCGCATGTCCGGCTGCGCGCGGACGGGTTTTCCGAGGCCGGGGGCGATAGCGCCCTGACCGTGGCGGGTGGGCGTTCGGATGTGACATTCACCACGCTCGGCCTGCGCGGCGCACGGGATATCGCGGTTGGTGCAAACGGGGGGCGGGTGACGGGCATGATCGGCTGGCAGCACGCGTTTGGCGATATCACGCCCACGGGCCTTCATGCCTTTGCGGGCGGCGATCCTTTTGCGATTTCCGGCACGCCCATCGGGCGCAACAGCGCCCGGCTGGAACTGGGGCTGGAGCTTGATCTGGCGCCGCAAACCCGGCTGGGCGTCGCCTATGCGGGGCAATTCGGGTCGGGCACCGATCACGCCATCCGCGCGCGGCTGGATATCCGGTTCTGAACCCCAAAAGCTGCGCGCCACAAGCCAAAGGGCGCGCAGCCACGCCAAAATCTGCCAGCCATTTGCCCCATATAATCCCATCGCCTGATCCCAGTGATCCGAATCTCACCCTAGACCCCAATCCTTGACGAAAGATGAACGCCGGAACGAACGCCGTTCCCGATGGTTTGCCTTGTGTCAAAGGAGGGCTGCCATGGCTTTGCGGGCAAACTGGAAAGGCGTGCTGAAAATCGGCGAGGTCACTTGCCCCGTGGCGCTTTATACCGCCGCCTCGACATCCGATCGCATCGCGTTTCACACGCTTAACCGGCGCACCGGCAACCGCGTTCGCCGGCAATTCATCGATAGTGAAACCGGCAAGCCTGTCGCGCGCGACGATCAGGTCAAAGGGTATGAAACCGCGCCGGGCGAATATGTCATCCTGCAACCCGATGAAATCGCCGCCGCCGTTCCGCAAAGCGACAAGATATTGAATGTCAACGCTTTTATCACCTGTGCCGATGTCGATACGGTCTATTTCGACAAGCCCTATTACCTGACCCCCGCCGATCCCACCGCGGCCGAGGCCTATGCCCTGATCCGCGAAGGGCTGCGGGGGCGGCAGGTGGCAGCGCTTGCGCGCACGGTGCTGTTTCGGCGCCTGCGCACCGTTTTGATCCGGGCCGAAGGCAAGGGGCTGATCGCGACCACGCTGAATTTCGAACATGAAGTGCGCGCGGCCAGTGACGCTTTTGCCGATATCCCCGCGCTGAAAATCAAGGGCGAGATGCTGGATCTGGCCCGCCATATCATCGACACCAAGATGGGCCGTTTCGACCCGGCCAAATTCGATGACCGCTATGACGCCGCGCTGGCCGAACTGGTCCGCGCCAAGGCCGAAGGGCGCAAGATCACGCCGCCCAAAGCGCGCGCCGAAGGCAAGGTCGTCGATCTGATGGAGGCGCTGCGCGAAAGCGCCGCCGCCGCCAAGCCCCGGCGCAAATCCCCCACGCGCCGCAAAAAGGCGGGGTAAGCCATGGCTACGCTTGAAACCTATCGCAAGATGCGCGATTTCAAAGCAACGCCCGAGCCGCGCGGACGCAAAGCAAAATCGGGCGGCACGTCTTTCGTAATCCAGAAACACGACGCAACCCGGCTGCATTACGACCTGCGGCTGGAAATGGATGGCGTGCTCAAAAGCTGGGCGGTGACGCGCGGCCCAAGCCTTGTGCCCGGAGAAAAACGGCTGGCCGTGCATGTCGAGGATCACCCCCTCAGCTATGGCAGCTTTGAAGGGGTGATCCCCAAGGGCCAATATGGCGCGGGCGCGGTGATCCTGTGGGATCGCGGCACGTGGACGCCCGTGGGCGATCCGGCGCGCGGCTATGCCAAGGGCCATCTGGAATTCGAACTGGCGGGCGAAAAGCTGACGGGCCGCTGGCATCTGGTGCGGATGCGCGGCAAGGCGAATGAAAAACGCGAAAACTGGCTGCTGATCAAAGGCGAAGATGCGGCGGCGCGCAGCGAAAGCGATCCCGATATTCTAACCGAGCGGCCGGAATCGGTTACCAGCGGCCAAACGGTCGAGGATGTGGCCAAAGGCAGCGCGCCGGGGCCAAAAGCTGCGCCGCGCAAGGCAGGAGGCGCTGCGAAAACCACCAAAGCCGTTGGCAAAGCCGCTTCCCTGCCCGATTTCGTCGCGCCCGCGCTTGCCACATTGCGCGCCGCGCCGCCTGCGGGCGCGGATTGGCTGCACGAAATCAAATTCGACGGCTACCGCCTGCAAGCCCGGATCGAGGGTGCGGATTTGCGGCTGTTGACGCGCAGCGGGCTTGACTGGACCGCCCGTTTTGGCACCGCCATCCCCGCCGCATTGCGCGCGCTGGGGGCCGAAAGCGCGCTCATCGATGGCGAAGTCGTGGTCGAGGCCCATGGCGGGGCGTCGGATTTTTCCGCGCTTCAGGCGGATCTAAGCGCGGGGCGCGAGGATCGCTTCGCATTCTATCTTTTCGATCTGCTTTATCTTGATGGCCGCGATCTGCGCGCCCTGCCATTGATCGAACGCAAAGGGATGCTTGAGGCGCTTTTGCAAGGCGCGCCCGCGCCCCTGCGCTATAGCAGCCATTTCGGTGAACGCGGCGCGCTGGTGCTGCGCCACGCCTGTCGGTTATCGCTTGAGGGGATCATTTCAAAACGTGCGGATGCGCCCTATCGCTCGGGGCGGGGGCGTTCTTGGGTGAAATCCAAATGCTCGGCCCGGCAGGAATTCGTGATCGGGGGCTATGTGCCCTCGACCGTGTCGGAACAGGCAATCGGATCGCTGGTTCTGGGCGTGCATGGAACCGATGGGCTGGAACATGTCGGCCGCGTCGGCACCGGGTTTTCCCAACAGGTGGCCGAGGATCTGTTCGCCCGGCTTGATCCGCTGCGCAGCCTCGAAAGCCCCTTTGCCGCGCCATTGACCGCGACCGAGGCTTGCAAGGTCCGCTTCACCCGCCCCGAGCTGGTGGCCGAGGTCGAATTTCGCGCCTGGACGGCGGATGGCCATCTGCGCCACGCCTCGTTCCGGGGGCTGCGCGAGGATAAACCCGCGGCCGAAATCATCCGCGAATCCGCCGCCACCGCGCCCAAACCCCAGCGCCGGCGGGTGAATCTGACCCATCCCGACCGCATCTATTGGCCCGAAGCCGGCATCACCAAGGAAGGTCTGGCCGATTACCATGCCGAGATCTGGCGTCATATCGCGCCTCATATCACCGGCCGCCCGCTGGCGCTGCTGCGTGGCCCCACCGGCATTTCCGGGCAGCTTTTCTTTCAAAAAAACGCCTGGAAGGGGATGAACAAACATATCATCCCGGTCACCGACCCCAAGGATCGCAAGGGACCACAGCTTATCGCGATCGAGGATCTGGACGGGTTGATGGGGCTGGTGCAATCGGCGGCGCTGGAAATTCACCCCTGGGGTGCGCGCTTGGCGGATTGGGACCGCCCCGATCTGATCACCATGGATCTCGACCCCGGCGAGGGCGTGGAATGGCCCGCGGTGATCACCGCCGCGCAAGAAGTCCGCGCAAGGCTGGAGGCGGCGGGCCTTGCGGCTTTTGTTAAAACATCGGGCGGCAAGGGGCTGCATGTGGTGGCCCCGCTGGTGCCGCGCGCGGGCTGGCCGGCGGTGAAAGCCTTTGCCAAAGGCATCGCCGATGCGATGGCGGCTGACAGCCCGGATGCCTATGTGGCCACGATCGCCAAGGCGAAACGGCGCGGCAGGATATTGGTCGATTACCTGCGCAACCAGCGCGGCGCGACTGCCGTGGCCGCATTTTCGCCCCGCGCGCGCCCCGGCGCACCCGTGTCCATGCCGCTGGGGTGGGAGGAACTTTCCCCCGACCTTGGCCCCGCGCATTTCACGGTGGAAAACGCCCCCACCCGCCTTGCGGCCCTGACCACCGATCCATGGCAAGATTTCCGCACCGCCGCCGCGCCGTTAGCGGGTAAGAAAGGATAACCATCCCACTCGCCCATCCCCGCCACGCGGCGTTAATGTCTTGTGACAGGTTCGTCAGCTAATCTATTGTTTATTAATAATTTGTGCAGGCATCACTTCTCGGCGGCAAGGCTGCGGCGCAGGGCCTCCATGATGTCGATGACGTTGTCGCCCTCGGGTGCTTTGGGCTTGGCCTTTGCCTTGCGTTTCGCGCCTTTTTTGCGCGTGGCGATGATATCGCGCAACCGTTCCTGCACCGGGTCGTCCACCATCTCGGGCGCCCAATCCTCGGTCCGTTCCGCGATCAGTTTGCGCATCAGGGTCATCAACCTTGCGGCGGGTTTTTCGGCCTCGATCGCGTCGAAATAGGCGTCGTCATCGCGGACCTCATCGCCATAGCGCAAGGTCCACAGCACGATCCCCTTGCCGCGCGGGGCAAGCATCACCGCCCGTTCGCGCCGATACATCACCAGCCGCGAAATCCCGACCGTGCCGGTGCCCGCCATCGCGTCGCGGATCACGGCAAAGGCTTCTTCGCCCATCTTGTCGGATGGCATCAGATAATGCGGCTGATCAAGCCAGACCCAACCGATGGTGTCGGCCTCGACAAACATATCGATATCTATGGTCCGGGTGCTATCAAGGGCGACGGCGGCGATCTCGTCATCCTCAAGCATCACATGCGCATCCTCGCCTTGGGGATAGCCTTTGATCTCATCCTCCTCGGCCACGGGTTTGCCGGTGACGGCATCGACATACTGGCTCATCACCCGGTTGCCGGTTTTCCCGTTAAGCGTGTGAAACCGCAGCTTGCCCGCCTCAGATGTGGCCGGCATCATCGCCACCGGACAGGTGACGAGCGAAAGTTTCAGATAGCCTTTCCAGAAGGTGCGCGGCGCCATGGGGGCTATTTATTGGTGCGGCCGCGTTGGTTCGGGTCAACCGCGCCTTCGGGGGTGGTGTCGTTGAGCACATCGCCCTCGAACGTGTTATCGCCGCCGATCAGGGGATCTTTGCGGTCCACCCCCTTAGAGCGGCCAATGCCCGGATCGCCGCGCAAATCGGCGTCAGAGGGATGTTTCGATTTCGGATGTTTGCTGGTCATGGGGGCCTCCTGCAGTCCTGATCGCAACGGCCGGGACGGGTGAAAAGTTCCGCGGCCGCCGGATCAGCGCCGGTGCGAAAGGCCCCTTTAGCTTACATGGCGGGCGGATAGCCTGCATCGGTCAGGGCGGCGATGATTGCCTGCTTGTCGGCGCTGGTCGTGACCTTCACGTCACGTGCCGGGGGATCGGTAACGATCTGGGCTGCGGGATCAACGCTGTGAATGGCCTCGCTAACGCGGCGGGCGCAGTTGCCGCAGGTCATGTCGGGGATGGTGAATTGAAACATGCGAACGCTCCTGTGATCGGTTCGCTTCCTGATATGGGCCTTGCCATCGTGGCAAGGTCAAGGGCTGCCGCTTACGAAAACTTTCTGGCCTGCGGGGCTTGACCTTACCACCATTGGAAGCCCCATTTGTCCTGCAATGGATAGAAAGGAAGATTGCCGTGACAGATGCCATACCATTGCCCCGCGAAACCCTGCGCATTCCGGTTGAGGGGATGACCTGCGCCTCTTGCGTGTCGCATGTTGAAAAGACCATCGCCAGATTGCCCGATGTGGCGCGCGTCAGCGTCAATCTGGCCACCGGGCGCGCCGATATCGCCTTTGCCGGCCAGCCCGATGCCGCCGCCGTCATCGGCGCGATTCAGGCTGCGGGCTATGATGTGCCCGAAGTGACAGAGGAATGGGCCGTGGCGGGCATGACCTGCGCATCTTGCGTTGGCCATGTCGAACAGGCGCTTATGGCGGTTGCGGGTGTCACCGCCGCGGCGGTCAACCTCGCGACCGAGCGGGTCCGGGTGCGCCATGTCGCCGGGCTTGTCACCGCCGCAGAGATCGAAGCGGCGATCCGGCGCGCGGGGTATGAGCCGCAGCCCATCGACGCCGCCCCCACACACCAGACCCGCGAAGACGCGCTGGCCGAGCTGCGGCGCGCAACGCTGATCGCGGGGTTGTTGACGCTGCCCGTTTTCGCGATCGAGATGGGATCGCATGTCATCCCGGCGATCCATGATGCCGTGGCGAATACGATCGGAACGCAGACAAGCTGGCTGATCCAGTTCGTGCTGACCACCATCGTCCTTTTCGGGCCGGGGTGGCGTTTTTTCCGCAAGGGCGCGCCAGCCCTGCTGCGTGGCCGGCCGGATATGAATGCGCTGGTGATGCTCGGCACTTCGGCCGCCTGGGGCTATTCGGTGGTGGCGACCTTTGCGCCGCAGGTGCTGCCCGCTGGCACCGCCAATGTCTATTACGAAGCCGCCGCCGTGATCGTGACGCTGATCCTGCTGGGCCGCTGGCTGGAGGCCCGGGCCAAGGGCCGCACGTCAGAGGCAATCCGCCGGCTGATCGGGTTGCAGCCCAAGGTGGCGCAGGTGGAACGCGACGGCCAGATGGTCGAAATC
>JBBAGE010000057.1:0-13304 GCA_041655055.1 Paracoccaceae bacterium
GCGTATTTCAACGAACTCGACAGTTTCGCCATGGCCTTTGGCATGGATGCGCGCCAGATCATCGAGGGGATCGGTTTAGACCCGCGGATCGGCAATCATTACAACAACCCTTCGTTTGGTTATGGCGGTTATTGCCTGCCCAAGGATACCAAGCAATTGCTGGCCAATTATTCCGCCGTGCCGCAAAACCTGATCCGCGCGATTGTCGATGCCAACCGCACCCGCAAGGATTTCATCGCCGATCAGATCATCGCCCGCGCGCCGCGTATTGTGGGCGTTTACAGGCTGGTGATGAAAGCGGGTTCGGATAATTTCCGCCAAAGCTCGGTTCAGGGGATCATGAAGCGGATCAAGGCCAAAGGCATTCCCGTCATCGTCTATGAACCCACCTATGAGGGGGACGAATTTTTCGGCTCGCCCGTCACCAATGATCTGGCGGCGTTCAAACGCGATGCGGATGTGATTTTGGCCAACCGCCAGCATGCCGATATTGCCGATCATGCCGACAAGATATTCACCCGCGATCTGTTCGGGGCCGATTGATATGGGGCGCGTTGCACTTGTCACCGGCGCGGCCGGGTTCATCGGCTTTCACCTGTGCCGGCGGCTGCTGGCCGACGGGTTTCGCGTCATCGGGCTGGACAGTCTGAACGATTATTACGATGTGACACTCAAAGAGCGGCGGCAGGCGATGCTGCTGCAAACGCCGGGCTACAGCGCCGTCACCGCCAAGGTCGAAGATCCCGGCAGCCTGATGGCGCTGTTTGGCGAACACCGCCCCGACGTGGTGGTGCATCTGGCCGCGCAGGCGGGTGTGCGCTATTCGATCGACAATCCGCGCGCCTATCTCGAAGCCAATCTGATCGGCACGTTTGAGCTGCTTGAGGCCGCGCGCGCCCACCCGCCGGCGCATATGCTGCTGGCGTCCACCAGCTCGGTTTACGGCGCGAATGAGACCATGCCCTATACCGAACGCGACCAGACCGACAGCCAGATGTCATTTTACGCCGCCACCAAGAAATCGAATGAAATGATGGCCCATTCCTATGCGCATCTGTTCGATCTGTCGGTGACGATGTTTCGTTTCTTCACGGTCTACGGCCCGTGGGGGCGGCCGGATATGGCGCTGTTCAAATTCACCCGCGCGATTTTGGCGGATGAGCCGATCGATATCTATAACGGCGGCGATATGCGGCGGGATTTCACCTATATTGACGATCTGGTCGAAGCTATTCGCCGGCTGATCGACACGGCCCCCGCCCGCCCGCAAAACACCGATGCGATTGCCCCGGACGACAGCCTGTCCCCCGTGGCCCCGTGGCGGGTGGTCAATATCGGCAACGCGGCCCCGGTGGCATTGATGGATTTTATCGCCGCGATCGAACGGGCGACCGGCAAACAGGCGATCCGCAACATGATGCCGATGCAACCCGGCGATGTGCCCGCGACCTGGGCTGATACGGCCTTGCTGGAAAGGCTAACCGGGTTTCGCCCGCAAACCGATATGGCCGCAGGTGTGGCGGCCTTTGTCGATTGGTATCGCGATTATTACCGCACACCGGGGCATTGAATCCCCGGCTGCAGGCGTATCGGCGCCGTGGGCGCCTTTGCGCTGGGGGTATTCGGCTGGGCGAGGCGGCAAATCCCATGCGGCTGCTGGCGGCCGAATTTATCGTGGTGGGGCTGGTGATAATGCGATTTTCGGGATAATCACGTCTATTCGATTAAAAAACGCGGTAATGAATCCCGGCCCCTGTTATGACAGATTTACCCCAGCGTAACCATTGACGGAGTATGTCATGAAAATCCTTGCTTGTTCGCTTGCCCTGACGCTTGTTGCCGGTGTGGCCACTGCCGGTGGCCTTGCCGCCCCGGTGATCGCGCCAGAACCGGCCCCGCCCAGTCAGGCTTATGTTATGGTTAATGATTGGAGTGGCACCTATCTGGGCCTGCACTATGGGCGGGGCAGCGATATGTCGGGGCGCGGGCTTCACGCGGGCTATATCTGGGATCGCGGCGCCTATACGCTGGGGGCCGAGGTCGATTATACCGATCTGGACGGCGATATGCTGCGCCTGCGCAGCCGCGCGGGCTATGATCTGGGCCGGGTTTTGCCCTATGCGAGCCTTGGCCTTGCCAGGTTTTCGACCGGTGGCGATACGCAAACCGGCTATAGCTATGGGCTGGGCGTGGTATTCAAACTGACCGATGCGATATCCATCGGCGCGGATCTGAGCCGCACGAGTTTGGCCGATACGAATGACGATATTGATCTGCTGCAAATCCGCACATCCTATCGGTTCTGATCCATCGCGACATAACTGTCACAACTTGTACGCATTCTGCTAACAAGCGTTAACGCCTCTGCCGGCGGCGGATTGCTCTGATATATCGATAGCGTAAAATTTAACCAAAATCGGAGCAATAATTTGAAAATTCTCGCCTATGCCGCCGCCGCAACCCTGACCGCCGGCACCGCATTTGCCGGTGGCCTTGCCGCCCCCGTCATCACCGCCGAACCCGTTGCCGCAGCACCCGCCGCCGCCGATTGGACCGGTTTCTATGCCGGTCTGAATTACGGCACGGGCACGCGCAGCATTCCGTTCGATTCATTCGACGCCGATACGTTCGTAGTCGAAACCGATTTCGACGGTTTCGGCATCCATGCCGGTTATCTGCGCGATTTCGGCCAATATGTGCTTGGTGCCGAACTCGACTATAGCGCGATCACCATGGGTGATGACGCTGACACCACCGATGTGCTGCGTCTGCGCGGGATCGCGGGCTATGATCTGGGCCGCGTGCTGCCCTATGCCACCCTCGGCCTTGCCAAAGTGACTACGCCGGATGATCTGTCCGACACCGGTATCGTTTATGGCATCGGCGTTGACTATCTGGTGACCGAGCGTATTTCGCTGGGTCTGGAATATACCCGCATGAATATCAGCGAGTTTGAAGGCGAATCCTTTGATGTTGAGACCGACACGGTCCGCATCCGCGCATCCTACCGCTTCTAGGCGCGTTTTGCACATACCGGCCAGCCGCCGGTATGTGCCCGATCCTTCGTCACTGATTAATCCGATAAAAAGCTAGAAAAACCATCCGCTTTATGTCACGCTGATCGGACCGACGATGAGCGCCGTATTTCTGCTCATCGGATTTTTTTAAAACGAGGGTAGATATGAAAACATTTTCATTGGCTGTTATCAGCGCGTCTGCGATCGCGCTTTCAGCGGGCGCCGCATCTGCTGCGACGCTTAATTTCGAAATCGACCTTGCCAATTCATCGGTCACGCTGACCGAAACGGGCGGTGGGGGGCTGACCTGCTGGATTACATCTTGCGGGATCGAAGCTTCGCTGGCGCCGGGGCTTGCTTCGGCATCGCCCTTTGCCTTGGGCGAGGGCGAGACGGAATCCTTTGATTTCATCAAGTTCAGCGGCGATGGCACCACCGGGCTGACCGGGCGGAGCTTTGAAATCACCGCCACGCTGGCCTTTACCACACCGGCGTCATCCACCACTTCGGGTGGCAGCGGCACGGCCTATCTTTTGGGCGGTTACATCACGGCCGGCAGTCTTTACTGGAACGATGTGCCGGCCTCGATCGTGCTGGATGATGGCAGCGAAATCACGGTGAATTTCGCCGGCGGCCATGGTTTGCTGCTTGATGGCAAAAAGACCTATACATCAGGCGCGTCGGTGACGGTTGATTCGATTGCCCCGATTCCGCTGCCGGCAGCCGGGCTTTTGCTGCTTGGCGGGCTGGGCACGCTGGGCATCCTGCGCCGTCGCACCACCGGCAAACGCGAAACGGCGGCCGCGTGATAACCAACATGGCCGCGCCCGCATGGTGGCGGCCATGAAAACCTTCCCCAAAGTGATGGTTTGAACGCTGCTCGTCGGGATCATGCGCGCCTTGGTGCGCATGATCTTAGCCCGCGCCCGGCAGTTCGAGCGCGCGCACGAAACGCAGCCGCAGCGCATTGCTCAACACGAAAACCGAGGAAAGCGCCATCGCCCCCGCCGCCAGCATCGGTGACAGCAACAGCCCGAATGCCGGGTAAAGCACCCCCGCCGCCACCGGGATCAGCGCGATATTATAACCAAAGGCCCAGAACAGATTTTGCTGGATATTGCGCATCGTGCGTTTCGATATCGCAAAGGCATTCACCACCGCCCCCAGATCGCCCGACATCAGCACCACATCCGCGCTTTCGATCGCAATATCGGTGCCGGTGCCGATGGCAATACCCACATCCGCATGCGCAAGCGCGGGGGCATCGTTGATCCCGTCGCCGACAAAGGCCACCGCCCCATGCGCGGCGCGCAGGGCATCCAATGCCTCGACCTTGCCTTGGGGCAAAACCTCGGCCACGACGTGATCGATGCCCAGTTCGCCCGCGATGGCATGGGCCGTGGCGGTATTGTCGCCGGTGATCATCGCCACTTTCAGCCCCAGATCATGCAGCGCGGCAATCGCACCCCGCGTCATGGGTTTCAGCGGATCGGATACGGCAATCGCCGCCGCCGCCACCCCGTCAATCGCGGCATAAAGCGGGGTGCGCCCGGCCTGCCCCAGCGCGCGCCCCGCATCCGCAAGCGGGCCAAGCGCGATGCCTTCGCGCACCAACAGCCGGTCGGCGCCGATCAGGATATCATGCCCGTCCACCTGCGCGCGCACGCCATATCCGGTGATCGAGGCAAAATCGCGGGGTTCGGGCAGGCTGATACCTTCGGCGCCTGCGGCATTGACGATGGCGCGCGCGATGGGATGCTCTGACAACTGTTCCACCGCGCCCACCAGCCGCAGCACCTCGGCGCGTGAAAATCCATCGGCCAGTTCCAGATCGGTCAGCACGGGCCGGCCCTCGGTCAGGGTGCCGGTTTTGTCAAAGGCCACCACGCGCACGCCCTGCAGGCTTTGCAGCGCATCGCCGCGCCGAAACAGCACGCCCATTTCCGCCGCGCGCCCGGTGCCCACCATGATCGATGTGGGCGTGGCAAGCCCCATCGCGCAGGGGCAGGCGATGATCAGCACCGACACGCCCGCCACCAGCGCATAGGTCAGCACCGGCGATGGCCCAAAGATCAGCCAGACAACGATCGTCAGCGCGGCAGCCGCCATCACGGCGGGCACGAACCACAGGGTAATGCGATCCACCACCGCCTGGATCGGCAATTTCGCGCCCTGGGCCTGCTCGACCATGCGGATGATGGATGCCAGCATCGTATCGCCGCCCACCTTGGTCGCGCGCATCCGCAGCGCGCCCGCGCCATTGACCGTGCCGCCCACAAGCTCGGCCCCCGCGCCCTTTTCCACGGGCACGGGTTCGCCGGTAATCATGCTTTCATCCACAAAGGACGTGCCATCCAGCACCGCGCCATCGGTAGCGATCCGCTCGCCCGGACGGACCTGAATCACATCGCCCACGATGATCTGTTCGATCGGCAGATCAACCACCTGCCCGCCCCGTTCGACATGGGCGATCCGCGGTTGCAGCCCTACCAGCTTGCGGATCGCGGCCCCGGTGCGGCCCTTGGCGCGGGCCTCTAACATCCGGCCGAGCAGGATCAGCACCACGATGACCACCGCCGCCTCATAGTAAACGGCGCGCGCCTGTGCGGGCAGCAGCATCGGCAGGAATGTCGCCACCACCGAATAAAGATATGCGGCGCTGGTGCCCACGGCCACAAGGCTGTTCATATCCGGCGCGCCGCGCAACAGTGCCGGAAAGCCCTTTTGATAGAATATCCGCCCGGGCCAGATCAGCACCATGGATGCCAGCGCGAACTGGATCAGCCAGTTGGTGCGCTGGCCAATCACCTCGCCCAGCCAATGATGAAAGGCCGGGATCATATGCGCGCCCATTTCCAGCACGAAAACCGGCAGCGCCAGAACCGCCGCAATCGCCAGATCGCGGGCCAGCGCCCGGGCCTCGGCATCCTTGCGGTCATGCGTGGTGGATACACCCGATGCCACCCGCGCCGGATAGCCCGCGCCGGCAGCCACGCGCAACAGATCATCGGGGCGCACCTGCGCATCGAGATAGGTGATCCGCGCGGTTTCCGACGCCAGATTGACCCGGGCGTCGCGCACCCCGGGGATGGCGGAAAATTCCCGTTCCAGCCGCGCCACGCAGGATGCGCAGGACATGTTTTCAATTTCAAGTTCGACACTGGATTCGCGCGCGGGGTAACCGGCGCGTGCCAGCGCATCGGTGATCACCCCCAAATCGGCGGGCGCGTCAAAGCGGATATCGGCAGTCTCGGACGCCAGATTGACCTGTGCCTGTTGCACCCCCGGCACGGCACCAAGCGCCTTTTGCACCCGGCCCACGCAGGATGCGCAGGTCATCCCTTCGATCGAAAGCCGGACTTGTGCGGTGCTCATGGCGGACTCCTGACTGCGGGCGTCCCGATTACCTATGCGCGCGGCGCCCGGGAATCAATTCGCTTGCGGCATCGGCTGCAGCCGGTTTGCCGTCATTTCCTGCGCATATTCATTGATGATGTAATCGCACAAGGCCGCCTGAAACCGCGAAAAGGCCGGCAAGGACATCAGATGCCGGGGCATCACGAACACCGTTTCGCGGGCAATTTCGCGGGTGTCGAAAAACTGCACATGTTCAAACACCTCGGCCGGCAGATTGGGGATCAGCGATAGCGGCGCATGGCAGGTGGCAAGCCCGGCCGCCACGAAATCAATCGCGGTCTGGTTGGACATGCCGCTGAAAAAGGGCACGGCGCAGGGGATATGGGTGCGATACCAGGCTTCGGACCGGCGATGCCACGGGATGATGCTGCTCAGATCCACGCAACGCGCCAGCGCCGGATGGCTATTGTCGGGAATCCGTCCGCTTTGCAATGTTTTACGTATGACATCATGGGGCACGGATTTCGGCACGACCCAGGCGATCCGGTCGGTAAACAGCGGCACGACATGCAGTTTGGCGCGGCAATCGGCAATGCTGGCTTCGCTGACCACGCCGCAATTGACGCGGTGCAGCGACAGCATTTCGATGATTTCGCTGGAATTCTGGGCGCGGACGAAATCGAACCGGCCGAAATTATCCTGTTCCACCGCGATCCGCGCGGCGGCATTCATGATCAGCCGCCGCAGCGACGGCGAGGTGCCAAAGCGCAGGGCCACCCGGTCGCCGATGTAATTGCGGTTATGGCTGGCCTCGATCTCGTTCATCATGGCCAGCATTTCGCGCGAAGATCGATACCAGAATTCCCCCGCAGGCGTGAGTTCAAGATCGGTCGAGCGGTTGCGGTGCAGCAATTGCGTTCCAAGCTCTTCCTCCATCTTGGCGAGCTGCTGCGAAATTGTCGGCTGTGACAGGTTGGTCAGTCGCGTGGCCTTGCTGATCGATCCGGTGACAACCACCGCATTCAGGATTTGCATCTGCTTGAAGCTGATATTCATTATGCCGACTCTCTCTTGCGGGGGGACAATCGTGTGTATTGGTAACCGCAATGACGCGCCGCGCCCCCGCTAACCCCCAACAGATATGCTGAATTTCGGATTCAAAGCATACCAATATCACGTATTGAATTTCCCAATGACCTTGGCGGGCAGGATGCCCTGCCCGCGCCAAGCTGCACCAGATGATTTCTGACATGAAGGGGGCGGTCAAGCAACCGAAAGCAGCGGGCGATCAGCTTACGACAAGTTCGGCCGTTTCCGTATAAAGCGCGCCGGTCGTGTCGAGCCATTCAAAATCCAGCGTCGCGGATTCGCGCGCGATCAGCGGAAAGGCCAGATAGGGATTGGTCGAAATCGCGGGTTCCAGCAGCGCTTCGATCGCGATCTGCCCGTTCACGCGGCAGGTAAAACGTTCGATGATACGCAGCGGCACATATTGGTTCGCGCGGTTCAGCCGCAGCCCGGTTTCCATCGGATGCGAAATAAGGGTGCGGATTTCCACCGGTTCGCCCGCGGTCGCGGTGGGGGGCACGGATACGCGGATGCTGGGTTCCCAATCGGCGGGCAAACCATCGCCCTCGCCCACTGTGGCGCAGGCGCCAAAGGTGACGCCCACATGCTGATCCTTGCGCCAATATTCGCCGCCTGACGATTCGGCCAGCGCGGTGATGGTCTGCGCCCCCTCAAGCCGCAGGCGGGTGCTGAACTCGGCCACGCCGCCAAGCGGATGGAACTGCACGGTCAGCAATCGCGGGCGCGGATTGCGGCTGCCATAGATCACGACGCGGCGGATATAGTCATCCTCGGTCATCGGGCTATCTACGGAAAAGGTGATGGGCACCGTCGTGCCGGCATCGGTGAAATCAGGCAGATCCAGATGGATCGCGCCCTCGGCCGGGGTGATGCGGCCAAAATCCTGCTGCAATGCGTAATCGACATCGCGCGGCAAAGCAAAAGCCGGTCGCGCGGCCAAGAGTGCCAACGAACCGGCTGCGAAATGCCGTCTGGTAATTCCCGTTAACTTGCGCGGCAAGACCCTCTCCGACTATGGGGGATGGGGACGGCGTGCCGCCCCCATCCGATATTATTGATCAGCCCAGGCGGATCTTGCTGAACGGATGGCTGCGCATCCAGGTCCCCGTCAGCTTGTAGATCGCATGCGCCAGTGCCGGCGGCGGCGGGCCCATCGGCGGTTCGCCGATTTCCGAGAAACGGTAGTCACCCACCATGGCACCAAGGTGCGTATGGATTTCAAGCGGCAACAGCGGGTCATTCTGGCGCATCAGGTTATAGGTATCAAGGTTACCTTCGACCACGCGACCGTTGTTGATGTTCAGCTCTTCGTGATAGGCCGCACCCAGCGACAGGATCACCCCGCCTTCGACCTGCTGGGCAATCGCATCGGCGTTGAAATAGCTGCCGGTATCGACCGCCACATCCACGCGCGGGATCAGGATCTCGCCGCGGCGGGTGATTTCGGCGGTAACGATGACAGCACAAGTGGTGCCGGAAAGCGGTGTCGGGCCACCTTCCTGCCGGGCTGCCATGCCCCAGTTGCCGATCGCCACACCCTGCGCCTGACCAGACGGCAGTTCGCTGCCCCAACCGGCTTTCTCGGCCACTTCGTCAAGCAGGTTGATCCAGCTGCTGTCCTCATAGTTGGCAAGCAGTTTGCGACGGTATTCGATTGCATCGATCCCGGCTTCCTCGGCCATTTCGTTGACAAAGGTTTCCAGCATGAAGCAGTTCGAGTTGAAGACCGGGCCGCGCCATGGGCCGGTTTTCAGGTTGGTGTCAAAGTTCTGGGTCTGCACCAGATAGTTGGGAATGCCCGTCATATAGGGCGAATCCGCAATACCCGTTGTCGAGGGGCCAGAACCTGCGGTGCTGATATGCAAGGCTTCGGGATAGCCTTCGGCATCGACCTTGCCGGTCAGTTTGCCGGCCATGATCTGGCGAAAGCGGCCCTGACGCATGCTTTCTTCGCGCGACCAGATCACCTTGATCGGTGTGCCCGGAACCGCCTTGGCAACGGCGGCGACCATGCGCACATCATCGCCAAAGACGCGGCGGCCAAAGCCGGTGCCGATCCATGTCTGATGCACGTCGATGTTTTCCGGTGCAACGCCGGTTTCATCGCCGATCACAAACAGCGCCTGTTGCGGATGCTGCGTGGGCAGCCATGCTTCAACCCGGTCTTCGGTCACCAGGGCGGTGCCGTTCAGCGGTTCCATGTTGAAGTGTTCCATATAGGGCGTCAGATATTGCGATTCAGCCGAAGCGCCCGCCGCAATGACCCCGGCCGCATCCCCTTGGTTGACCACGATATTCGGTTCAACCGGGTTTTCGACCAGCGCATTCAGCGCGTCATAGACTTGCTGGGTGTTTTCCCACTGCGCGCCTTCGCCATCGTCCCATTCGACCGGCAGCACATCAAGTGCGGCCTGCGCCTGCCAATAGTGATCGGCGATCACGGCCACCGCCGCCTGCGCCGCATTGGCTGCAAACAGGCCGAATGGCGCACGCTGGCCTTCGGGCAGACCGGGGCGGACTTCGTCGGGATCGACGACGACGACGTGACGCACACCGGGCATACCCATGACCGCATCCGCATCAACGCTGATGATCCGGCCACCATGTGCCGGCGACTGACGCAAAGCGGCGACCAGCATGCCGGGCACCTGCACGTCAAGCCCGTAAACCGCGCTGCCGTTCAGGATCAGCGGCAATTGCAGCTTTTTCGGGGTTTCCTTGCCGATGAAGGTCCATTCCTTGTAGTCTTTTAGCGCGGGCTCTTGCTCAAGCTCGATCCCGGCTGCATCGGCGGCCACATCGCCAAAGGTCAGCGTTTCGCCGTTGGCCGTATTGGTCAGGATGCTGTTTTCCGCCACAACGCCCGAGGGTTCGACCCCCCAGCGGTTGGCCGCGGCGTGGATCAGCCGCTCGCGCGTGCTGGCAGCCAGTTGCAAGATCATTTCCTGCGCTTCGCCACCGGTGGAACGGCCACTGAAATAGGTCAGATAGCCCGGCGCGGAATACATGCCGCCATCCTTGATATCACGGGCAACCGGCAGATATTCGCCCTTGATCAGATCCCAATCGGCGTGGAGTTCCTCTTTCACCATCATCGGCGCCGAGGTGAACGTGCCGTTGCCCATATCGGGCGTGGTGCCGCGCACGATCACGGTGTTGTCGGGCAGGATCGACAGCATTGCGGTGAATTCGGTGCCCTCGCCCTGAACCCAGGGCTGCGGATCGGTGCTGGCGGCGCCGGCTTTGCCCGCCGGCACAAGGCCCACCATCAGCCCGCCGCCGGCAACGGCGGTGGTCATGACGAAATGCCGGCGGTTGATGATCACCGGCTGGCTGGGCACCTTGAAACTAATATTCTCTCCCATTGTCTGGTCCTCCCTCAGAGCAATTCGGCGGCGCGATGCACAGCCTTGCGCACGCGCAGATAGGTGCCGCAGCGGCAAACGTTATCCATCGCCTGATCGATATCGCGGTCGGACGGATTGGGGCGCTGTGCCAGCAAAGCGGCAGCGGCCATCATCTGACCCGACTGACAGAAACCGCATTGCGCGGCCTCAAGCTCTTGCCAGGCAAGCTGCACGGGGTGGGTGCTGTCCTCGGACAGGCCCTCGATCGTGGTGATCTGGGTGCCGATCGCCCGCGATGCGGGAATGTTGCACGAGCGAATCGCTTGCCCGTCAACATGCACCGTGCAGGCGCCGCATCTGTTGATGCCGCAGCCATATTTCGTGCCAGTCAGTTGCAAGTTGTCGCGCAGCACCCACAGCAGCGGGGTGGACGGATCAACGTCGATCTCGCGATCCGTTCCGTTGACGTTAAGCGTAATCGCCATGTGATATTCTCCCATTGAACGTGACCAGCGGGGCTGGTGCCTCCCAGACGCTCTGAGAACCCCGGCTGGCTGTTTTGCTGACGCCAATCGGGGCCCATCCGAGGCCTTAGGCAAAAGCCTACACCATGCGTTCGCGGTGTTTTGTAATGTATTAAATTGAAAACTCGAATGACCAACCCGGTAGGGTTGTGCTGTATTCTATGGAATACTTGCTTTACGCTTGCGCGGCGTAAATGCGCCACGACCGCGAAGCGGCGATTCACCGGGGGGATATCATGCAAAAATGGCTATGTATCTGCGGCATGATGGCTGTCTTGCTCGCGGGTCCGGTCACCGCAACCGCGCAGGAATTCCAGCCGCAGGCCGATATCGATGCCGCGCTGTCGCGGCTCGGCACGGTGGCTGGCGGTCTGGGGGGTATGGGCGGGCTTGGCATCATCCCCGAAAATGATCTGCAGGTCATTCAAGGCATGCTTGACGAGGGCGAGCGGATGATCCGACAGGCCCGTTTGCGCATGCAAGATGCCGGGGGCGACGTAACCCCGCAAGATGCCGCCTGGATCAGCGGTTATGCCCGCGCGGGCGAGGCCATGATAATGACAGTCGAAGATTTTCTGAAAGACCGGGGCTATCGCTGACCCGGGCGCGAAAACGCGCATACAGGCTGAGGGAACAGGAAGAAGAATGACAATAATCCGTATTCTGGCCGCCGTGGTGGTCATTGGTATCATTGGGGCCGCCGGGGCTTATCTCTGGGCGGTCAGCCCGTCCACGATTGCCGCAGTCGCCCCCCCCGACCCCGCCAGCTTTGACCGCGATCTGGTCGATCGTGGCGAAATGCTGGCCTCGGCCGGCGATTGTGTCGTGTGCCACACCGCCAGCGGCGGACAGGAAAATGCCGGCGGGTTGCCGCTGCCCACGCCGTTCGGGACGCTCTATTCCACCAATATCACGCCCGATGTTGAAACCGGGATCGGCGCCTGGTCCGAGGAAGCATTCCGGCGCGCGATGAAACAGGGGCTCGACCGCGAAGGCAACCACCTCTATCCCGCGTTTCCCTATGACAATTTTACCAAGGTCACCGACGAAGATATCGGCGCCATCTATGCCTATCTGATGAGCCAGCCCGCCGTTGCCAACACGCCGCCGGCCAACGAGCTGCCCTTTCCGTTCAGCTTCCGCCCGGTTCTGGCGGGTTGGAAACTGCTGTTTCTGGATCAGACCCCCTTTACCCCCGATCCGGCGCTGAATGACGAAGAAAACCGGGGCAAATACCTGGTCGAGGGGCTGGGCCATTGCGGCGCCTGCCACACGCCGCGCAATGCCTTTGGCGCGGTCAAGGCCGATATGCCGATGGGCGGCGCCGAGGCCGAAGGCTGGTGGGTGCCGCCGCTGGCCAGCTATTCGATCTCGCCCATGCCATGGGAAATGGATGATTACGTGAACTACATGTTCGACGGCTGGAGCGAAAAGCACGGCATCGCCGCCGGCCCGATGGCGCCGATCATCGACCATCTTTTTGATGTGGATGAAGACGACGTTTACGCCATCGCCGCCTATCTGGCCGCGATCACGCCCGAACGCGAACCGACCATGACAATGGAAAGCGCCGAGGCCAAGGATTGGCGCGAGGCCGAACGTGCCGGCGGCGAAAACGCCCCCACCGATGCGGCCTTGCTGCGCGGCGAAGAAATGTTCGCCCGCGAATGTTCGCGCTGTCACAAGGAACGGGTGGCGGAATCGCAACCCGCATCGCTGGCGCTGACGGCGGCGATGAATGCGCCTGATGCGCGCAATTTCCTGCATGTGGTGCGCGACGGTATTCGCCCGCCCCTGCCATCGAACCAACGGACGATGACCGGCATCGCGATGGGTGTCACCGATCAGGATCTGATCGATCTGGCGGCCTTTTCGCGCTGGCGGTTCACGGATCTGCCCGCCTGGGAAAACATCCCCGGCGATCTCGAAGACGTAAAGGCGATGAGCCACAACTGACGGAGCATTCAGAT
>JBBAGE010000058.1:0-13075 GCA_041655055.1 Paracoccaceae bacterium
GCGTGCATGGCCGCTTTCCCGGCACCGTAACCACCACCGCCGACACGATTGACGCAGGCCGTGGCCCGATCCGGGTAACCGCGCTGCGCGATCCGGCGGAACTGCCCTGGGGCGATGTGGATATCGTGCTGGAATGCACCGGGATCTTTACCGACCGCGAAAAGGCTGCGATCCATCTGGGCAATGGCGCGAAACGGGTGCTGGTATCCGCGCCTTCGAACGGGGCGGATAAAACCATCGTTTACGGCGTGAACCATGATGTCCTTAGCGGCGATGACGTGATCGTGTCGAACGCATCATGCACCACCAACTGCCTAAGCCCGGTGGCCAAGGTTTTGCACGATTCCATCGGCATCGTGAAGGGGTTCATGACCACGATCCACGCCTATACCGGCGATCAGCCGACGCTGGATACGATGCACAAGGATCTCTACCGCGCGCGCGCCGCAGCGATGAGCATGATCCCGACATCCACGGGTGCGGCCAAGGCCGTGGGTCTGGTGCTGCCGGAGTTGAACGGCAAGCTCGACGGTGTGTCGATCCGCGTGCCCACGGCGAATGTCAGCGTTGTTGACCTGACGTTCGAGGCCGCGCGCCCCACCACGGTCGATGAGGTGAACGCCGCGATCATCGCCGCTGCTGATGGCCCGCTCAAAGGGGTGTTGGCCTATACCGATCAGCCGCTGGTGTCGGTGGATTTCAACCATGATCCGCATTCCTCGACCTTTGCGCTGGATCAAACCAAGGTTCTGGATGGCAATATGGTGCGTATCCTGACCTGGTATGACAACGAATGGGGCTTTTCCAACCGCATGGCCGATACCGCCGTCGCCATGGGCAAATTCCTCTGAGGCAAAGACAGACGTAAACGAAAACCCCCGCCACCCGGCGGGGTTTTTGTTTTGGACGGAATCGAGCGGGACAACCTGCCTGCCCGGCGTGCCGCCGGGCGCGACGTCACAGGCTGTAAAACGTTAATTGAACGGCGAGCCTATAAAGCTGACCGGATTTGCTCTGACCCACAAAAAGCACCCCGGGCGGGGCTTGCCAGACTGGCAGAATGGCTGACGCCCTTAGCCCTTGCCCAGCCGCGTCAGAAGCCGCGCGCGCACGTTTGGCGAAACGAATTTCGTCACATCCCCATCCAGCCGCGCGATTTCCTTGACCAGTTTCGACGCGATCGCCTGATATTTCGCCTCGGCCATCAGGAAAACGGTCTCGATATTATCGTCAAGCGCCCGGTTCATCCCAACCATTTGATATTCATATTCAAAATCCGTCACTGCCCGCAGTCCGCGCAGGATCATCTGCGCCCCCACATCGCGGGCCGCCTGGATCAGCAGATTGTCAAAGGGATGAACCACGATCTCGCAGCCCGTTTCTTGGGCGAGGCTGGCACATTCGGCCTCGACCATCGCCACACGTTCTTCGAGCGAGAACAGCGGTCCCTTGTCGCGATTGACCGCCACCCCGATGACAAGCCGGTCCAGCAACGCACAACCACGCCTGATAATGTCCGTATGCCCCAAGGTGATCGGGTCAAAGGTGCCGGGGTATAAGCCGATATGCATGATGCGGGCGCTCCTGATTTTCGCGCGCACGCAACAATATTACACGCCAAGATGCAAGGGCTTGCGTTAATTTTAATAGCCGCCGGCGATCATTCCCTCTAGCGCGTCATTTTCCATCGCCAGTTCCGAAAGCCGCGCCTTGACCACGTCACCGATGGAAATGATCCCGACCATCTCGCGCCCCTCCATCACCGGCATATGGCGAAACCGCCCATCGGTCATGCGCTGCAAGACGGTGTCGGCGCGCTCGTTACAGGTGCAGGTCATGATCCGCTTGCTCATGGCATCGCGAACGGGATGACGCAGACAGGCGTTGCCGCCGACCATCAATTCGCGCACGATATCGCGCTCGGAAATGATCCCCATAGGGGGCTTGCCCGGTTCGCCCACGACCAGGGCGCCAATCCGGTATTCGGCCAAAAGCGCCACCGCCTCGGCAATTTCGGCCTGCGGGGCGACCATGAAAACCCGTTCATCGCCCTTGGATTGAAGAATTCGACTGACAAGCATTCCTGACCTCCTCACGCTTGGTGTGACCTATTGTCGCAGTGTCGCCCTGCATCGGCAGAGCTGTCAAGTCACAGATAGGTCAGTCTGCGCCTTTGACGAGCCCCGTTTGCCCTTGCCCCGCATCATGGCGGCACTATCCTGCCCCCAAATAGGAGACCCCATGCAAGAGCTATTCCATTTCATCAACGGGCGCGCGCATCCCGCCGCCTCGGGCCGCTTTGGCGATGTGTTCAACCCGGCCACAGGCGCGGTGCAGGCGCATGTGCCGCTTGCCGATGCCGCCACGCTTGACGCCGCGATCACGGGGGCACAGGCGGCCCAGCCCGGTTGGGCGGCCACCAATCCGCAACGGCGCGCGCGGGTGTTGATGGAATTTGCCCGGCTGATCGACCGCGACATGGCCCCGCTGGCCGAGGCCCTGTCGCGCGAACATGGCAAGACGCTGGCCGATGCGCGCGGCGATATCCAGCGCGGGCTTGAGGTGATCGAATTCTGTATCGGTGCGCCGCATCTGCTCAAGGGCGAATATACCGACAGCGCCGGGCCGGGGATCGACATGTATTCCATGCGCCAGCCGCTGGGTCTGGTGGCGGGGATCACGCCCTTCAATTTTCCCGCCATGATCCCGATGTGGCAATTCGGCCCGGCTTTGGCCGCGGGCAATGCCTTCATCCTCAAACCATCCGAGCGCGCACCCTCGGTGCCGCTGATGCTGGCGGCGCTACTGGTGGAATCCGGCCTGCCCGCGGGGGTGTTACAGGTGATCAACGGCGATCACACCATTGCCGAAGCGCTGGTGGAACATCCCGCCATTGCGGCCGTCAGCTTTGTCGGATCGACGCCGATTGCCGCCCATGTCTATGCCCGCGCGGCGGCCACGGGCAAACGCGCGCAATGTTTTGGCGGCGCGAAAAACCACATGATCATCATGCCCGATGCCGATCTGGATCAGGCCGCCGACGCGCTGATCGGCGCGGGCTATGGTGCGGCGGGTGAACGCTGCATGGCCGTATCCGTGGCCGTGCCGGTGGGCGCGGCCACGGCCGATGCGCTGATCACCCGTCTGATCCCCCGGATCGAGGCGCTGAAGGTCGGCCCCTACAGCGCCGGCGAGGATGTCGATTTCGGCCCGGTGATATCGGCCACGGCACAGGCCAATATCCGGCGCCTTGTGCAAAGCGGCGTGGATCAGGGCGCGAAACTGGTCATCGATGGGCGCAATTTTCGCCTGCAGGGCTATGAGGATGGCTTTTTCGTCGGCCCGCATCTGTTCGACCATGTTACCCCCGATATGGAGATTTATCGCCAGGAAATTTTCGGCCCCGTCCTGTCGGTGGTGCGCGCGGCGAACTATGAAGACGCGCTCGCGCTTGCGACCGATCATGAATATGGCAATGGCACCGCGATCTTTACCCGTGATGGCGATACGGCCCGCGATTTCGCCGCCCGTGTCAGCGTCGGGATGGTGGGTATCAACGTGCCGATTCCGGTGCCGCTTGCCTATCATTCCTTTGGTGGCTGGAAACGTTCGGTTTTTGGCGATCTGAACCAACATGGCCCGGACGCGTTCCGGTTCAATACACGCACGAAAACGGTCACCGCCCGCTGGCCTTCGGGGATCAGATCAGGTCAGGAATTCAATTTTCGACCGCTGGGATGAATGAAATTACCTCTGCGCAATTGGATCGCTCCTCCTGCGCAGAGGCAGAACGTGTATCAATGACGCTGCTTTTGTCAGATTTTCATCGTCTTCCAAAAGCAACCAATCGTGGTATCGACGCCTCACCATCCACCGCTTGCATAAGCGATAATTACACAAAATAAGCCGTCGTAAGCATTGCAATGCCCGAAGGCTGGCTTCCGTCTGAAATCACGCCCGATCAAACTCGGATCGGGCATTTGGAACCCCTCAATAGGCCCAATACGACTTTAGCATGAAATGCCGCTTTTTCGGCGTGCCGGCGTCGTTGATGTGACAAAATACAACCGGCGCGATATTTTCTGCGCCCGCTCAGGCCAAGATTGCCAAAATTTTAAGCATTCAGACATCCTGATGATTTACCCAGCGCTGCATCACGTAAACGCGCACAATCATGCCGGGAATGTGATTCGGCCTCAGCCCTGTGCCGGAACGGGCAGGATCGTGGTGGATTTGATCTGTTCCATCGACAGCAAGGCCGTCACGTTGTAAATCCGCACCTCGGATATCAGCGCCTGATAAAATGCGTCATAAGCACGCGCATTTTTCACCCGCACTTTCAGGATATAGTCGATTTCACCGGCCAGACGGTGCGCTTCCATTACCTCGGGGCGGCTGCGCAGCACGTGCAGAAATTTTTCCTGCCAGCTTGCCTCATGTTCGGATGTGCGGATCAGCACGAAAAAGCATGCCTCAAGCCCAAGCGATTCCGGATCAAGGATCACGGTCTGCTGCCCGATCACGCCCGCTTCGCGCAGCTTGCGGATACGGTTCCAGACCGGGGTTTTCGATGACCCCACCTTGCGCGCGATCACATCCAGCGACTGCCCGGCATCCTCTTGCAGTTCGATCAGAATTTTCCGGTCAATGGCGTCAAGTTGGGCTGTCATCTTCGTTTCCCTTGCATTCGCAGGACAAGCGTTCGCGCCGCGCGGCATAGCGGAACATATATCCTTATTCCCCCCAGCGTATAGCCAGATATCAGAACAACATTCTATATTACAGGCTGAAAATACACAAATTCAGGATTGCCCCATGTCGCGCGTCTTTACCCCCAAGATCATTACCGCAAATGCCCTGCTTGAAGGCGATGTGATCTATCTGGGCCATGACGGGCAATGGGTGCGCTGTCTGCGTGATGCCCGGTTGATCGAAGACGCCGCACAGGCCGAGGCCCAACTGGCCGAAGCCTTGGCCGATCCGCTGGTGGTGGGCGCCTATCTTGCCGATGCCGCCCCCGGCCCCGATGGCCCCCGCTCGACCCATTTTCGCGAAACCTTTCGCGCCGCAGGCCCGTCCAACTACCCCCACGGCAAGCAGGTGGAGATTACAGCAGATGTATAAGTATAACGAATTCGACGAAGCCTTTGTGCGCACCCGCGTGGCCCAGTTCAGCGGCCAGATCGCGCGCCGCATCGATGGATCGCTGAGCGAAGATGAATTCCGCCCGCTGCGGCTGATGAACGGGCTTTATCTGCAACTGCACGCCTATATGCTGCGCGTGGCCATTCCCTATGGCACGCTGAATGCGCGGAAAATGGAACAGCTCGCCCATATCGCGGAAACCTGGGACAAGGGCTATGGTCATTTCACCACCCGCCAGAATATCCAGTTCAACTGGCCAAAACTGCCCGATGTGCCCGCGATCCTGACCGCGCTGGCCGATGTGGAAATGCATGCGATCCAGACTTCGGGCAACACGATCCGCAACGTGACCGCCGATCATTTCGCTGGCGCCGCAGCGGACGAGGCGACCGACCCCCGCCCCGTCGCCGAATTGCTGCGCCAATGGTCCACCGACCACCCCGAATTTCAATTCCTGCCGCGCAAGTTCAAGATCGCGGTGACCGGGGCCAAACATGACCGCGCCGTGATCCGCGCCCATGATATCGGGCTGGCGCTGCTGCGCCGCGACGGGGCACTGGGGGTGCAAGTGATCGTGGGCGGCGGGCTGGGCCGCACACCGATGATCGGCAAGGTGCTGAATGAATTCGTGCCGATCGAAGACATGCTGCCTTATTGCGAGGCGGTGGTTTCCGTCTGGAACCTGCTGGGGCGGCGCGACAACAAGTTCAAATCCCGCATCAAGATCACGGTGCATGAACACGGGATCGACGAAATCCGCCGCCTGACCGAGGAACGCTTTGCCATGATCCGCTCTACCTTTGGCGGGGTCGATCAACAATTGCTGCGCGAGATCGAGGCGCATTTCACCCCGCCCGCCTGGGTAAACCGGCCGGTGGATGCCTATGATGCCGCCTATGCCGCCGATCCGGTGTTTCGCGCCTGGGCCGATACCAATCTGGCCGCGCATCGCGCGCCCGGCTATGCGATTGCGACCATCTCGCTCAAGGCGCATGGGGCGACGCCGGGCGATGCCACCGCCGATCAGATGCGGGTAATGGCCGATCTGGCGCGCCGCTATGGCCATGATGAATTGCGCATCAGCCATGAACAAAACGTCATCCTGCCGCATGTGCATAAATCCGATCTGCCGGCGGTGCATGCCGCGCTGAAGGCCGCGGGGCTTGCTACGGCCAATATCGGGCTGATCAGCGATATCATCGCCTGCCCCGGCATGGATTATTGCACGCTGGCCACCGCGCGTTCGATCCCCGTCGCCCAACAGATCGCCACCCGCTTTGACGAATTGAAACTTGAACACGATATCGGCGCGTTCAAGATCAAGATTTCGGGCTGCATCAATGCCTGCGGGCATCACCATCTGGGTCATATCGGTATTCTGGGGCTCGACCGCGCGGGCGTGGAAAATTATCAGATCACACTGGGCGGTGACGGCACAGAAAACGCCGCTTTGGGCGAACGGGCCGGGCCGGGTTTTGCCTATGATGAAATCGTGCCCGCGATCGAACGGCTGGTGACCGCCTATCTCGATCTGCGTGCCAGCCGCGATGAGCCCTTTATCGAAACCTTCCGCCGTCTGGGCGCAGCGCCGTTCAAGGCAGCACTTTATCCCGCCGCACAGGAGAAAGCCAATGCCGCATGATACATCCGCAGTGCTGGCCTATCGGCATCGCGGCGAAACGGTGGATGAACGGATCACCGCGCTGAATGCGCGCTATCGTCACCATTCCGCCACCTCGGTGCTGGAACGCGCGCTCGCGGATGAACAGGTGGGCGATATCGCGCTGGTATCGTCCTTTGGGGCGGAATCGGTGGTGTTGCTGCATATGATCTCGGTCATGGCGCGGCACACGCCGGTGCTGTTTGTCGATACCGAAATGCTGTTTCCCGAAACCATCGCCTATCAAAGCGAATTGATCGAGCGGCTGGATCTGGCCGATGTGCGCCGTATCCGCCCCGCCCCCGCGCGGCTGGCGGTCGAGGATGGCGATAACCGCCTGCACCAGATCAACCCCGATGCCTGCTGCGATCTGCGCAAGACCGAACCCCTGCAAACCGCGCTCGCGCCCTTTCATTCATGGATCACCGGGCGCAAGCGGTTTCAGGGCACCACCCGCAAGACCCTTGAATTCTTTGAAAACGAGGCCGATATCCGTATCAAGGTCAATCCGCTGGCCTATTGGGCGCCGGGGGATGTGAATGACTATATCATCAACAACCGCCTGCCCCGGCATCCGCTGGTGGCGCGCGGCTATCCCTCGATCGGCTGTGCGCCCTGCACCTCGCCGGTGGCGGCGGGCGAAGATCCCCGCGCCGGGCGCTGGCGCGGCAGTGACAAGGAAGAATGCGGGATTCACTTCGTCGATGGCAAAGCCGTCCGGGGCCCCCAACCAAAAGGAGACGCTGCATGAGCGTGATCGTCACCGATACCGGGTTTGGGCCGGATGATTTCACCCCCGGCTTTCCCGCCGCATCCGATGTCCATGGCGGCACCGAAATCATCGCGCTTGCGCCCGACACCGATCCGGCGCTGTTGCCCGATATCGCGCGCGCGGCGCAGGCGATCGTGATCGACTTTCCCGCATTCAACGACGGGCGCGGCTTTACGCTGGCGCGGCTGTTGCGGCAGGCGGGATTTACCGGCAGGCTGCGCGCGCGCGGCCATGTGATTGCCGATCAATATACGATGGCCCGCCGCGCAGGCTTTGATGAGGTCGAAATTTCCGATGATCTGGCCGCCCGCCAGCCGCAGGCGCAATGGATGGCGCGCGCGAATTGGCGTGCCCATGACTATCAGTCGCGGCTTCGCGGCTAGACCCGATCGCCAACGCCCCATATATAACATCTGACAGAGGGGGCCAAAGACCGGCCCGATATCGCCATGAATGAGCAAACACCCGTGACCGAAATTGCCGCCGTAACCCGTGCCGTGCCGACCAAACCCGATACCCAGATCGTGACTTCCGTGCAGCACTGGACGGATCGGCTGTTTTCATTCCGGGTCACGCGCCCGGCCAGCTTGCGGTTTCGGTCCGGCGAATTCGTCATGATCGGCCTGACGGGCGAAAACGGCAAACCGCTGCTGCGCGCCTATTCCATCGCTTCGCCGTCATGGGATGAGGAATTGGAATTTTATTCGATCAAGGTCGCCGATGGCCCGCTGACATCGAAATTACAACATATCCAGCCCGGTGATGAAATCATCTTGCGCCCCAAGCCTGTGGGCACGCTGGTGCTTGATGCGCTGTTGCCGGGCAAGCGGCTGTGGTTCTTTGCCACCGGCACTGGGATTGCGCCCTTTGCGTCGCTGATGCGCGATCCTGAAACCTATGAACGCTATGACGAAGTGATCATGATGCATACCTGCCGCGACGCGGCGGAACTTGAATATGGCCGCCAACTGGTCGCGTCACTGGAAGAAGATCCGCTGATCGGCGAAATGGTCGCGGGCCGGTTGCGCTATTACCCGACGACCACCCGCGAAACCGCCCCCGCCATGGGCCGGATCACAGATAATCTGCGTTCGGGCAAAGTGTTTGCCGATCTGGGCATCCCGCCGATAGACGCTGCCACCGATCGCGGCATGGTTTGCGGATCGCTGAACTTCAACCTGGATATCAAAGAGGTTCTGGAAGGATTCGGCCTGCGCGAAGGCGCGAATTCCGATCCGGCGGAATATGTGGTTGAAAAGGCCTTCGTCGGCTAACCCATAGACCTGCCATTGAAAAACGCCGCGCGGTTCCCCCGCGCGGCGCATTTTTTTGATTACAGACCCAGCAGCGCGCGAACCTGTTCCAGCACCGGCTCAAGCAGCGCGGGGCTGTCTTGCGTGCGCTCAAGTGCTGCGATCAGCGATGCTTTTTCTTCTTCGCTGACGGGGGCCGCTTCGATCATCGCCCGGACCCGTTCGAAATCAAAACCATCCGTGGTCAGAACTTCGTCGGTGGTGGTCACTTCTTCGGGGCCAGAGGTCGTATCCTCGGCCAGATCATCGTCACCATCGACCACGGCGGCATCGGGTTCGGCGGCGGCGTCCGCTTCGGGGGCAACTGCCTCGGGTGCCGCATCAGCTTCGGGGGCCACGGCCTCTTCGGGGGCGGCGGCATCTGCGGGGCCGGGCTCTTCGGGCTCGGGGGTAATGGGATCTGGTTCGGCAACGGGTGCCTCAACCGGGGCAGGCGCAGGCGCGACGACAACATCGTCCTCGGCCGCGAAGTAGAGAAAATAGACCCCGATTGCGACGACAATAACCGCCAGTGCTATAATCCAGGTTCTGTTCATTTTTATGTCCTCGTCTGTCAGGCAAATCATTTCGCCTATTTTGCCGCTATGGCATGCGACTTTACGGAAGGGAAGCATCAGTGCGCGCGAGTGTAACATCCGCGCGGGCTTGCGCCAACTATCGCGCATAAGGACCAACTATCTGGTTGAAAATCTGCCGTTCTGGCCGTATTTTCAGGCCTCAGACTTGTGAAACAATGGAAGGATCATCACCATAGCCCGCAGACCCCATAACGCCCCGCCGGTGCGTGAGACAGGCCCCCGCGTCAATGATCGCATTCGTGGCCCCGAAATCCGGCTTATCGGCGCCGAAGGTGAAAATCTGGGGGTTGTCACCCCCGAGCGCGCGATGGTGCTGGCATCCGAAGCCGGCCTCGATCTGGTCGAGATTTCGCCCAATGCCGAACCCCCGGTCTGCAAGATCATGGATTTCGGCAAATTCAAATTCGAACAGCAAAAGCGCGAATCCGAAGCCCGCAAAAAGCAAAAAGTCATCGACGTGAAAGAGGTCAAATTCCGGCCCAACACCGACAAGCATGACTATGATGTGAAAATGCGCAGCGTGATGCGGTTTCTGGACGATGGCGACAAGGTCAAGGTCACCTTGCGGTTTCGCGGTCGTGAAATGGCCCACCTTGAACTTGGCCGCAAATTGCTGGAACGCATTTCCGACGACACCAAGGAACATGGCAAAGCCGAAAGCATTCCCAAGCTCGAAGGCCGCCAGATGGTGATGATGATCAACCCGATCACGAAATAATCGCACCCCGACTGGAATTTCGCCCCGCATGGCTTGGCTATGCGGGGTTTTTCATGCTCGTAAATCTGGCGTGCGGGGTATATGGGTGGGCTACACCCATATGACCGAGTCTGCGATGCGTCCGAAACTGCTTACGACGTTGCGCGCCTATACGCGGGCGCAATTTCTTGCCGATCTGATGGCCGGGATCACGGTGGCCATGGTGGCGCTGCCGCTCAGCCTTGCGATTGCGATCGCATCGGGGGCGCCGCCTGCAACCGGTTTGGTCACAGCCATTGTGGCGGGGATGCTGATTTCGGCGTTTGGCGGCAGCCGGGTGCAGATCGGCGGCCCGACCGGTGCCTTTATCGTGGTGGTCTACGGTGTGATCGCGCGCCACGGCTATGACGGGCTGGTGCTGGCCACGTTGATGGCGGGCGTGCTTTTGGTGATCGCGGGGCTTTTGCGGGTGGGCTATCTGATCCGCTATGTGCCCGAGGCGGTGATCAACGGCTTTACCATCGGCATTGCCATCGTGATTGCCACCAGCCAGATTTCGGATCTTTTGGGGCTGCAGGTCACGGATGTGCCGGCGGCATTTCTTGAAAAACTGCCCGTGCTCTGGCAGGCACGCGATACGCTGAACGCAGCGGCACTTGTGGTGGGGGTGACCACCATGGGGCTGATCGTGGCGTTCCGGCGCGCGGCGCCGCAACTGCCGGGGCTGATCGTGGCCGTGGCGATCACATCGGCGGTTGTGGTGCTGGCCAGCCTGCCGGTGGATACGATCACGTCGCGTTTTGGCGCCCTGCCCGACCGGTTGCCCCTGCCGGCGCCGCCCGACATCAGCCTGTCGCGGCTGGTAGCACTGCTGCCATCGGCGCTGATCATCGCATTTCTGGCGGGGATCGAATCACTATTGTCGGCCATGGTGGCCGACCGGATGATCGGCGGCAACACCCGCCCCAATGCCGAGGTGCTGGCCCAGGGCTATGCCAATATCGGATCGGCGCTTTTTGGCGGACTTCCCGCCACGGGGGCAATTGCCCGCACCGCCACCAATGTGCGCGCTGGCGGTAAGACACCGGTGGCGGGCATCGTCCATGCGCTGACCATTCTGGCGATCATGATGCTGGCCGCGCCGCTTGCGGGCAATATGGCCATGCCCGCGCTTGCGGCACTGCTGATACTGACGGCGTGGAATATGGCCGAGCCGCAGAAATGGCGCAGCTATCTGGCGGGGCGGCGGTCCGATCTGGTGCTGTTGCTGTTGACCATGACGCTGACGGTGCTGACCGATCTGGCGCTGGCAATTGGTGTGGGTGTGGCGCTTGGGCTGGCGCTGCGGCTGATGCGCCGCGACGTGCCGCCCGAAAAATGGGATCCGCGCGAACGTTAGCCCCGGAACCAGAGCGCGCGTTCCGCCACTTCGACCGAATTGCCAGCGGGATCGCGGATATAGACCGAATGCGCGCCGCTTTCGTCCCAGATGTGATAATGTTCGACCGCGATGCCATGGGCGATGAAATGATCGCGCCATCGGGCAACTTCATCGGCATTCGCGGCGGTAAAACAAAAATGCCCGGCCCCGCTGGCGCCATGGCGCGGGATCGGGTTCTTGGGGTTTTCAGCGGCGGATTCATCGGGGTCAAAGATCAAAAGCATGCTTTGACCACTGCGCATGAATACGAATTTACCTTCGAGCCTGACGACGGTTTCAAGCCCGAAAATATCGCGGTAGAACGCCTCGGCAGCGATAAGATCCTTGGCATAGATCGCGGTTTCAATGATCCCCTGATCCGCCTTCATGCCGCCGCCGTCACCGCCCGGGCCGTCAGCACACCTGCCAAATGCGCGCGGTATTCGGCGCTGCCGTGCATATCGTCGATCATGCCATCAGCCTTCATCTGCAAGCCCGACAGCGCGGTGGCACTGAAATCGCGGGTCAGGGCCTCTTCGGCCTCGGACCAGCGGAATACGCCCTCGTTCGAGGCACCGGTAACCGCCACCCGCACCCCGTCGCCATGGCGCGCGACGAACACCCCCACCAGCGCAAAGCGCGATGCGGGCTGTTCAAACTTGATGTAATGCGCGGCCTGCGGAATGCGAAAGCGCAGTTCGGTGACCAGTTCGCCTTCGTCGAGCGCGGTGGTGAACATCCCCTGAAAGTAATCGCCCGCCGCAATTTCGCGCCGATCCGTGACGATCACCGCATCCGATGCCAGCACCGCCGCCGGATAACAGGCCGATGGATCGTTATTGGCCAGCGATCCGCCGATCGTGCCGCGATTGCGCACCGCCGGATCGCCGATATTGCCCGCAAGCGCGGCCAGTGCTGGATAGGCCGTGGCCTCGCGCGCGATCTGCGCATGGGTGCTGCCGCCGCCGATGATCAGCATGCCGTCGCTGGTGCGCACCCCTTTCAATTCGGGAATGGCCGACAGCGCAATCAGACGCCCCGGCATGGCAAGGCGCGCTTTCAGCGTCGGGATCAATGTCTGCCCGCCGGCCAATGCCTGCGCATCGCCTTCGCCCAGCGCCGCGATCGCATCCGCAAGCCGTGTGGGCCGTTCGAGTTCGAATTCATACATGGGATCTGTTCCTCGGGCTGGGCTAAGCGGCGGCGATCTGCGTCACATCCTGCCCAGAGGCCGCCATGATCGCCTTGATGATATTGTGATATCCGGTGCAGCGGCAAATATTGCCCATCAGGTAATGCCGGATTTCGGCCTCGGAGGGGCGGGGGTTTTCCGCAAGCAGCGCCGTTGCCGCCATCACCATACCCGGCGTGCAAAAACCGCATTGCAGCCCGTGGTGATCCTGAAACGCCTGTTGCACCGGCGAAAGCGTGCCATCGGGTGCGGCGGCCCCCTCGATCGTGGTGATCTGCGCGCCTTCGGCCTCGGTTGC
>JBBAGE010000059.1:0-12947 GCA_041655055.1 Paracoccaceae bacterium
TATTCTCTCGATACTGCTGCTGACGGGGGCATTTGCCGCAACATCCACGGCGCCAGTATCGGGCGAAGACGCGCCAGCCGAATTGCTCGCCCAAGGCTGCGTCCTTTGCCACGGCACCGAAGGGCGCAGCAGCGGCGATATCCCCGCGCTGACGGGGCATAGCGCCGAAGAAATTACCAACGCCATGCTGGATTTTCGCGAAGACCGGCGCGAAAACACCATCATGGGGCGGCTGGCCAAGGGCCTGACCGATAGCGAGATCGACGCGCTCGCAACCCTTATCGCACAGTGGGAATGACACACCGGCACGCATTGGCGGAGCACGATCATGCACAGACCAAACAGACGCGATCTGATGAAACTGACCGGGGCGGCGACGCTTGCCGCCACTTTCGCGGGGCCCTTGTTCGCGCAGGCAAGCGGGCGGGTGGTGATTGTCGGCGCAGGTTTCGGGGGCGCCAGTTGCGCACGCACCCTGCGCCGTATCGCCCCCGGGCTGAATGTCACGCTGATAGACCGCAACCCCACATTCGTCACCTGCCCCTTTAGCAACAAGGTGCTGGGCGGCCTGGCCGAGATCGGCGATGTCACCCATGATTTCGACGGGCTGCGCGCCGCAGGCGTCGAGGTGGTCATCGCCAATGTCGATGCCATTGAACCCGACACCAACAGCCTGCGGTTGGCCGATGGGTCGGATCTGAGCTATGACCGGCTGGTGCTATCGCCCGGCATCGCGTTCAAATGGGGCGCGCTGACCGGTTATGGCCGCGAAGCGGCGGAAATCATGCCCCATGCCTGGCAGGCCGGGCCGCAAACCGAATTGCTGCGCCGCCAGTTGGTCGCGATGGAGGATGGCGGCACGGTGATCATCGCGCCCCCGCTCAACCCGTTTCGCTGCCCGCCCGGCCCCTATGAACGCGCCAGCCTGATCGCGCATTACCTGAAAACCGAAAAGCCGCGGTCAAAGATCCTGATCCTTGATGCCAAGGACGATTTTTCCAAACAGGGCCTGTTTATCGAGGGGTGGGAGACCCTTTATCCCGGATTGATCGAATGGGTGCCCTTTGGCATGGGCGGCGGGGTGATGGCGGTTGATCCGGCCACGATGACGCTTGATACCGGGTTCGAGACATTCACCGGCGATGTCGTCAATGTCATCCCGCCGCAACGCGCCGCCGATCTGGTGTTCGATGCCGGGCTGACCGGCGAAGGCGAATGGTGTTCGGTCGATGGGCATACGTTTGAATCGCGTGTAGCACCGGGGATTCACATTCTGGGCGATGCGGTCATCGCGGGCGATATGCCGAAATCGGGTTTCAGCGCCTCAAGCCAGGGGCGCGCCTGCGCCCATGTCATCGCCGCGCTGCTGGATGGGGGCGATGCGCCGACGCTCAGCTTTGTGAATACCTGCTACAGCCTGCTTGCGCCCGATTACGGCATTTCCGTCGCCGGGGTTTACAGCGTGGACGCGACCGGCGCGATCATCGGCGTGCCCGATTCCGGCGGGGTCAGCCCCCGCGGCGCCGATGCCGCATTCCGCGCCCGCGAAGCCGCCTATGCCGAAAGCTGGTATGCCAATCTGACCAGCGATATTTTCGCGTGATCTTGCGGGCGCTGATCCTTGGGCTTGCCCTGATCGGCGGGCCTGCGGCGGGGGCAGATCTTGTGCCCTATGTGGTGCGCGATGGCGCGATCGATGCGCCGCTGGCGGGCACCGAACCCGGCGATCCCGCACGCGGGCTGGCGCTGGTGAGCGACATGAACAATGTGTCCTGCCTGATCTGTCACGTCCTGCCGATCGCGGATGAACCCGATATGGGCGAAATCGGCTCGCCGCTGGATGGGATCGCCAGCCGCACAGGCGCGGGTGAATTGCGGCTGCGGCTGGTCGATTCCAAACAGATCTTTCCCGATACGATGATGCCCAGTTACTATGTTGTGGATGGGCTGGTGGGCGTCGATGCCCCCTATGCCGGCACGCCGATCTATAGCGCCCAACAGATCGAGGATGTTCTGGCCTATCTGCTGACGCTGGAGGAAATGTGATGTTGCGCCGTTTGCCGCCGCTGGCGCTGATTGCAATCCCGGTGGCGCTGCTGGCCCAGGGCGCGCTGCCGCCCGACGCCTATGAGGTGGAAAACGCCCGATCAGGCTATCTCTATATGGAGCCGCCAACCCGGGCGTTGCAAGATGATACCTTTCTGAACCCCGGCCAGTTCATCGTCGATCAGGGCGAAAGGCTCTGGTCCACGCCGATGGGGGCCGCGGGGCAATCCTGCGCTTCGTGCCACGGCGATGCCGCCACATCCATGCGCGGCGTGGCCGCCCGCTATCCGGTTTTTGATGCGGATGCCAGGCAGGTCGTCAATCTGGAAACCGAAATCAACGCCATGCTGACCGATCACATGGGGGCCGAACCCTTTGCCTATGAAACCCCCGAATTGCTGGGGCTGACGGCCTATGTATCGGCGCAATCGCACGGCATGCCGATGAATGTGGATATCAGCGGCCCGGCGCAGGCGGCGTTCGAATCCGGGCGCGATTATTTCTATGCGCGGCGCGGGCAGCTTGATCTGTCATGCGCGCATTGCCACGAAGACAATGCCGGCGTGAAACTGCGCGGCGATACGCTTAGCCAGGGGCAGATCAACGGCTTTCCGATTTACCGGCTGCTGTGGGATGATGTCGGATCGCGCCACCGGATGTTTGAATGGTGCAACACGTCGCTGCGCGCCGCCCCCGAGCCTGCCGGGTCGCAGGCCTATCAGGAACTGGAACTTTACCTTGCGTGGCGCGGGCGCGGCCTGCCGATCGAAACCCCGGCGGTGCGGCGCTAGCCCTGATCGGACGGCGCCCCCTCGGCCGCGCCATCCTGGCGTTTGCGAAATGCACGCGGCGATAGCCCCGTCCAGCGCCGAAAGGCATGGGAAAAACCCGTGGCATCGGCATAGCCCATCCGCCATGCAATTTCGGCAATCGGCAATTCGGATGCGGTCAGCAATTCCTGCGCCTGTCGCGCGCGCACGGTGCCCAGCAAATCGTGAAAGGTCAGGCTGTGTTCATTCAGCCGCCGCTGCAATGTGCGTTTGGACACGCCCACCTTGCGCGATGTGGTTTCAATCGAATGCCCCTCATTCGTAGCGGCCAGAACCTCGATCACGGATTGCACGAAACTATTGGCCGAATAAATCGCACGCACCATATCGTCGCATTGGCGCAGATAGCTTTCATGCAGCATGGCATCGGCATAGGGCAACGGCAGCAGCGCGTTTTCCTGCCCCCAGACAATCACGGATCGCGCGGCATCAAAGGTAATGTCGGGCAATTCGATATTGCGCCCGCGCCAGCCTTCGGGTTCGGAATAAACCACTTCGATTTCGGCCTTGAGCCCATGCAGACCCAGATCCTTGGTAAAAGTCAGCCAGGCCCCGATATCGCGATATATCGTGAATTCGCGAAAGAATTCGGGCACTTCGGTCATATCGAATTCAAAACCGATGATCACCCCATAGCTTTCGATCGGGCGCACCGATGCCAGCGTGAAAAACAGCGGCCGCCACCGCCCCGAGGTGCGGCACATGTCATCAAGATCAGGCGAGGTCATCGCCGCCAGACCCGCCACACCGTAATGCAAGATGCGGTAGCCCTGCCCCACCTTGACCCAAAGATCGGGCCGGCCCTTGGTCTGTTCGATAAAGGCATGCTGAAAGGCCAATTCGGTCAAGCCATCGACCTGCCCGTCCGGATCGGCCAGAAGCTGCGCCCCCACGCCCGCATCACGCAAGGCCTTGGTCAGATCCAACCCTTCCTTGACCAGAACATGGGCCATATTACGCATACTGGCGGTTGACACCTGCGTGTTTTGCAATGCCTCGATCTTCATCGATCTGCCCCTTACTCTTGACCGCTTATACCCATTTTGGCATGAAAGAACAGGTTTCTGGCGGCTTTTCCACTTTTCATTGGACAAAGTCAGCGTAGTCTAAAAAGTCATCGCAACGCATAACAAAAATACACGCGATGTATCCGACATCATCCATAGGCGGAAATAATCCGTAAATGTCGGAATCGAAGGGGGCGATAGTGTCGTCATCTTCACCACAGGGAGGAAAGGATTGGAGAAACACGTAGCACATAACTGACGAGACCAGGCCGGAACTGCCCCTGTCGATACTGACCCGCGGTTTCGCGCGCGTCGTGTCCCGCGGCATATCTGGCCTGAACTGCACGAATGGCCGCCCGGCCATACCCATGATTCTTCCCTGACGATCGCGCGCCTCGCGCCACAGGGCTTTGACATCACCAGATTGGAAAGGTTCAGTAATGTCCGCAGCACAAGCAAAACAAAAACAAGCCACCCCGTCATCGGTTGACGCGGTTGTCGTTGGTGCCGGTTTTTCCGGGATGTATCTTATCCACCGGCTTCGCAAAATGGGCCTGAGCGTTCAGGCATTTGAAACCGGTTCCGATGTCGGCGGCACCTGGTATTGGAACCGCTATCCCGGCGCCCGGTGCGATTCCGACAGCGTTCATTATTCGTTTTCATTCGACAAGGATATCGAACAGGAATGGTCCTGGTCCGAACGCTATTCGCCCCAGCCCGAGATTCTGAAATATCAGCAATTCGTCGCCGACAAGCTGGATCTGCGCCGCAATATCAAATTCGATACCCGCGTGGCTGAAACGGTTTTCGATGAATCGACGAATAAATGGACGGTCACGACCGATGCGGGCGATAATGTCACCTGCCGGTATCTGATCATGGCGACCGGCTGTCTTTCCAATTCGCGCATGCCCGATATGAAGGGCATGGACAGCTATAAGGGCGATGTTTATCACACCGGTCAGTGGCCGCATGAAGGTGTTGATTTCACCGGCAAGCGCGTCGGCATCATCGGCACCGGATCGTCGGCCATTCAGGCCATTCCGCAAATCGCCAAACAGGCCAAACATCTGACCGTGTTCCAGCGCACGCCGAACTATAGCCTGCCGGCGCAAAACCACAAACTCGATCCCGAATATGTGGCCGAGGTCAAAGCGAACTACCCCGAATTGCGCGAAGCTGCGCGCTGGTCTGCCGGCGGTATGCCGCGCCCCGTGCCCACCAAATCCGCGCTGGAGGTTTCGGCCGAAGAACGCGAAGCCGCCTATCGCAAGGCCTGGGAAGGTGGCGGCGCCGATATGCTGGGCGTGTTCACCGATATCGCCACGAATAAAGAGGCGAATGAAACCGCCGCCGAATTCATGCGCGCCCGCATCGATGAGATCGTCAAAGATCCCGCCGTTGCGGAAATGCTCAAACCCTATGACTATCCGATCGGCACCAAGCGGATCTGTATCGATATCGATTATTTCGAAACCTATAACCGCGATAACGTGACGCTGATCAACGTCAAGAAAGACCCGATTCAGGAACTGACACCCGAAGGGCTGCGCACCGGCGAACAGGAATTCGAATTCGACGCGATCGTTTTCGCGACCGGGTTCGACGCCATGACCGGCGCGCTGACCAGCATCAACATCAAGGGCCGCGGTGGCGACACGCTCAAGGAAGCATGGGCCGCAGGGCCGCGCACCTATCTTGGGCTGATGTCGCATGGTTTCCCGAACATGTTCATGATCACCGGCCCGGGTAGCCCCTCGGTTCTGTCGAACATGACCACTTCGCTGGAACAGCATGTCGAATTCGTCACCGATTATATCGAAAAGCTGGATGCAAAAGGTGTCGTCGCGGTCGAACCTGATCTGAAGGCACAGGATGACTGGGTCGATACGGTGAACGAAGTGGCCAAGATGTCGCTCCACACTGACGATTCCGTGAATTCGTGGTATCTGGGCGCGAACGTTCCCGGCAAACCGCGGGTGTTCATGCCCTATATCGGCGGCGTTGGTGCCTATCGTCAAATCTGTAACGATGTGGCGGCCAATGATTACGAAGGGTTCAACGAAACCCTGCCCGGCGCCACCGCGCAAGGCACATCGGCCATGGCTGGCCAATCGGCCTGATCGGCCCTTTGCCAAACAAATTGCCCCGGACGCGGCTGCGTCCGGGGCTTTTTCTTGGCGATTGTGATCGCTTATTCGTAGGTATAGGCGGTCAGAACACCGGTATTCAGGTTGGGCACAAGGATCACCTCGCCCATCACGCCGATATCGGCCGCACCCGATCCGGCATTGCCCAGAACGATGTTTTCATCATTCGCCCAGCCGAAAATCTGGCCGGTGGGGTTGTCATTATAGACGATCATATCGCCCAGCGCGATCACCCCGTCGATGCTGCCAACACCTTGGGCATTCGCAAGCTCGGTGACTTCGCCGGTCTCATAATCGACGGCCAGCAGCCCGCCGGGGTTGTTGACGCTGAAACCTTCGCCCATTTCATCGCCAAATGACCCCACGATCATGCGATCATCCATGGCCAGCAAGCCATTGGGCAGCGGCAGCGAGCCGGGCTCCATCCAGAAAGCGGCCTCGCCATCGGTGATGCGGAAAATGCCACCGCCAAAGAATTCGCTGACATAGACGGTGCCATCGGAACCGACGGTCACATCATTGGGGAACATCGCGCCCGGCAGGGTGATGGTGGTGTCGAGCGTGCCGGATGCGATATCGATCACATGCACACCGGTCGCATCGGCGACGTAAAGTTTGCCACCATGCGCGCCCATGCCCTTGGGGTCGGTCAGCCCGGTGACCCAATCGGCGTTCAGGACTTCGCCCTCGGCCGATACGAGCGAGATCTTGCCGTCTTCGACATCGAATTCACCGATATTCGACACGAAAATCTGATTCGAATCCGCATCGAAATAGGCCGATTCGGGCGAGGCAAAGCCGCCGACATTCCAGACCTCGGTCAGCGATTGCGCATGTGCTGCGCCAGCACCGGCCAGCCCCATCGCCAGCACCGCAAATGTTGTCTTATGCATCAGGATTTCCTCCCATTGATCGCAACGTTACACAACGCATGGTTGATCCCACGCGTCGATTTGGTGCGCCATTGTAACCCTGTCCCGCGCGCCGGCGCCAGCGAAATGCTTGGGCAAGCATAACGCGCCGGGGTTTCTTGCCGATGCGTCAATTGCGCGGAAATCCGGCAACCTGCGCGCGAAACCCTTTGAAATACGCATGGTTTCGGCTGGCAAAAGAAGTGCTCGACAATCGCGATTGATTGCGCCCACACTCGCGCACGGCGGCGCCGCAGTTATGTATCCGTGCAGCATTACAACCATGGCTAGAAACTCGGTGCGCATCCCCAGGCGCCTGAAGGCGGAATCCGAAGGAAGAGAGTGGCATGCAATCCGATGAAAAACCCGAGGCCGAATTCATGCGCGATGCCAAGATCATCCGGCGCATCGGACGCGAAGATTCCGGCATCACCTTGCGCAGGCTGCGGGCTTTCTGGGCGGTCGCGCATTCCGACAGCCTGACCAACGCCAGCAAACAGTTGGGGCTGGCGCAGCCGTCCTTGTCGCAGCATATCGCCGGCCTCGAAGAAACGGTGGGCGCGCAATTGTTTGAACGCCGCTCGAACAAGATGTTCCTGACCGAGGCGGGCGGCTATTTGCTGCGCCGGGTCGAACAGGTGCTGGCCAGCATGCAGGAACTGGAAGACGGGCTGGCCGAAATCGCGGACGGATCACGCCAGACGATCCATCTTGCGGGGCTGAACTCGATCTTGCGGGTGCTGTTGCCCCAGGCGATGGCGCGCATCAACGAAGCCTATCCCAAGATCGACTATGACATCCACGAAAGCGCCCCGGCCGATGTGCTGGAATTGCTTTATGGCCGGCGGATCAATCTGGGGCTGATCGCGGCCAATTCGATCGCCCCCGCCAGCGCCGGGTTCCTGCAGGTGCCGATCATGGAGGATCACTATGCCTTGGCCGTGCCCGAAAGCCTGTGCCTTGAGGGCGTGATCGATCCGACACAGGATCTGGCACCCGAGGCGCAGGCGATCTTGAACAAATCGATTCAATTTGCCTTTGGCACCACCCATGCCCGCCGGGTGCAGGCCTGGTATGATCAACTTGTGCCCGATAACTGGTCCTTCATGCAGGCGCGCAGTTTCGAAGTGGCGCTGGAAATGGTGCGTGCGGGGTTGGGGGTCTGTCTGGTGCCGGCGCTGTCTTGCGTCGCGGGCGGGCAGACGCTGAACGGCGTGCGGCTTTATTCCGTCAGCTTTCCCCCGCGCAAGATCGTGGCGGTTTTGCCATCGCAATATGCCCGGCTGCAACCCTATTCGGCGCTGATCGAGGCCCTGCTTGACGTGGCCGCCAACCACGAACCCCCGCATTTCCTGCCTGCGCCGCCGTTTTTGACGGAAACCGACTAGCTATTAAAAATGCCTATCGCAACGATAGGTGGCGAAAAATGGTCGCACCGCTAACCTCATCCCTACAGCAATACCGCTGTAACTCAATGGGAGAGAAAACATGGCTTGGAAAGCACCGAAAATTGCCGAAGTTGCAGTAGGCATGGAAATCAACATGTACGCCTGCGCCAAGCAGAAGTAATGTTTTCCCTCCGTCCCTGTCACATATCCCTGAAAGAATTGCTATGTTGAACATTGTCGTTCTGGGGGTGGCAGCGGGCGGGGGGGTTCCGCAGTGGAATTGCAACTGCGATACCTGCAAGGCCGCCTGGCAGCGCCCCGAATTGCGCAATACCCAGGCCTCGATCGCGGTCAGCGCCGATAATCGGAACTGGTTTCTGGTCAACGCCTCGCCCGATATCCGCCAACAGATCATCGATACGCCGCAACTGCATCCCAATCCCGATGCACTGCGCCACAGCCCCATTGCCGGGGTGATCCTGACCAATGGCGAAGTGGATGCCGTAACCGGCCTGCTGTCGCTGCGCGAAGGCAGCCCCTTTGCGGTTTACGGGCATGAAAGGGTGCTCTCGACCCTGAATGACAACAGCATTTTCAACGTGCTTGACCGCGATCTGGTGCCGCGCCGGCCCATGGTGATCGATCAGCCGTTCGAACCGCTGCTGCAAGATGGCGCCCCCTCGGGGTTGATGGTCGAGGCATTCGAGGTGCCCGGCAAAACCGCATGGTATCTCGAAGGGTCCGAACGCGACCCAAGCCTTGATGCGCCGGGCGATACGCTGGGCCTGCATATCCGCCACCGCGACGGGGGCGACGGGTTCTTTGTGATCACTGCCGCCGGATCCGTGCCCCAATCGCTTGCGGATCGGATCAAGGGATCGCCCTTGGTGTTTTTCGACGGCACGCTGTGGCGCGATGATGAAATCATCGCCGCGGGGCTGGGCAAGAAAACCGGCCAGCGGATGGGGCATATTTCGATTGATGGCGCCGATGGCACGATCGCGGCCCTGCAGGATCTGGGGATCGAACGCAAGATGTTCATCCATATCAATAATTCAAACCCCGTGCATCTGCCCGAATCGCCACAGCGTCAGGAACTGCAGAAGGCCGGTTGGCATATTCCTGCCGCAGGCGAGGAGATTAAGCTATGACATTGGATCAGGTCGTCACCACCACGGAGCAGCCCCCCCTCGACAGTGCCGAGGCGCTGGAAAAGCGGCTTTTTGAAATCGGCGCGACCCGCTATCACAACCTGCATCCGTTCCATAACCTGCTGCATGGCGGCAAGCTGAACAAAGGTCAGGTGCAGGCCTGGGCGCTGAACCGCTATTACTATCAAACCTCGATCCCGCTAAAGGATGCGGTGGTCATTTCGCGGTTTCGCGACCGCGAAATCCGCGTCGAATGGCGCCATCGGATCGAAGACCATGATGGCGCGCTGGAAAGCGAAGGCGGCATTGAACGCTGGCTGCAACTGACCGACGGGCTGGGGCTGGATCGCGCCTATGTCGAATCCACCGCCGGCATTCTGCCCGCCACCCGTTTTGCGGTGGATGCCTATGTGCATTTCGTCGGCACCAAAACCCCGCTTGAGGCCATTGCCTCGTCGCTCACGGAACTTTTCGCGCCGCGGCTCCACGAAGAACGCATTTCCGGGATGCTGGAACATTACGATTTCATCAACCCAAAGGTGATGACCTATTTCCAGCGCCGCCTGGAACAGGCCCCGCGCGATGCGAAATTCGCGCTGGACTATGTCAAGAAACACGCCACCACCCCCGAACAGCGCCAGCAGGTCTGCGATGCGCTGACGTTCAAGACCAACGTGCTCTGGGTGCAGCTTGATGCGCTTTACCACGCCTATGTCAGCGGTTTCCCACCGCCGGGCGCCTTTGTCCCCAAGGCCGGGGCATGAACGTGACCGCCCGCCCCCGCCGGCTGGATGTCACGGCCGATGTGCGCCCGATCCTGCCCCGGCATGTGAAACTGCGCTTTGATCAGACCCGGCAGGTCTGGATTCTGCTCGCCCCCGAACGGGTGCTGGCGCCCGATGACATATCGGTCGAAGTGCTGCAGCTTTGCGATGGCAAACGCAGCGTGCGCGATATTGCCGAAGTGTTGGCCACCAAATTCGCCGCCCCCGCAGATGAGATCGCCACCGATGTCGCCGCCATGCTTCAGGATCTGGCCGACAAGGGCTTTCTCGACCAAACACACGAGGTGCAAAATGACTGACGTGATGATCGATCCCCCGCAATCGCACGATCCGCTTGCCAAATTCGAGGTTGCGAAATCGACCCCCTATGGCATCCCGGTCGCTGTGCTGGCCGAACTCACCCATCGTTGCCCGTTGCAGTGCCCCTATTGCTCCAACCCGGTCGAACTTGACCGCGCCAATGCGGAACTGACCACCGATGAATGGCGCCGCGCCATGGATGAAATGGTGGCGCTTGGCGTGTTGCAGATCCACTTTTCCGGGGGCGAGCCGACGGCGCGCACCGATTTGCGCGATCTGATCCAGCATGCCACCGATGTGGGGCTTTATTCCAACCTGATCACATCGGCGGTGATGCTGACCCGCGACAAGCTGGCCGATCTGGCCGATGCGGGGCTCAGCCATGTGCAGATCAGCTTTCAAGGCAGCGATGCCGAGCTTGCGAACCGCATCGGCGGCTATAAGCGCGGCCATTCCAAAAAGCTTGAAGCCGCGAAATGGACCCGCGAACTGGGCCTGCCGCTGACGGTCAATGCCGTGATGCACCGCCAGAACCTGCATCAACTGCCTGAAATGATCGATATGGCGGTTGAACTGGATGCCCACCGGCTTGAGGTGGCGAATGTGCAATATTACGGCTGGGCGTTGAAAAACCGCGCGGCCCTGATGCCGACCGAAGCCCAGATCGAGGAATGCAACCGCGTCGTCGCCGAAGCAAGCGCGCGTCTGCAGGGGATTCTGGCCATCGATTACGTGATCCCCGATTACTATGCCGCGCGCCCGAAAAAATGCATGGGCGGCTGGGGCCGGCAGTTTTTCAACATCTCGCCTTCGGGCAAAGTGCTGCCCTGTCACGCGGCGGAATCGATCACCGGGCTGGAATTTGATTCCGTTCGCGATCATTCGCTGGCCTGGATCTGGGAACATTCGCCCGCGTTCAACCTTTATCGCGGCACCGACTGGATGCCCGAACCCTGCCGTAGCTGCGACCTGAAAGAAGAGGATTTCGGCGGCTGCCGCTGTCAGGCCTTTGCGCTGACCGGCAATGCCGCGAATACCGATCCGGCCTGTGGCCTGTCGCCGATGCATGAGAAAATCTTCAAGCTCGCGCAGACCGAAGCCGCCGAGGGCGAGACCCGCTTTATCTATCGCAACATGGTTGGCGGCACGCTAGAGGACCAATAGCGTGAACGCCCCCACCCCTGCGCCCGCATCCGGTTTCCTGCTGGATGTGGGCGATGGCCATCAGATTTACGCCGAACGCCACGGCCCGCAGGGGCCGATTGCCGCGCTGTTTTTGCATGGCGGGCCGGGCAGCGGCTGCCAGCCCGGCCATCTGGCGCTGTTTGATACCACGGTGCAACAGGTGGTCATGCTTGATCAGCGCGGCGCCGGGCGCAGCCGGCCCAAGGGCGCGCGCCATGCCAATACCACCGCCCATCTGATTGCCGATATCGAACGCCTGCGCACCCATCTGGGCATCGCGCAATGGGTGCTGGTGGGCGGGTCATGGGGCGCAACGCTGGCGCTGGCCTATGCGACCACCCATCCCGACCGGGTGCAATCCATCGTGCTGCGCGCGACATTTCTGGGCACGCGCGCGGAACTGGATTGGGCCTTTGGCACCGGCCTTGCGCATTTCCATCCCGGGCTGCACGCCGATTTTCTGGCGCAATTGCCGGATGACGAACGCGCCGACCCGCTTGCGGCCTATTGGCGGCGCATCGAGCATCCCGATCCCGCGATTCACCTGCCCGCCGCCCGCGCCTGGCATGATACCGAACGGATGCTGTCGCAGCATCGGCCCATGGCCCAGCGGCTGGATACGCACGCGATCCATACGTGCCCGATCCCATCGACCCCGTTCATGGAGGCGCATTATTTCGCCCATGACTGTTTCCTTGAAACGCCGCTGCTGGATGCCTGCCACCGCCTGCACGGCATCCCCGGCGTGATCGTTCAGGGGCGCTATGATCTGCTTTGCCCGCCGAAATCGGCCTTTGCGCTGGCCGCCCGCTGGCCCGATGCGCAAATCCAGATGGTCGAGGGGGCGGGCCACACGATGGGCGATCCCGGCATAACCGAGGCCGTGACAGATGCCATTGCCCGGATGATGGCCCTATAACACCCGCGCGCGCGTGAAAAAGCCCGGCCGCGCCGCCATGGCCGCGTCGATCCCCGCAGGCCCGCCCAGCACCACCACGCGCCGCGCCGCCATACTATCGCCAAGCGCCTGCCCCAATGCCCGGAAATCGGCCGCCGTCGCCGAAAGCAGCGCATCGCGGCGCATCATGCGGATATGATCGCTCTGGCCGCTCAGCAGCCGTTGCAGCGCCACGAAACGCTTGCGCGCAGGCGGCAGCGGCTGATCCAGCGCGCCAATGCCGCCGATAATGGCGC